>NZ_JBHYNC010000012.1:27820-130744 GCF_042743165.1 Gordonia sp. NPDC058843
TGTTATCCCCCCGTAAACCCCCACTCCAAAAAATAACCACCAACTTTCGTGGGTGGGTTGCGCCCTGCCACCCCCCACCGCCGAAAGTTGCGTAGATCAGCCGACGCGGCGGTACTGCAGGTCTTCGCGGTCCATGCGACGACGCTGGAACGGCGGGATGTGGTCGAACACCGGATCCTCGTCGTCGATCTCGAGAACCGTTGCGCCACCCGGTCGTCGAAGCCGCGGAGGGGGCGGTGCGGCGGCGAACTCCGGTACCGCAGCGGCACGTCGACGACGCTCCTCCTCGGCACGCGCCGACCGCTTGGCCCGCGCGAGGCGCTGTGCCCGGATCTGCTGCTCGGTCTTCACCGCACGACGCAGGTACGCGAGGTAGCCGACCAGAAGCAGCCCGAGCACGCCGGTGGCCACCCAGCCGGGCATCCCCACGACGAACCCGGCCACGACCGCCAAGAGCACCAACACGAACAGCCCCAACGTGACCCGCTGACGTTCGCGGTACTTGAGTTCGCGTTCCCTCTCCGACGAGTAGACGCTCCGGCCGGACCGCCGACTGCTCGACGAACGCGCCGCCGGGCGGCTGTCCTCGATCTCGTCGACATCGTTTCCGTCAGTCGCAGACTCTGCAACCGGCGCCTCGGCGCGATCGTCGCGCCGCGAGCCGCGGGCATAGTCGTCGTACTCGTCCTCGTCGAGATCGTCTGTGGCGTCCTCGTACTCGGCGTCCTCGTACTCGGCGTCGTCGTATTCAGCGTCCTCGCCGTCGTCGTCGAGGTCGTCCTCGTACTCGCTGTCGGCATCGACGAAGTCGTCGTCCGCGACGTCCACGAACTCGTCGGTGTCGTCGTGCTCGGCGGCCTCGGCGGTGCTGTCCGCCTCGTCCTCAGCGATCGCGTCGCCTTCGGCGGCGCCGGGCTCGTCGATCTCGGCGTCGATGTCCGAGTCCTCGGACTCGTCGTCGATCTTCTCGTCGTCCAGGGATTCGACCGTCGGCTTCTCGACCTTGGCGCTTCCGGCGCGTCGTACCCGGGTCGAGGACGTGGTCTCCTCGGCGTCCGCGTCGTCCTCGGTCTCGGCCTCGAGCGTCGCGGTGGCGCTACGGCGCGAGGATTTCCACGACGGATCGTGCGGGTGACGAGCCGACGAGCGGCGCCGGTTCCCCGATGCGGTCGTGGCGCGCGACCCACCACGGTGCAGCAGTCGCGTCTTGCGCGCCGCGTCGGTCGACTTCAGGATCTGCGGACGGCCCTTGATGACCATCGGGACCAGCACGAAGAGCCAGACCGCGACGAGACAGACCCACAGTACGGAGTTGGGCATGCGACTCTCCCTTCATTCACTCTGGTCACACGAGGCCATTCCACAATCTAGGGCGACGGGACGTCACCCCCGGGTAGACGCGCCGGGACACCGGCGAATCGGCTCGGTTTCACACGCGCCTCTCAGCAACACCGGCGCGGCAGGAGTCAGCGAGCCCGAAACCGGGCGTCCACAGCGACTGCGATCTCGATGTCGTCGGTCCGCAGTTCCAGCGACGAAGAGGCCGATGGACCGGCCGCGACCGCCATCGGCATGGCCCGACGCGGTGACGCCGGCACCCGCGCGGCCATGTCCGGGTCGGACAGGAGCACAGGTGTCACCGGTCCCCGTCCCACCGCGTCGGAATAGGCCTGCGCCTTGAGCATCGCGTCGTCGACCGCGGCACGACGCAACTCTCGCTCGCGTTCACGCCGGGTCTCCTCGCGCAGGTCCCAGTCGACGTCACCGATCTCGACGGCGTCGACCGACGCCCAGATATCGATGAACTCCGACAGCCTCTCGAAGTCGACGAACTCGGCTTCGATCCGAATACGGGTGTTGTACACCAGTTCTCGCCGCTCGCCCGTCTCCGAGTACGGCCGGTGGGAGTACACCCGCACCGAGTCCGCGGACCATCGGGTCACCGCGCCGGCCGACTCGTGGCCGGTCAGCGCCCGCGTCAGGTCCGCATGGACCTCGACCGCGCGTGCGTAGACGGCGGGTTTGTCGGCACCGTCCACCCGCACCACGAGGTGGATGATCCCGCGCTCGGGCCGATACCGCCCGCGAGCGTGGCCGCGGACGACGATCTCCAGTTCGTCGATGTGCTCAGTCATGGACGAGAGCCTATGCGTCGGCGCGGCGACCCGGTCTACCGTGAAAATCGGACATCGGGGCGACAGGCGTGGTGACGAGCGGCGTGGTGCGGAGGACGAGGTGCGGATGAGAAGACTCGTGGCGTTGGTCGCGACAGCGATGTCGGCGTGCGTGGTCGCCGGGTGCGGGTGGATCGCCGACGTCGTCTCGACGCGCGTGGACGCGGCCGACTACTTCACCGCCCCCACCGTTCGATTGCTCGACGCCGCCCGGCGAGACGACCAGGCGCAGATCGAATCCCTGGTCGCCACGGGCGCCGACCTCGACGAACTCGGGGGCGATCCGGACACCGACCCGCGCCGCGTCGACATCACGCCACTGCAGTGGGCGGTGGAGTTCGGGCCACCCACGGCCGTGGGCGCCCTGCTCCGGGCAGGCGCCGATCCGCACCTACCGGGCGCCGGACGGTACAACGCCGTCGCCTACAGCGTGCTGCTCGACCGGTTCGATGCCTTCCGCACCATCGTCGAGTTCGACTCCGGGCTCATCGAGGCGTCCGACCGGATCGGCGGCAACGTCGTCCACACCGCGGTCCGTCATCGTCGCGGCGACGCGTTGCGTCTGCTGATAGACCGCGGCGCCGACCTCGACTCGGTGCAACCCCTCGCCGGGCGTACGCCGCTGTTCACCGCGGCCGATGTGCTCAACATCGACCACTGCCTCATCCTGTTGCGCGCGGGTGCCGATGGCGCGCACCGGGATCAGCGCGGTTCGACCTTCCTGCCCTCGCTGTACACGGCCGACGACTCCATTCGGACCAGTTCCTATCTCCGCACCCGAGCAGCCATCGAATCCGAGATGCGCGCCCGGGACTTCCCCGTCGAGACCGGCCGCTGACGCGTCGTCACCGCGGGTGCGGGCAGGTGGTCAGAGGATCATTGGAACGACGCGCGGCCCGCCCGGACGAGGGCCTCGGCCGCGCTGCCCACCACTTCTTCGGCGGTGAGCGCGAACAGCATGTGGTCGCGCCAGCGTTTGTTGACGTCCATGTAGCGGAGCAGTAGGCCCTCTTGCCGGAATCCGATGTTGGTCAACACCTTCTGCGATGCCTCGTTGGTCGGTTGCACCGTCGCGTCGAGCCGATGCAGGCCGACGGCCCCAAAGCAGTGATCGACTCCGAGAGCGACCGCGGCGGTCGCGATGCCGTTGCCGGCGACGGCCGAATCCACCCAATAGCCGATCCACGCGGTCCGGACGGCTCCACGCTGGATGTTTCCCACGGTCAGCTGCCCGACGTAGCGGCCGTCGAGCTCGATGACGAACGGGAGCAACGCACCTCGCTTCGCCTCGGACTTCAGCACCGCGAACAGCGGCGGCCACGACCCGGGCTGATGGCGTTCGGCCCAGCTCCCCACACCGGTCGGTTCCCACGGCAGCAGGGCGTTCTGGTTGCGGATCCGCAACTCGCTCCACGTCTTGGCGTCCCGCATTTTCACCGGCCGCAGGGAGACCGACCCGGTCCGGGTCCGCAGCGGCCCGAGAGTTGCCGGCCATCCCGGGCTTCCCTGATTGCCGCTCAACCACCTGAACACGAGAAGGAGTTTATGCGCTGTCACAGTGGCAGCGGCATGAGACCTGGATCTCGCGCCGGAGTGGCTTCGACTCGGCGCCTCGACCTCGTGGCGCTCCTTCGTCGCTTGCTCGGCCCGGCGGCTGCGCTCGGTGCCGACTCAACCAACGGAGCCTCACCCGCGTTGCGCGAGGAAGGCCACCTCCACCTCGTCGCCCGTACCCATCTCCTCGACCTCGGGGTCGACCATGATCAGACAGTTCGCCTCGGCGAGTTCGGCGAGCAGGTGCGACGATCCGGTCGGTGACGCCCCGAGTACCTGGACAAGGTAGTCGCCCGACCGTTCGTCGCGCATCAGCTGCCCACGCAGGTAGCCCTTGCGACCGCGGACCGATGCGATCGGTCCGATGGTGCGCGCCTTGATGATCCGACGCATCGGCTGCCGTTTGCCCAGCGCGATCCGGATGAGCGGGCGGACCATCACCTCGAAGGTCACCAATGCGCTCACCGGGTTCGCGGGGAGCAGGAACGTCGGCACCTCGTCACGACCGAGGCGGCCGAAACCCTGGACCGAGCCGGGATGCATGGCCACGCGTGCGATCTCCAGATCGCCGAGATCGGCGAGCGCGTCGGCGACGGCCGTGGACGCACTCCCACCGACGGCGCCGCAGATCACCACGATCTCCGAGCGGATCAGCTGCGCCTCCACGACCTCACGCATCCGCGATGCCTCGCGCTCGGCGATGCCCACCCGGTTCACGTCGGCGCCGGCGTCACGGGCGGCGGCCGCCAGCGCGTAGCTGTTGACGTCGTAGATCTGACCGGGTCCGGGCGTGCGATCGATGTCGACGAGCTCGCTGCCCACCGAGATGACCGACAGTCGCGGCCGGGGGTGGACCATCACCCGCGCCTGGCCCACGGCAGCGAGGAGACCCACCTGGGCCGGACCGATGATCGATCCCGCGCGTACTGCGACATCACCCGGCTGGACGTCGTCACCGACCCGGCGGACGTAGTTGCCGCTCTCCACGCCGTGCCCGATCTTGACCTTCTGATCGCCGCCGTCGGTCCAGCGGAGCGGCACCACGGCGTCGGCGAGCGTCGGCATCGGCGCGCCGGTCTCGACGCGCACCGCCTGACGCGGTTGCAGTCGCGTCGGTGTCCGGGAACCCGGGCCGACCTCCCCGACCACCGGGAGTGACACGATCATCGGCTCGCCAGATTCGAGGTCGACCAGCTCGGCACCGTTGGCGTCGAACTCCTCCAGGTCCTCGGGAGCGAGCACCCCCGCCAGTCCCACGTCGACCGCGCGCACCGCGTAGCCGTCGATCGCGGCCTGGTCGAATCCGGGCATCGGATGCTCGGTGACGACCTCCTCGGCGCACATCAGGCCCTGCGCCTCGGAGATCGCGACGCGCACCGGTCGCGGCGCCACTGCGGCCGCGGTCACCAGCGTCAGATGATCTTCGACAGACCGCATCTCACCGCTCTTCCCGTCTCAACCGGTCAGCACACCGGGACGCGCGGGTGACAGCTCCAGGCGCGTCGTGCACTCGATACAACACAGTGCGACGTTATCGAGCACTCCCGCCCCGGCGTGCGAGGCGCGCGGACGCAGTCGTGATCGGCGTGCGGACTCAGCTGTCGGCGAGGCGCTTCTCGAGCCACTCACGCAGATCGGGGCCGTAATCGTCGCGGTCGAGCGCGAAGTCGACGGCAGCCTTCAGGTACCCGCCCGGGTTGCCGAGATCGTGCCGGGTGCCGTGATGGACGACGACGTGGACCGGCTCGCCCTCCTCGATGAGCAGCGCGATGGCGTCGGTGAGCTGCAGCTCGCCACCGGCTCCGGGCTCGATACGGCGCAATGCGTCGAAGATCTTGCGGTCGAGGATGTAGCGTCCCGCGGCGGCGAGGTTCGACGGCGCGTCCTGCGGCTCGGGCTTCTCGACCATGCCCTTGAGCCGCATGACGTTGGGGTTGTTGGCGTCGGGCAACGGCTCGACGTCGAAGACGCCGTAGGCGCTGATCCGCTCCTCGGGGACCTCGATCGCGCACAAGACCGATCCGCCCCGGCGCTGACGCGTGCGCGCCATGACCTCGAGAACGCCCCCGGGCAGCACCAGATCGTCGGGCAGGAGTACCGCGACGGCGTCCTCGTCGTCGTCGAGATAGCTCTCGACGCAACCGACCGCGTGTCCCAGGCCGAGCGGCTTCTCTTGGACGACCGACGCGACCTCGAGCAGGTTCGGCGCCTTGCGCACCTTCGCCAGCATCGACTCCTTGCCGCGCGTGGCGAGGGTGTTCTCCAGGACGAGGTCCTCGACGAAGTGCGCGACCACGCCGTCCTTGCCCGGCGAGGTGACGATCAGAAGGCGGTCGGCGCCGGCCGCCTTGGCCTCCTCGGCGACAAGCTCGATGCCGGGGGTGTCGACGACCGGCAACAATTCCTTGGGAACCGTCTTGGTCGCCGGCAAGAACCTCGTGCCCAATCCGGCTGCCGGGACGACCGCGGTACGCGGGATCGGCGGAGTGTTGGGTACACCGTCGTACTCACTGAAACCAGCTCTATCCGTCGCACTCATGAATCCACCCTAGGACAGGTGTCGGCTGCCGTCCCGACAGACGGCGGTGACCGGGACCTCATCACGGGCGATCCGGCGGTCGGATACAGTGCGGGCGTCCCGGCTGTCACGGCCGGGCCGCACACACCACCGGGGTCGAGACGACGCGAAGGACGGCCGGGTCTTGCCAACGCTGAAACAGCAACTGCGACAAGAGATCGAGGAGCGACGCTCGCGCCGCTCCGAGGTTGAGCGGGACCGGTCCGCCTCGGCTCTCGCCGAGTGGATGTACGCCTGCCCCTTCCGTCTGGAGTACGACGTCACCGTCGCCGCCCACGTTCCCGTCGGCAACGAACCCGGCTCGAATTCGATGCTGGACGCGCTCGTCGACCGAGGAGTGTCGGTTCTCGTCCCGGTGGTTCCCGACGGCGGCCCCGCAGCCCTGGACTGGGCGCCCTACACCGGACCGAACTCGTTGGGTCCCGGGCGCTGGGGCCTGCTCGAACCGACCACGGAACGCGTGGGTGTGACCGCGATCCGCGCGGCGTCGATGATCCTGGTGCCCGCGCTCGCCATCGACAAGAGCGGGGTCCGGCTGGGACGCGGCGCCGGATACTACGACCGGACCCTGCACGGTCTCTCGGCAGACCTCGTCGGCGTGGTCTACGACGACGAGGTCGTCGACTCACTGCCGTCCGGCGACCATGACGTCCCGGTCGGCTGGACCCTCACACCCGGAGACGGATTCCGCCGGCTCGGCTGAGCTGATCCCGGGTACAACAGAACCCGGGCGGTGTCGTGGTGGGTGAACCGGCCCGGGTTCTGCTGCTGAAGTTGTGAACGCCGGCCGGTCAGGCGGGCGTCGCGGCCTTGGTCTCGCTCTTGCTCGACGAGCTCGACGAATCCGACTTCGTACTGCTCGACGAATCCGACTTCGAGCTGTCCGACGAGGAACTCGACGACGAGCTGTCCGACGACGAGGACGTCGAGGTGTCCGACGACGACCCCGGACGCGAGTCCGTGCGGTAGAAACCGCTGCCCTTGAACACGATGCCGACCGAGTTGAACAGCTTGCGCAGGCGACCCGCGCACTGCGGGCACTCGGTCAACGAGTCGTCGGAGAAGGACTGGACGATGTCGAACTTGTTGTCGCACTCCGTGCAGGCATACGAGTAGGTGGGCACCGAAACCTCCGAAAGTCAGTAAACGCTGACCAGTGTAACCGACTTTGGCACTCACTCATTCCGAGTGCTAAGACCAGCGGCGGCCGGGCTCTCCGCCGTCGCGATCGGCCCCTCGTCGCGCGCATCCCGGCGGCGTCGTGCACAGTGTTTCCCTAGCCGAAGTAGACGGTTCACCTCATGTTGACCGGGAGCCGCCGCCCCGAGCGGCCGCACTCACCACGTTGGAGCCACATGACCGACTTCTTGAACGACCTCAACAGCATCATCTGGAGCAATCCGCTGGTGTATCTCTGCCTCGGTGTGGGGGTGTACTTCTCCATCCGATCGAGGTTCCTGCAGATCAGGCACGTTCCCGAGATGATCCGGGTCATGCGTCACGGCGAGAGCTCCCCCGACGGTGTGTCGTCCTTCCAAGCACTGATGATCTCCCTGGCCGGCCGCGTCGGCACCGGCAACATCGCCGGTGTGGCGACCGCCATCGCCTTCGGCGGGCCCGGCGCATTGTTCTGGATGTGGGCGATGGCGTTCCTCGGGGCGTCGACCTCGTTCGTCGAGTGCACACTCGGCCAGATCTACAAGACCCGCGACCCGCTCACCAACGAGTACCGCGGCGGCCCGGCCTACTACTTCAGCAAAGCGCTGGCGCACACCAAGGCCGCACCGTTCTTCAAGGTCTACGGCCTGATCTTCGCCGCGGTGACCGTCCTCGCCTGTGGGCTGCTGCTCCCGAGCGTGCAGTCCAACTCCATGGCCATCGCGATGAGCCAGGCGTGGGGGATCGCGGACTGGGCCGTCGCGGTGGGCGTGGTCATCGTGCTGGCCTTCGTCATCATCGGCGGGGTCAAGCGCATCGCCACCTTCGCGACGATCGTCGTCCCGTTCATGGCCGTCCTCTACATCGCGTTCGCGCTCGTGGTCGTCGTCACCAACGCGTCGCAGATCCCCGAGGTCCTCCGGCTCATCTTCGCCAGCGCGTTCGGCATCGACTCCGTCTTCGGATCGGTCGTCGGCGCCGCGGTGATGTGGGGCGTCAAGCGCGGCATCTACTCCAACGAGGCCGGCCAGGGCACCGGACCGCACGCCGCCGCGGCCGCCGAGGTCTCCCACCCCGCCAAGCAGGGCTTCGTGCAGGCCTTCGCCGTGTACGTCGACACCCTGTTCGTCTGCTCGGCGACCGGCTTCCTCATCATCTCGACCGGCGCCTACCGGGTATTCGAAGGTGAGAGCGCCGACGGAGCGGTGCTCGCCGACGGCGGCCTGCTGCCCGGCGGCACCGACGTGGGGCCCGCATTCGTGCAGATCGGTTTCGACAGCATGTGGGCGGGCGCCGGTTCGACCTTCGTCGCGGTGTCACTCGCCTTCTTCTGCCTCACGACGATCATCGCGTACTACTACATGGCCGAGACCAACCTGCGGTTCCTGATGGGCAAGGCCTCCACGATCTACATCGGTCCGCTGCGCAGCACGCTCGGCGCGAACCTCACGCTGCTCCTGCAGGCGCTGATCCTGGTGTCGGTGGCGATCGGCTGCGTCTCCACCGCGAGCGAGGCGTGGACCCTCGGCGACATCGGCGTCGGTCTCATGGCATGGCTGAACATCGTCGGCATCCTCATCCTGCAACAGCCCGCGTTCAAGGCGCTGCGCGACTACGAGAAGCAGAAGAAGGAAGGCAAGGACCCGATCTTCGATCCCGTCGCCCTCGGCATCGTGGGAGCGACGTTCTGGGAGTCCTACGGCCGGGCCGACGACACCAGGGAAGCCGCTCCGCTGTCGAAGTAGGGCGCGGCCGCGCAGGTCTCGCGCGCGAGACCTGCGGGGCTATCCCCCGATGACGTCTTTGTCGACGTCGGGGATGTCGTCGCGGTTCATGTCGGGGTCCCGGGCCTGCCGGGCATCCCACCGCAACAGGATCGCGGCGAGGATTGCCGACACGACGGACCCGACGAGGATGGCTGCCTTGGCGGCGGCGGCATGGTCGTCGGAGCCGGCCTCGAAGCTCAGTTCGGCGATCAGCAACGCGACGGTGAATCCGACACCGGTGAGCAATCCGACGGGCAGCAGATCCCGGATGCCGACCGCGTCGGGTAGACGCAGCGGTGTGAACCTGGTCATCAGCCAGGTCGAACCCAGCACACCCACCAGCTTGCCGACGACGAGGCCGACGACGATCCCGATGGACACCGGCTGGACGATCGAACCCTCGCCGCCGACGACGGTGACCCCCGCGGCTGCGAAGGCGAACACCGGCAGCGCGATCGCCGCGGAGTATGGGCGGACCGCGTCGTCGAGTCTCTCTGTGCGCGGCTGCTTCTCGCCTCGTATCGCGATGGCGGGCACGGCGAATCCGAGAAGTACGCCCGCGACGGTCGCGTGGACTCCCGAGGCATGCATCAGGCCCCACGCGACGACGGCGACCGGGATGAGGATCGGCCACCACCGCCACGACTGCCGCACCACCAGGGCGAAGAGGCCCACCGCGACGAGCGCACCCGCCAGCATGACGAAGTCGATCTCGTCGGTGTAGAACGTCGCGATGACGATGATGCCGAGAAGGTCGTCGACGACGGCGAGTGTCAAGAGAAATGTCCGCAGGGCGAGCGGGAGACCGCGGCCGAAGATCGCGAGAACCGCGAGGGCGAAGGCGATGTCGGTGGCGGTCGGGATCGCCCAGCCACGAAGCCCGTCGGGGTCGCCGACCGCGACCACGACGACGTAGCAGAGGGCCGGGGTCACCATTCCGCCCACCGCCGCAGCGATCGGCACACCCGCGAGTTTCAGGTCCCGGAGGCTCCCGGCCACGAACTCGTGTTTGAGCTCCACGCCGACGACGAAGAAGAAGATCGCCAGCAACCCGTCGGACGCCCAGTGCGCCAGCGACAGGTGCAGGTGAAGTGCTTCGGGGCCCACCTCGATGTCGAGCAGGGCATCGTAGGTCTCCCGCCACGGCGAGTTCGCCCAGACCACGGCGACAGCTGCGGCCACGAGAAGCAGCGCTCCGCTGGTCGTGTCGAGCGCGGCCCACCGCCGTAGGCGATTCGCCCGGCCGTCGTCCCGCTGCGTGTCGCCGGTGACGTCACCTGGTGTCTGGTCGGTCATAGTGCTCCTCTGGGTCGGACAGACAGATCAACCTCACGCCACCCGCGCCGGGCAGCGGCCGACCAGACTTCCCGGCACACCGATCACCGATTCTCCCCCACCGCGACACGTCAGACCATCGCACCCCCGTCAGCGGCGCGGGTGTCCCCAGGGCGAGTTGTCCGGCTCGGCGTTGTCCACAGGCCGGCGCGGACCGCCACCGACCCGCGTGCGCGGACCTACCGTTCGCCTCATGTCCCCTCGCCTCATCTCTCCGGCGTCGACGCTCCCTTCCCGCGCCTCCCTGGGTCCCCGGCTCCGCGACCGACTGGGTTCCGCACTGCGGCCGGGGTGGACCCGGAGCCTCCTGGTCCGACGCGTCGCGGCGACGGCCCTGGTCGTCGCCGCCGTGGTGGTCGGAATAGCGGGGACACGCGCCGACGGTGATGTCGAGGTCTTGGTGGCCGCACGCGACCTCCTACCGGGACAGGTGGTCGAGGCCGGCGATCTGCGACCTCGGACGATTGCGGGCACCGCGGTTCCCGACGGAGTCCTGACCGATGTGGCGCCGACCCTCGGCCGGACGGTGACCGGACGTGTCCGTGGAGGCGAGATCATCACCGACACCCGCCTGCTGTCGTCGCACCTACCCGCCGACCTGACCGGGATCGACGACGCCCGCCTCGTGCCGATCCGACTGTCGGACGACGCGGTGACCTCACTCCTCCGCCCCGGTGACGTGGTGGACGTGTTGACCGAGGAGGCCGAAGTGCTGGCCCGGCGGGCCGTCGTCGCTCTTTATGCCGCAGATCCGGGGTCGGGTGGCATCGCTCCCGGCCCGACGACAGCTGCCCCGGTACTGCTCGCCATGGACGCCGAGTCCGCTCATCGGGTGGCGGCGGCGGGGCTCGACACGTCGCTCGCCGTCGTCCTGCACTGACTGCGCACGGGGATCAAGAAATGACGACACAGCCGCGATGAATCAACTCAAATGGATCGGTTCCTTCACGATCGTGGATAGGGTAGTACGAGCTCGCACAGCGCATGTCGGATTTGCTCCGATCGTGCACAGAATCGCCGGACAAGAGCAGGACATCACCGAAAAGAGGCCGCACACCGTGCTCAAGGGATTCAGGGACTTCATACTCAAGGGCAATGTCGTCGAGCTGGCGACAGCGGTCATCATCGGCACGGCATTCACCGCGATCGTCACCGCCTTCACCGACGGCATCGTCCAGCCGATCATCAATTCGATCCCCGTCGGCTCCGACGCCGCTCAGGGACTCGGTTTCCAGATCACGGACAACCCTTCGACATTCGTCGACCTCGGCAACGTCATCACCGCGGTGATCAACTTCCTGATCATTGCTGCGGTGGTGTATTTCATCATCATCCTGCCGTACAACAAGCTGGCCGAACTCGGCGGCTTCGGCAAGAAGGCAGAGGTCACGGAGATCGCTCTGCTGTCCGAGATCCGCGATCTGCTCGACCCCGAGGGCACCTCGAAAGCCAAGGTGGAGGCCGAGAGTGACCTGCCATCGCATCTCACCGATCCGGCCGGGCCGGCCGGCGACCCGTACGGCACGCCGTCGGGCTCCTTCGCCCCGTACGAGGCGCCCGCCGGAGCCGGTACGACGCAACGCATCTCGGCTCCCCCCGCATCTCAGGGTCCGCCCTCGCATCCGAATCCCCCGCAATCCGCCCCGCCCCAGTCTGTTCCGCCCCAATCGGCTCCCCCGCAGAATCGCCCTCCGCAGGGACCGCCGCCGGGAGGCCCGTCCGGACAGCCGTATCCGACACCGCAGCCCGCTCCCGGTAGTTACCCGCCGCCGGGGAATTACCCGAGCCCCGGCAACTACCCGCCTCCCGGACCCGGAACCGGTTATCCCGGTGAGCAGTACCCGGGTGACTTCCCGGGCGAGGGTCCGGACGCGCCGGGGCGCCACTCACGCTGACGCCCGGCACCCGCAGGCTCCCAGGAAGCTGGAGGAGCGCAAGCGACCGCCCCGCTGCCCCCTAATCCGAAAGAACCGCATAACCCCTGCTCCCTAATCCGAAAGAACCGCATAACCCCTGCTCCCTGAGGTGCGAGGAGCGCAAGCGACGAGCCTCGAAGGGCCTGGTGAGACACGTCACGAGCCCTTCGTGGCTCGCTTCGCTCGCACCTCAGGGAACAAGGGCGGCCCGTTCGCTCGCACCTCAGGGAACAAGGGCGGCCCGTTCGCTCGCACCTCAGGGAACAAGCGCCGTCACGTAGGTGGATCGACGCGCTGTACCCACACGGTCGGGCCGTCGGTCAGTGCGAACTCCGCGCGTACCAGCGCATTCCACCGCCGGGCGTACAGCGCCGAGAGTTGTTCGTCGCTCGTGCTGCAGGTGACCGGCACCCGCTCGCGCCGTCCGCGCTCGATGACCGGATCCACGAGTCCGGCCAGGGTGCCGCCACGGCGGTGGTCCGGATGGACGAGCGCGAAGATCACCCGGATCGGATTCTCGGCAACCTGCGTCTCCTCCGACTTGCGCTGCAACTCGGTGAAGCGGTGGATGAAGCCGTTGATCGCCTTCACTTGACGCTTGGTGCGTTCCTTGAGATCGTCGTCGATCCGCCCGGCCTCGTCGTTGGTTGCCGACACTGCGATCAGCGCGATCAGTTCACCCTCCTCGTCGAACACCCCATGCAGCCCGTGGAGGTACTCGATGAAAAGGATCTCCCCGTACCAGCGGTAGGCGTCCGGCGGGGCATCGTCGCCGATGAGCCACCGGTAGACCGGTACCTCACGCAGGCCGTTCTCGAGCAGATCGAGGGCTGCCTCCCGGTCCGATTCGACGAGCTGCCGAGTGGTCGTTCCAACAGCTTCCACGCGTTGCGTCACCAGTTCATACCAGCACATTTCCGATGCCGACGGCCAACCACCGGTGTCGTTTCGCGAGCCGGGCCCGGGACATGCGAACGGAATGAGTTCACCCAGAATTCAACCGACTCTGGTCAGGACAGCCCGGGAATTGTCCGGTATCGTCACCTGCGTTGCCGTCTCGCGACGGAACGACCGTGCTAGACAATGAGATCGTCGACACCCATTAGGAGATTCGCATGTCCGACGCGATCAGCATTTCGTGGATTCGCCTGTACCTCGAGGAAATCGTCACCGATTCCGACGGCGACGACGGCTATGGCTCGTACGCTGCGGAATAAGACGCACACAGCGATTCTCACCGCCATCTATCGCTTTCGAGCGTGACGAGCGCGGACTTTCCTCCGGACAATAGTTTTCGGACACCGATCAACACCTAGGAGACATCATGGGCGAGATTTACGGCGGCAGCATTCAAGATGCCATCGCGGCGCTGTTCAGCGGCTCCGACGACAACTACGGCGACCCTGTCGAGATCGACTGACCAGTCACCTTTCGTCAACCACTTCCACACCAGCACATTTCAAGGGAGAACCCAGATGGCAACCGGGATCGAGATCAACCTCAACGAACTGTTCAAGGACGTCTTCAGCGGCTCGCTGGAAGAGGACACGGCCCCGACCGCGTCCTGACAGTCGCAAGCCAACAGGGGCGGCTCCCGCGACCTATCGCGGGGGCCGCCCTTTGTATCGCCTTGTGACACGTCATGCAACCAACACGATCCACGGATTCTCCATTTTGTGTTCATCGTGAGTCCACGGACTGTTGACCGCCGCATTGTCGAATATCGTATTGTCTGCGTCGTGATCGTCGTTCGCCTGCGTTCGACGCCCACGTTCGGCAGTTCACCATCGACGAAGGAGATCACATGGCTGACATCATTCAGGGCGCAATCACCGACGCAATCGTCGAACTGGTCACGGGTTCGATCGAATCGGGTTCAGAAGAAGCTCCCGTGTAGAGCTCTGATCTCAGACGAGCCGCCCCGGACTTCGGTCCGGGGCGGTTTTGTTCCGATCCGACTGCACCGGGAATACCGTTGGTCGAAGTATTCTTCATCAACCCTTGGCGATATCTCGAAGGTGATCCTCCCCAAGATATCCGGCCGGGCCCGGTGCGAAACCGTCGCATGTAGACTTCGGAACACTTCACGGCCGCAGCCGTAACCCCCGAAGCCCGATATCGGGAACGATAACTCCCCCCGCGCGACTCGCCAGCGTCACCACGACCCGGAGTAGCCTCACCTGATGCCCGTCACCCGCTCGCTGAGCAAGGATGAGGTACGCGCGTTGCTGGCGCTCCTGCTGGACGCGCTCCGGACGACTCGGTGGGCATGCGCCGGCTTCCTCGTCTTCCAGCTCGCGTCGGTGTTCACCACACTCGCCCAGCCCGCCCTCAACGCGGCGATCATCGACGACGGAATCCTGCGCGGTGACGTGGCGACCATCAAGCGGGTCGGTGTGCTCATGGTCGTGGTGGCCGTCGTCAACCTGGTGGTCTCGATCGGCGCCACGTTTCTCGCCTCCCATATCTCGGCGACCGCGGCTCGCGACCTCCGCGTCCGCCTGCACAGCCGCATCAGCGCGTTCAGCGATCCGCAGGTGCATTCCCTCGGCCTGTCGAGCCTGCTGACCCGCTCCACCGGCGATGTCGGCCAGATCCAGGGTTTTGTCTTCATCAGTCTCACCGTTGTCGTGACCGCACCGCTGATGCTGTTCGGCGCCTTGGTGTTGTCGCTGTCGCAGGGGTGGCGGATGGCGCCGGTTCTCGTCGTCGCCGGCACGGTACTGGTGATCCTGGTCGCCGTCCTCGTGCGACGCCTGGTGCCCTGGGCCGCCCAGATGCAGCGCCGCCTCGACGTCGTGAACAGAGTCCTGCGCGAGCAGCTGCGCGGAATCGCGATCATCCGGACCTTCCGTCGCGAGGACCGCGAGCGAGCCCGATTCGCGGTGGAGAACGACGAACTCACCCACGTGGCCCTGCGCCTGGGTCGACTGCAGGTCCTGATGCTGCCGCTGGTCACCATCGTCTCCAACCTCGCGGTGGTCGCGGTGACTGCATTGGGCGCCGTCTTCGTCGACCGCGGACAGATGCAGATCGGGCAGATCACCGCCACGGTCGGCTACCTCGCGCAGATCCTGCTGGCCGTGTCGTTGCTGACCATGATCGCCGGCATCATCCCGCGCGCGGTCACCAGCGCCGGGCGCATCACCGAGGTGCTCGACACCGAGCCCCTCGACCCCGGGGACCCCGAAACCGGTGCCGAGACCAAGCCGCCCGCGCTCGTCTTCGACGCGGTGTCCGTCTCCTATCCGGGCGCCGAGGCCCCCACCGTCGACCAGGTCTCCCTGTTCTGCGCACCGGGCACGGTCACCGGGATCCTCGGCGGAACCGGAAGCGGGAAGTCGACGCTGCTGTCCCTCCCGCTGCGGTTCGCCGACCCGACCTCGGGACTGCTCCGGTGGGATGCCGACGACGTCACCGGCCTGGCGCCGGCCTGGCTTCGGGCACGCAGCGCCTTCGTGGGTCAGGGCGCTGAACTCATCACCGGGACGATCGCCGAGAACCTGCGGATCGCCCGCCCGGACGCCTCCGACGAGGAACTGTGGTCGGCCCTCGAGGTCGCTGCGGCCGCGGACTTCGTCTCGACGCGCCCCGGCAGCCTCGAGGCTTCGGTGGCGCAGGACGGACGCAACTTCTCCGGTGGTCAGCGTCAGCGACTCGCACTGGCCCGCGCAGTGCTCCGTCGGCCGTCGCTGTACGTGCTCGACGACCCCTTCAGCGCCCTCGACGTCGACACCGAGGCGCAGGTCATCGACCGACTACGCCAGACGGATCCGGACGCGACGGTCCTGATCGCCGCGCAGCGTGTGTCGTCGGTGCAGCACGCGGACGTCATCGCCGTGCTCGACGCCGGACGGATCGTCGACGTGGGCACCGACGCGGCCTTGCGCGTCACCAGCGACATCTACCGGGAGATCGCCTACGCGCAGGCGGTGACCAATGCTTGACCAGAGGTCGCAGGCGCCGTCGGTCGCAGCCGCCAAGGGGCAGGGACCGAAGGGTCCGCAGAAGGCCACCGGGCAGGACGGATCGCTGCGCTGGATCATCAGGCAACTCGAACTGAGCCGGGGTCGCGGTGCGGCCATCACCCTCTTCGCGATCCTGGCCGCCGTCGGCGGCGTCGTCGCGCCGATCCTGTTCGGGGCGATCACCAACGTCATCGTGGACGGCACGGTGGGCGACGCGACGATGGACTGGCGACTGCTCTGGACCCTGCTCGGCGTCCAGGTCGGGGTGTTCGTGGCCGCGGCGGCCTGCAGCCTCGCCCAGGGCCAGCTGCTCACCGTCGCCGTGCAGCGGTCGGTGGCCGGACTCCGTGCCCGCATCGAGGACAAGATCCACCGACTTCCGCTGCGCTACTTCGAGAACACCAGACGCGGCGCGCTGGTGAGCAAGCTGACGGCCCACACCGACAACGCCGCGACGGTGATCGCACCGGTGCTGGTGACCGTCCCGACGAATGCGCTGACGCTCATCGTGGTCACCGCCGTCCTGTTCGTCATCTCCCCGCTGCTGGCATGCGTCGCCCTTGTCGCGGCACCGGTGTCGGCGCTGGCCGCGGTGCTGCTCGCCCGCCGGGCACGACCGCACCTCGAGTCCCGGTGGACGACCACGGCCGCGCTGACGGGCCACATCGAGGAGGAACTCAGCGCCCGACGGATGCTGCAGGCATACAACGCCGAGCCGACGGCGGCGCGTCGCTTCGACGACCTCAACGGCAGCCTGTTCTCTTCGGTCCGTTCCGCCCAGTGGATCGGCGGTTCGTTGCCCTCGGTACTGACCGCGGTCAACGCCCTGGTGTTCCTGGTCCTGGCGGTCCTCGGCGGAATCATGGTGGTCGACGGCCACCTGAGTCTCGGCGCGGCCCAGGTCGTGGTGGTGTTCGCGCAGCAGTTGACGAGCGCGGTCCGCGAACTCGCCGGCTTCATCACCAAGGTCCAGTCCGGAACGGTGTCGGCGAGCAAGGTCCGCGAGGTGCTCGAAGCACCCGAGGACGCCGGCGTCGACACCGGCGTACCGGTGCCGGCGTCCTCCGGCCGCCACCAGCTCCCACCCGAGATCGTCTTCGACGATGTCGGTTTCGCGTACGAGGAGGACAACCCCGTCCTCGATTCGGTCAGCTTCCGGATGGCACCCGGTACGACGACCGCGGTCGTCGGGACCACCGGGTCGGGCAAGACCACGCTCACCAACCTCCTGCAGGCGTTCTACACACCCAGCCGTGGCTCGATCACCATCGACGGGGTCGACCTGACCGAACTCGGACCGCAACAGGTTCGAGGCAACATGGCCGTGGTCACCCAGGAGCCGTGGCTGTTCACCGGAACCGTCCGCGAGAACATCGCTTTCGGCGTCGACGACGGCCAGGCAGTCGACACCGCTCTCGACGACAGCCACGTCGCGCAGATCGTCGCAGCGCTGCCGAACGGTATCGACACCGTCATCGGCCAGGAGTCCGAGAACCTCAGCGCCGGCGAGAAACAGCTGGTGACCGTCGCGCGCGCGATCGCGGCGTCGCCGGAGATCCTCATCCTCGACGAGGCCACGAGTGCCGCCGACCCGCGCACCGAACTGCTCGTCCAGCGCGCCCTGCACCGCCTGCGCGCCGGGACCACCACCCTGCTGATCACCCACCGGATGGCAACCGCAGCGCTGGCCGACATGATCGTCGTGCTCGACGATAGGGTGATTGCCGAGGCCGGGACCCACCAGGAGCTGATCGCCGCAGGAGGGATCTACGCCCGCCGGTGCGGAGTCGCGCCGGGCGACGGTTCGAGTGATGCGACTCGGTCCGACGAGAGTATGAGCGGCAGCAGACCGAACGGTCCGGACACGGGGTCGAACCCGTGACAGAAGGCAGGAGCCGCGCGGGTCGGATCACCGGCCCGTCGTCTCCCGATCAGGAGGAAACGTGAACAGCAGTCTGCGCAGGCTCGGGATGGCGGCCGTGATCGCCCTCAGCGTCTCGCTCGTCGCTCCGCTGACCGGCGGGGCGAGCGCGGCACCACGACTGATCGACGCCGGTTCGCCCGGGCGCGTGACCGACATCGTGGTGCACTCCGACGCGATGAACCGCGACGTCCCGCTCACGGTGATCAAACCGGCCGACGAGTCGAAGCCCCGCGGGGTGCTCTACCTCCTCAACGGTGCAGGCGGCGGCGAGGACCGCGCCAACTGGCTCGAGAAGACCGACATCGTCGAGTTCACGCGTAACAAGAACCTGTACGTGGTGATCCCGAATGCCGGCCAGTACAGCTACTACACCGATTGGCAGAAGCCCGATCCGGTACTCGGCGTCCACAAGTGGTCGACCTTCCTGGGCAAGGAACTGCCCGCGGTCGTCGATGCCACCTACAACACCTCCGGTCGCAACGCCATCGGCGGGATCTCGTCGTCGGCGACGTCGGTGCTGAACCTCGCCATCGAGCACCCCGACCTCTACGACGCCGTCGGCTCCTACAGCGGCTGCCCGACGACGTCCGATCCGTTCGGGCAGGAGTACATCCGGCTCGTCGTGGAAGTCCGTGGGGACGGCGACGCCACGAACATGTGGGGCCCCTACGGCGGGTCCGGCTGGCGCGCACACGATCCCGTGGTCAATGCCGCCAAACTGCGCGGCCAGAAGCTCTACATCTCCAATGCCGGCGGTCTGCCCGGGCAGTACGACAATCCCCGCTATGTGGAGGACCTGGACACCCTGGCCGACCAGATCGTGGTCGGCGGTGTGATCGAGGGCGCCACCCTGGGATGCACCGTCCAGCTCCTCAACCGTCTCGGTCAGCTGAACATCCCTGCGACCGTGGATCTCCCGCCGACCGGCACCCACTCATGGATGTACTGGCAGGACCAGCTGCATCGTTCGTGGTCGTTCTACGAACGCGCCCTCGGATAGACAACCCCACCGCACCGCGCCGGCATCGGCGGGCCGGCACTGGTGAAACGTCCGTCGCGTAGCTCGACTCGCCGGTCGGCGAGTTCGAGCACGCGAGGGTCGTGGGAGATGACAAGAGTGGTCCGGCCGGTTGCCACCCTTGCGAGTGATGCGAGGATCTCGCCGACGGTCTCGTCGTCGAGGCCCGTGGTCGGTTCGTCGAGAACGAGCACCGGCCGGTTGCGAAGGACCGTCCGCGCCAGCGGATCAGGGTGCTCTTGCCGGCACCGCTGGCACCGGTGATCGCCACGGTCTCGCCCGCGCGGATCTCCAGGTCGGCGCCGTCGAAGACTCGGGACCCGTTCTCCGGATAGGTGAACGACACTCCCGTCAGCGCCAGACTCGCCGCGGCGGGCACCGTGATCACGGCCCCGGCGGAGATCGTGTCGGCAGAGCCCGGTTCGGCCGCCCCCATCGGTGCGTCGAGGATCTGAGCCACCCGTTCGGCGCTCGCGGTGGCGGTCGTGACCTCGACGAGCAGGCCGCCGAGCGTCTGGATCTGTGGGTAGAGGTAGCCGAGATAGCCGGTCAGGGCGATGAGTGTTCCCAATTGCGCTTCGCCGCTGGAGATCTGCCACGCCCCGAAGGCGATGACGGCGATCATGCACAGCACCTCGACGATCGTGACCGCTTCCGCGAAGGTTGCGCCGGCCCGTAGCTCCGACTTACGGGCATCCCGCCACCGGCGGCTCTGATCGGCCACCAGGCGCCGATGGCGCGTGGTCTGATTGTCGGCCTGCAACGCCACCATGTATCCCCTCGGCGATGAGAGAACTGATCTGTCCGGCGGCCTCCCGCTCACGGCGCGACGCACGTTTCACCGCGGCGCCGAATCGACGTGCGATCACCCAGAGCAGTGGCGCGAGAACCGCTGAGATCAAGGCGAGCTGCCAGTTCGTCACGAACGCGGCCAGACCATAGACGAGCAGACTCACCAGGGCGACGGCCCCGGAAACCACTCCCGACGACAACAGGCTGTCGACGGCCTCGACGTCGCGGTGTTGCGCGACAACAGATCTCCGTCTCCGAACCGATTCCGCGCATGCGGCGCGAGCCGCTGGGTGTGCGCGTACAGCTGATCCCGAAGGCGCAGCAGGACCGACTCGGTCACGCCTCCGGTGACGACCGTGGCGTTGACCTGGACGAGATAGAAGGTGATCGCGACGACGAGGCGCCATCGCAGGCCGGAGAGCAAGGGTACGAACCGACGTATCGTCTGCGGGACGGACAGCGTGGCGGGACGTGCATGCGACTTCGGCACGCGTGTCACCGACTCGCCTGCACCTGGATCGTCAGCCGCTCTCGACTCGGTCGCTGTGCACACTTCTCTCCTCGCTCCTCGCCGGCGGGATGGCACCGCCGCGATCGACACTACGGCCGTTGAAGTAGAAAAGCCCTCGCAACACGGCCGTTTACTCGTTACTCAGTGTTACTTCGCTGCCCCCCCACCCGCAACACCGGGGGGCGGTAATCCTCTGGTAGTCCCCCCCCGCGGTGTGGAAGAGAGTCGATCAGCCGAGGCTGAAGTGCTTGCCGTTGAGGACAACGACACCCTTCACGGCGTCGGTGCTGACCGTCACCTGGACGAAGGCGCGAGCCGCGGCGTAACCGGCGCAGCTCTCGACCTTGAACTGCTCCTGGCTGAAAGCGACACCGCCGCGCTGACCGGCGAAGGTGTAAGCGTTCACCTCGTAGTTCTTGTACGCGGTGTTGTCACCCGAGGTCTCGTTGACGAGCCACTGACGCTTGACCTCGCCCGGGCCGAGCGAGAAGCCGCCGGTGCCGTAATTTCCGTCGCTATCGGCCGGCGTCAGTCCTCCACCCGCAGTTACGTTACCCGGATTCGTGTAGTCCACGCCGCCCGAAACACCCGGAACGCCAACCTCGCCGCCGCCGAAGTTGACCTGGCAACCGACGTCGTAACCGACCTTGATCGAGCCGCCCTCTGCCTTGCCGCCGACGGTCACGCGAACCTTGCCCGACAGCCACACCTCACGGGTGGTGGGCACGTTGCTGATCGGGCGCTGGACGTTCACGTACTCGTCGAACAGCTGGACGGTGACGGGGGTGCCGTCGACCAGGGTCTTGGTGATGGTGCCACCAGGCAGCGGGCCGGCTGTGGCGCCGCCGGCGCCGAGGCTGGTGAGGCCCATCGCGACGGCACCGGTGATACCGGCCGCCGCAACCACGCGACGCGTGATGTTCTTCTTCATGATTCCCCTTCGTGGAATATCGATCTGCTCAGGGCAGAGAAGTCAGGTAAAGCTGGTTTATCTGCGCCTGATCAGCCGATGGTGAAGGGCTGGCCGTACAGGGTGGACTGGATGAGGGTGCCCTCGCCGCTGACCTTGCCGTCGTCGGTGCTGTAACCCTTGGCACCGATGGTCTTCACCGCTGAGCGGGCCGACGCGTAGCCGCCGCACTGATTGAGGTTGAACGAGAGCTGCGACAGCTGGATCGCGGCGACACCCGAGTCGGAGTAATCCTTGTCGGTGATGTCGACGACCGCGACCTGACCGGGCTTCAACGGGAGACTGAGCGAGCCGGACAAAGTGGTCGCGGTCAGGCTGATCGCACCAGCAAGATCAAGCGTGATCCCACTGACGTCGACCTGGCAACCGACGATGTACTTCACGGCGAGGCTGCCGCCGACACCGGCCGAGGCCTTGCCGGAGTAGGTACCCGAGATCACGAAGCCGCGCGACGCGGGGTTGTTAGCGACGGTGGGGATCGGGTAGGCACTCTCGGCGGTACGCCACGTCTGGATGGACTCACCGTCGATGCCGGTCGCGTTCTTGTAACCATTCGACAGCTTGATTGCGGACGCCTCGCCGGCTCCCATGCCGGCCAGGCCCACGACCGCGGCCGAGGCAATCGCGACCGCGCCCGCGGCGCGGCGCAGCCCAAGCTTGCTGAACTTGCTCATTCGTTCCCTCTCACAGGATTCGGCTGTTACCCCGCGGAATGCACTCACATCCGCAAGTCATGACCCACGACGTTCGTTGGGCTTCCTCACAGTTACCACCAAGCACGCTCTTACGCATGTCTTAGCTGCCGTTAAGAATCCATCGAATTCCTGGTCACTGCTGCGTTGTCACTCGCGACAGATCGCAGGACTACCCCCAGTCCCCCACTCTGGGGACTGGTGTGTCGTCGTGCCGAACGTTATCGGAGGGGTCTCAAGTCGGGCAACAGGAGGACTCGAGCGTGTCACGAAGGGGCCCCGCACCATTGTGAATGTCGAATACGCCAGCTATGCAACGACGAAAGTTAACGACAGGAAAACACGCTGATCTGCACACGTATGGCAGGCCTGTTTTCACTCGTGATGAGGCGGTCGCTGCGCCTCGAACCAATCCTTAGAGTGCCCTGTGTGATGTTCGTCACTATCGTCTGAAGTCAGTTCAGGAAGGTCGTCGCCGAACACCGCATCGAGTCGACGACGCCGCGCAGCTCGGTGCTGCGCGGCGTCATCATCGCTGCTCATGCGCAATTTTTCCGGGTCTGGAGGCTCGGTTGCCACCGGGTCAGATGTCCAATCGAGAGGGGCCGCAGCCCTGTTAACCAGGTGTTTTCTTCGCATTGCTGAACAGATTTCGTCGCTGAGAAACTGTGTCGCGGCGCCCCGGCTCAGAACTCACTGATCGATTCGATGACGTATTTCGCGAGGGGCGCGGCGGTCGCCATACCGTCGCGCACGGCCGCGCGTGAGTTGGCCAGGTTCACCACGAGTGTCTGTCCGGAAATTCCAGCCAGCCCGCGCGAAAGTCCGCCGTCAGTGGCTCCCGCGGCCAGACCGGAGCTCCGCACGGCCTCTTCGATACCGCGCAGACGTCGATCCAGAAGGGGTTCGGTGGCCTCGGGCGTCACATCGCGAGCACCGACGCCCACCCCGCCCACCGACACCACGAGATCCACGCCACCGATCACGGCCGTGTTGAGTGCGTTGCGGATCTCCACCTCGTCACCGGAGACGACGACGGCCGCGTCCACGTGGAACCCGGCTTCCGCCAGCAACTCGCTCACGAGAGGTCCGAGCAGACGCTGATCCTCACCGTGAGCCGCCTCGTCGTCGACCACGACGACGAGGGCACGTCCGATCTCCTCACCCTGCGGACGGTGCGTGGCCTGTTCGTGACGGGCGACGAACTCCCGGGCCGCGGCATCCGCTGCGACCACGTCGGCGGGGTCGACCGGCCCGGGGCCGCCGGCGAGACGCACGTTCAGCGCCGTCTCGTCGCGGTCGGATTCGGCGGCGACAGTGGTGGTACCGGGCTTACGCGAAGCGGCGTCGGACATGACAGGCCTTTCTCTGGGTGTGACCGTCGGTACGGTCGTTCGTGCTGCGCTGCGCCGACTCTCGTGACGGGAGCCGGTGCAGCCTCTCGATGCAGTTGTTTCGCCGGTCAGCCGACCGCCAGCGTCCCGAGCTTGACCTGTGCGGTCTTGGTCGCACCGTTGTCCACGTAGGTCACGGTGACCGTGTCGCCCGGGGCGTGCGATCGGACCGCGGCCACGAGGGCGTCCCCGGAGGAGATGACGCGGTCGTCGACCTTGGTGATGATCGCGTCGTCGGGGATGCCCGCGGCCGCGGCCGGGCCTCCGGGCGTCACCGCGGTGACGACGGCCCCGGGTGCGTCGGACGCACCACTCGGCCGCACCGAGACACCGATGTTGGCGTGGCTGGCCTTGCCGGTCGTCTCGAGTTCCCTGGCCACCCGGATGGCCTGGTCGATCGGGATCGCGAACCCGAGTCCGATGCTGCCACCGGCCTGCTGCTCGCCCCCACCGAGGGTGGCGATCGCGGTGTTGATCCCGATCAGTGCGCCGCGTGCGTTCACGAGCGCACCGCCGGAGTTGCCCGGGTTGATCGCGGCGTCGGTCTGGATGGCGTCGATCACCGAAGTGGTGTTGGTTCCGGGGTCGCGCGAGGTCAGCACGGGACGGTTGAGCGCACTGATGATGCCGGTCGTGACGGTGCCCGCGAGTCCGAGCGGCGAACCGATCGCGATCACGTCCTGCCCGACGGCGAGGTTGTTCGAGTTCCCGACCGTGATCGGGGTGACGTCGTCGCGGTCGACCTTGATGACCGCGATGTCGGAGATGGGATCGGCGCCCAGGACCCGGGCCTGCGCTCGCGAGCCGTCGGCGAAGTTGACCGCGACCCTCGACGCCGGGCCGTTGCCACCGGCGCTGACGACGTGGTTGTTCGTCATGATGACGCCGTCGTCGCTGAGGACCACGCCCGAACCGGAACCCATCGCGCCCCCGGACGCGACCTCGATGGAGACCACCGACGGCGTCACCCGGGCCGCGACCTCCTGCACGGAACCGGCCGGCGCGGCAACCGGCGTCGTGTTGTTGTTGCCGGGATCTCCCCCGAGCGGACCGCTGCTGGTGCTGGTACCGCCGTCGGAGTCCGCCAGGTTGTATCCCGCGACGCCGCCCGCGCCGCCCGCGACCAACGCCAGGACCAGCCCGGCCACTCCCAGGGCGACGAGGCGTCCGCCCCCCTTCTTCTTGGCCGGCGCGGCGGGCGCCCCGTCCGGGCCCTGGCCGCCGAAACCGGGCTGCGAACCGAACGGGGCCGCTGCCGACTGTCCGTATGAGGGGCCGGGGCCGTACTGACCCTGCGGCGGGAACGGACTCGTGCCGGGCCTGCCGTACGACGACGTCGGTGCGTTGGCACCCGGGTAGCCCCGCTGACCGCCCGGTGCGGGGAAGGAGCCGGACGGCGGTCCGAAGGAGCCGCCGGACCCCGACGAACCCGGGCCGCCCGCGCGGTCGGACTGGCCCGATGCGCCGTGGGACGGTGCCGACGGCTCGCTCCCGGACGCCGCATGGTGGCCCCCACCCGGCTGACCCCCACCGTATTGACCCCCACCGGGTTGACCACCGCCGTGCTGACCGCCCCCGTACGAGCCGTCACCCTGCGATCCGCCAGTCGTCATCTTCGTCTCTTCCTCGTCGGTCCGGCCCCGCGCTCATGCTCGTCTCGGGGCCGGTGCTGATCTGTTCAGATGGCCGGGCCGGGACCGAAACACCTCGGCCGTCCCACCCGAACTGCGCCTTCGGTCAACCCTAGGTGATCGATGACCAGGTCACACCGGATGAGCACGTAGCGCTTCGAGTCGGGACAGCTGAGTCGTCGGCTCCGATGTCACCTGCTTCTCCTCTACTGACGAATCACCTGCGGGGATGGTTCCGCCGCAGTTGCCCGGCCCGGCAGTGTCATCCGGATCAGCGCTCCCCCGAGCGGCGACGTGTCGGCCACGACGGTGCCGCCGTGTCGTTCGACCACCTGACGCACGATCGCCAGTCCCAGGCCCGATCCCGGCATCGACCTCGACTGGGTCGAGCGGTAGAACCGCTCGAACACGAGACCGCGGTCCTCCTCGGGGATTCCGGGACCGGCGTCGGCCACGGTGAGCTGCGCGCTCGACATCCCGACCTGGGTGAGACCGACGCCGACCGTACGGCCCGGCGGACTCCACTTGGCCGCGTTGTCGAGGACGTTCAGCACCGCGCGCGACAGGCCGTGAGCTTCGCCGAACACGAACCACGGCGAGAGGTCCACCTCGAAGTCGACATCGTTGCGGCGCCGCCGAACTCGCTCGAGGGCCTGTTCGACGATCTCGGCGAGATCGACCTCCTCGTAGACCACCTCGGGTGCGTCCTCGCGCGCGAGGTCGACGAGATCGCCCACCAGCGTGGACAATTCCTCGATCTGCGCCACGACGTCGGCCCGCAACTCGACCATGTCGTCCTCGGGCACGGTCCGCGCCCCGGGGCGGCTGGCGGCGATCAGCAGTTCGAGATTGGTCCGCAACGACGTCAAC
Source organism: Gordonia sp. NPDC058843 (assembly GCF_042743165.1). Lineage (NCBI taxonomy): Bacteria > Bacillati > Actinomycetota > Actinomycetes > Mycobacteriales > Gordoniaceae > Gordonia > Gordonia sp. NPDC058843. Next base: position 54,072 of record NZ_JBHYNC010000012.1, read on the forward strand.
GGTGTTCGCAGTTCGTGTCCCGCGTCGGCGACGAGACGCGCCTGACGGTCCCGTGATTCGTCGAGGGCACGCAGCATCGCGTTGAAACTGACGGTGAGCTTGGCGAGCTCGTCGTTGCCGGTCACCGGGATGGGCGTCAGATCGTTGGTCCTGGCGACGCGCTCCACGGCACGGTTGAGCCGTGCGACCGGGCGCAACCCGGCGCGAGCCACCGTCGTCCCGGCCAGTGCGGCGAGCGCGACCCCACCGCAACCGACCACGAAGAGCACCCAGGCCAGACGTTTGAGCACCCGGTCGGTCTGGATGAGACTCTGCGCGAGCACCAGGGTGTTGCCGTCGTCGAGTTTGCGTGTCAGGACACGCTGATTGCGCGTGGTGCGCAGGCTCTGCTGAGTGGAGCCGGGTACCGACGGCGATCGGACGATGCCGCGTTCCACGTCATCGAACGGAACCTGACCGATGAGGTACGTCTCGCCGCCCGGGGTCACCAGCGCGATGGAGATGTTCGTGGAGAACACCGTGCCGGCCACGAGCTGTTCGGGTTGTGAGCGCAGTACGCCCGCGCGCGCGAGCGCCGCCATACCGTCGGCGCGGCTCTCCAGCTGTTGGTCGACGTCGTTGTACATCGCGCGGTAGACGACGAAGTACGCAGCGGCCGCCATCAGGCTCACCGAGACCAGTACGACGGTCGCCGACAGGATCGTCACACGGGTACGCAACGACACCGCGCGCATCAGCGGCATCGGCGCCCGCATCTCCTTCTCGTCGGAGCCGTCCCCGGCGGTGTGCCCCGTGATCGCCCGGGTCAGCCGGTCGCGGAGGAGATCCCGCGTCTTCGGATGCGACGTGGAGTTCGACGACTTCCCGATCACTAGGGCGGCGTCTCCCGCAGGACATATCCGACGCCGCGCACGGTGTGGATCAGTCGCGGCTCACCGTCGGCCTCGGTCTTGCGCCGGAGATAGCCGACGTAGACCTCGAGGGCGTTACCCGACGTCGGGAAGTCGTATCCCCAGACCTCTTCGAGGATGCGGCTGCGCGACAGGACCCGGCGCGGGTTGGCCATCAGCATCTCGAGCAGCGCGAACTCGGTGCGGGTCAGGCTGATCGACCGCTCCCCCCGTGTGACATCTCGGGTCACGGGATCGAGCGAGAGATCGGCGAAGGTGAGCGTCTCCGAATCCGCGTCGTCGTCGGGGGACGCGCGACGCAGCAGGGCCCGCAGCCGGGCCAGGAGCTCTTCGAGTGCGAACGGCTTGGGCAGGTAGTCGTCGGCTCCGGCGTCGAGACCCGAGACGCGCTCGGAGACCGAGTCGCGGGCGGTCAGCACCAGGATGGGGAGGTCGTCACCGGCGGAGCGGAGTCGGCGGCACACCTCGAGCCCGTCGAGCCGGGGCATCATGACGTCGAGGATCACCACATCGGGCCGGTCGGCCAGGATCTTCTCGAGTGCCTCGATACCGTCGCCCGCGGTCTCGACGCTGTAGCCGTTGAAGGTGAGCGACCGTCGCAACGACTCCCGGACGGCCCGATCGTCATCGACCACGAGGATGCGCATGGATACAGTCTTATCCACCCCGGCTGAGATCCGGCTGAGCAACGCCGAAACGCACTCGTTCAAGTGACAGTGTCGGCGCTCACCTGCGGTTCTCGCGGCTTTCACATCCGGGACCGAGTCCTGTGAGGTCAAGTTGACGGATGCGTAACGCCGGGCTTCGGGTCGCGAAACATCGACCTCCGACGCTGGAACCCGTGACCGTCCCTGCGCCGACTCGAGCTGTCGTGTCCCGATCGGTGATGTCGCTGTGCGCCTACTGCGGTGTCGGCTGCGGCATGGAGATGAAGCTCGCCGACGACTCCGACCGGGTCACCAAGACGATCGGCCGGTCCGATCACCCCACCAACTTCGGGCGACTGTGCACCAAGGGGTCGACCACCGCGGACATGCTCGCGGCCGGCGGCCGGCTGTCGGTTCCCCTGGTCCGCGACGACCGCGGCGGTCAGCTGCGCCCCGCCGAGCTCGACGCCGTCGTGACCGACACCGCACGACGCCTGCGCGGCATCGTCGACGAGCACGGGCCCGACGCCGTGGCCCTCTATGTCTCAGGCCAGATGTCGCTGGAGGCGCAGTACCTGGCGAACAAACTCGCCAAGGGGTTCCTGCGCACCAACCAGATCGAGTCCAACTCGCGGCTCTGCATGGCGAGCGCCGGGACCGGATACAAGCTGTCCCTGGGGTCCGACGGACCGCCCGGGTCGTATCAGGACTTCGACCATGCCGACGTCTTCCTCGTCATCGGCGCCAACATGGCCGACTGTCATCCGATCCTGTTCCTGCGCATGATGGACCGGGTCAAGGCGGGGGCGAAGCTGATCGTCGTCGATCCGCGACGCACCGCAACCGCCGACAAGGCGGATCTGTTCCTGCAGATCCGATCCGGGACCGACCTCGCCTTCCTCAACGGGTTGCTGCATCTGCTCATCGAGAACGGCCACACCGACCAGGACTTCATCGACTCCTTCACCGACGGGTTCGATCAGATCCCCGAGTTCGCCGCGCAGTACCCGCCGGACGTCGTCGAATCGATCACCGGGATCGCGGCGTCGGACCTGCGGGCCGCGGCCGAGCTCATCGGGAACGCACCCAACTGGATGAGCTGCTGGACGATGGGCCTCAACCAGTCCACCCACGGGACCTGGAACACCAACGCACTCATCAACCTTCACCTCGCCACGGGTGCGATCTGCCGGCTCGGCAGCGGGCCGTTCTCGTTGACCGGGCAGCCGAACGCCATGGGCGGACGCGAGATGGGTTACATGGGTCCGGGATTGCCCGGTCAGCGCGCCGTGGTGTCCGCGGCGGATCGCGAGTTCGTCGAGGATGTCTGGGGCATCCCGGCCGGCACACTGCGTACCGACGTCGGCGGCGGCACCATCGACATGTTCCGGCGGATGGCCGACGGCGAGATCAAGGCCTGCTGGATCATCTGCACCAATCCCGTTGCGTCGGTGGCCAACCGCAAGACCGTCATCGAGGGACTCGAACGCGCCGAGCTCGTGATCACGCAGGACACCTTCGTCGAGACCGAGACCAACCAGTACGCCGATGTCGTGCTGCCCGCGACGCTGTGGTCGGAATCGACTGGCGTGATGGTCAATTCCGAACGCAACCTCACCCTGTTTGAACCAGCGCTCACCGCGCCCGGACAGGCGATCCCGGACTGGGAGATCATCGCGCGCATCGCCGGCGAGATGGGGTATGCAGACGCCTTCGACTATTCGAGCGCCGAGGAGGTGTTCGAGGAGATCAAGCGGTTCGCGAATCCGAACACCGGTTACGACCTGCGCGGGGTCACCTACGACCGGCTTCGCCGCACACCGATGCAGTGGCCGTGCCCGCCGGTTACCGACGGCGAACCCGATCCGGTGGACACCGGTGCCCGCAACCCGATCCGGTACCTCAACGACGGGCGCAGCCAGACTCTGCACCGCCTCGACGACGGATCGGTGCCGCGGCTGGCGTTCGCGACCGCGGGTCGTCGTGCGCAGTTCTTCGCGCGCCCGCACCTCGACGCGGCCGAGATGCCCGACGACGACTACCCGTTCCTGCTCAACACGGGCCGGCTGCCCCACCAGTGGCACACCATGACCAAGACCGGACGGGTGGCCAAGCTCAACAAACTGAACCCGGAACCCTTTGTCGAGATACATCCGGACGACGCCGCCCGGCTGAGCATCACGGCCGCGGACAAGGTCGAGGTCGCGTCCCGGCGGGGCCGAGCGGTGTTGCCCGCCCGGATCTCCGACCGCGTGCGGCCCGGCAACTGCTTCGTGCCGTTCCACTGGAACGACGTCTTCGGTGAGCATCTCGCGATCAATGCCGTCACGTCCGACGCGGTGGACCCGCTGTCGCTGCAGCCGGAGCTGAAGGTGTGCGCGGTGACCCTGATCCGGGTGCCCGGCTCACGCGCAGACGTCGACGACTCACCGGTCGCCGCCGCCGGTTCGACGGAACTCGGGGTTGCGCTGGGGGTCTCGGGCGTCGCGGCACCGGCGATGACATCTGCCGAGCGGCTCTACCTCGCCGGCCTGGTGGCCGGTGTCGGGGCGTCCCCTTCGGCCTGCCCGGTTCTTCCGGCCGATGCGCCGCTGAGTTCAGATCTTCGGATCTGGGTGTCCGGCGTACTCGCCGGTCTGTACTCCCGCGGCGCGCCCTCGCCCGATTCGGCTGCACCGCGGGACGATTCGTCGTCGTCCGAGCCGGGCACCGACACGGTGACCGTGCTGTGGGCCTCCCAGATGGGCAACGCCGAAGAGCTCGCCGTGGAGGCGGCCGAGCGCGTGAAGGCCAGTGGTCTCCGGGTCGAAGCCCGATCCATGGATGACGTCGAGGTCGGCGAACTGACGGGCACCGCCCTGTTCGTCACGTCGACGACCGGTGACGGCGACCCACCAGACAACGGCACCTCCTTCTGGGACGCACTGAACTCCGACGACGCACCCGACCTGTCCGGCGTCGACTACGCGGTGCTCGCGCTGGGCGACTCGAACTACGACGACTTCTGCGGACACGGACGCAAACTCGACACGCGAATCGGCGAACTGGGTGGTCGGCGGTTGCTCGAGCGCGTCGACTGCGAACCCGACTTCGAGGAAACGGCAGGCGGCTGGCTGACCGAGGTCATCCGGGCGATCAGCATGCCCAACCGGGCCCCCACCTCCGGGGTGAGTGGCGATCGGGTGACGGTGGTCAGCGAACCGGCCGACTCGGCGGCAGCACCGTCGGTGCGTTCCGCCCCGGCCTACTCGCGCAGAAAGCCACTGCTCACCTCACTCGTGCGGAACGTCAAGCTCAACTCCGAGGGGTCCCGGAAGGACGTGCGGAACTTCGGGTTCCGGCTCCCCACGGGCACGCTGTCCTATCAGGCGGGCGACGCCCTGGGGGTGTGGCCGCGCAACGATCCGTCACTCGTCGGGGAGTTCCTCGAGCACACCGGCCTCGACGCCGGCGCGTCGGTGACCGTGGGCGGCGAGGACCTCACGCTGCGGACGGCCCTGCGCGAGCGGATCGAGTTCGCGCGCGTGACACCCGATCTCGTCCGCTTCGTGGCCGACCGTACCGGCTCCGCCGACCTCAAGACTCTCACCGCCCCCGGAAACAAACAGCAGTTCAACGACTGGGCGTGGGGACGACAGTCGGTGGATCTCCTGGCCGACCACCCGGTCATCGCCGATGTCGCGGAGTGGATGCAGGTCCTCAAACCGATGGGCCCGCGGTCGTATTCGATCTCGTCCAGCCCCCTGGAAAGTCCCGACGAAGTCCAACTGACCGTCTCGACCGTGCGCTACAACCTGTATGGCACGCCCCGCGGTGGTGTCTGCTCGACCTTCCTCGCCGACCGCGCCGACGACGAGATCGGTGTCTTCGTCACCTCGACGAGCCACTTCCGGCCGCCGGCCGATCCCGACACCCCGATGATCATGATCGGCCCCGGCACCGGCATCGCCCCGTTCCGCGGGTTCCTTCGTGAACGTGAGGCGTTGGGACACAACGGCAAGAACTGGCTGTTCTTCGGCGAACAGTACTCGGCCACCGATTTCTACTACCGCGATGAGCTGACGACCATGCTCGGCGACGGTCTGCTCACCCGCCTCGACGTAGCGTTCTCCCGCGACCAGGACCGCAAGATCTACGTGCAGGACCGGATGCGCGAGCACGGCGAGGAGCTCTACCAGTGGCTGCACGACGGCGCCCACGTCTACGTCTGCGGTGACGCCACCCACATGGCGAAGGATGTCGATGCAGCCCTGAAAGGCATTGTCGCCCAGTACGGTCGCCGCTCCCCCGCGAGCGCGGAGTCCTACGTCAAGGCCCTCGCCGCCGACAAGCGGTACGTGCGAGACGTGTACTGACCACGGAGCGTCCGACCCCTCCCTGAGGAGGCCCGGAGCCGCGAACGGCACACAACCCTCCCTACCGCCCCTGAAGTGCCCAACCCTTCCATATGCTCCCTAATCCGAAAGAACCGCATAACCCCTGCTCCCTAATCCGAAAGAACCGCATAACCCCTGCTCCCTGAGGTGCGAGGAGCGCAAGCGACGAGCCACGAAGGGCACCGCAACTCGAAGTCCACAAGCGCCAGGAGCTGCCGCGAGCTCTCCACAGGCGGCCGCATATACGCGCCACAGGCTTCCAGAATCCTCGACGATGCAGCGATGGCATGGGTGTACATCCTCGAGTGCGCGGACGGTACGTATTACGTCGGAAGCACACGAAATCTGGACAACCGGCTACGCCAACACAGCTCCGCACAGGTGGGTTTCACGGCTCGTCGCGGGCCGGTGACGCTGGCGTGGTCAGCCGAGCTGTCACTCGAAGACGCCTACTCGATCGAGCGACGGATCCACGGATGGTCTCGGGCGAAGAAGAAGGCATTGATCGACGGTGACATCGATCTACTTCGTACCCGTGCCGGCCGCAGGGGCGGACGTCCGCGCACCGAGGACGGAGGCGAAGCTTGACAATCTGGTTGTGCAAGGCTGGTTGAATCAGTCACCAGCCCTTCGTGGCTCGTCGCTATCGCTCCTCACACCTCAGGGACCAAAAGCTGGATCGCCAACTCCTCACACCTCAGCGTCTGCGGCCTTCGCGTCCGTCCGTAGGCACCAAAGCCTCCCTGATCCCTGAGGTGCGAGCGAAGCGAGCCACGAAGGGTCCCGCAACTTGTCTCACCGAGCCCTTCGAGGCTCGTCGCTTGCGCTCCTCGCACCTCAGGGAGCAGGGGTTATGCGGTTCTTTCGGATTAGGGCGGTGTCCAGGTCGATCTCACCTCAGGGAGCGATGGTCCCCTACAGCCAGAGGACGATCTCCCCGTCCCGGTCCTCGACCCGGTAGACGCCGACGGAGCCGACGCCCTCGGAGGTGCAACGACCGTCGGCCAGTTCGAAGGCGTACTGATGCAGCGGACAGACGACCTTGGCGAGGTCGAACTGACCGTCAGCCAGCGGTCCCCCGCGGTGCGGGCAGACGGCATCGGTGGCGCGCAGGGTTCCGTCGGTCAGACGGAACACCGCGATCTGTCTGTCTCGCACCGCATATGCGCGACTCTCGCCGACCTGCAGGTCCGCCATGAGTCCGACGACGATGCCGGACCCCACCGACACACTGGTCATCGGACCGGCACCTGGGGCAGCGGCAGCAACGGCAGCGCCGAGGTGAACTGCGCGGGCGACTTGGGCTCGGCCCGATCGAGCCAGGGATCGACGTAGGCCTCGACCGCGGCGTCGATCCGCTCCTGCAACCCCGCCACCAGGCCGTCGCGATCGTCGACGATGATCGCGCGGAGTTCGTCGATCCCGATGCGCGGGACGAAGGCGTACGTCCGCTCCAGCCACTTGCCCTGTTCGCGGTAGTACTGGATGAAGATGCCGCACAACCGGATCACCTCGTCGGCCGAGTCGACCGTCGCCAGGAGATCGCCCTTGCGGATGTGCGCACCGGCGGCACCGCCGACATAGATCTCCCACTTGCCGTCGCCGATCGCGACGACACCGAAGTCCTTGCACAGCGCCTCCGCGCAGTTGCGTGGGCACCCGGTCACCGCGAGTTTGAGTTTCGCCGGCGACTCCAAACCCTGGTAGCGCGTCTCGATGTCGATGCCGAGCTGCGTCGAATCGCCGAGTCCGAAACGGCAATAGTCGGTTCCGACGCAGGTTTTCACAGTCCGGAAACTCTTGCCATAGGCGTAGCCCGACGGCATGCCGAGATCCTCCCAGACCTTCGGGAGGTCTTCCTTCTTCACGCCGAGCAGGTCCAGTCGTTGTCCGCCAGTCGCCTTGATCATCGGGATCGAGTACTTCTCGGCAACGTCGGCGATCTTGCGCAGCTGATCGGGCGAGGTCACCCCGCCCTTCATCTGTGGCACCACCGAGAACGTGCCGTCCCGCTGGATGTTCGCGTGTACGCGGTCGTTGACGAACAGGGCACCGGGTTCCCGTTTCCAGTCCGAACCCCAGATGATCCGCAGCAGCGACGCGAGCGGCATTTTGGCCGCCGCGTCCTCACCCTCCGGGGCGAGTCTGGTCAGCACCTCACTGACCGATCGCAGATCCTGCCGGCGGATGGCGTCGATGAGTTCGGGTTTCGTCAGCGGGATGGCCGGGACGTACCAGTCGGCGGACGCGTCGGCGGTGAGCGCATCGCCTGCGGCGTGTTCGACGATGTCGGCGACGAGCCCCTTGCAGGACCCACACCCCTTGCCGGCGCGGGTCTTTGCACACACGTCGCCCACACTGGTGCACCCCGACGCGACGCAGGCCATGATGTCGCCTTTGGTGATCCCGTTGCAGTTGCACACCTGCACGTCGTCGGCGAGTTCGGCCGCCCCGGTCTCGGCGCTGGGTGTGCCCAGGTCGAAGAGCATCGAGATGCGCTCGTCAGGCAGCGGGATCTTGTCGTCGAAAGCCTGCGTGAGGAAGTTGGCTTTGGAGATGTCGCCCAGCAGCATCGCTCCGATGAGCTTGTTGTCGCGGACCACGACACTCTTGTAGACCCCGTTGCGCGGTTCGTAGAACTGGACGAACTCGTCGTCCTCGCGTTCGGGCCCCTTGACCCCCATGGCGGCGACGTCGACACCGGCGACCTTGAGCTTGGTGGTCAATCGCGAGCCATGGTATTCGGCATCGGGATTCGCGCCGGTCAGTACATCGGCGAGCACCACCGCCTGCTCCCAGAGGGGCGCGACGAGACCGTACACCTCGCTACGGTGCTGGGCACACTCCCCGACCGCGTAGATGAAGGCCTCGTCCTCGCAACGCATCTGGTCGTCGACGACGATGCCGCGTTCCACGACCAGCCCAGCGCCACGGGCGATCTCGACGTTGGGACGGATGCCGGCCGTCACCACGATCATGTCGGCGGGCAGCGAATCCCCGTCGGTGAAGCCGACTCCGGCGACGGTCTCGTCGTCGTTGCGCAGCACCGCTGTCGTCCGCTTCCCGGTGTGGACGCCGACGCCGAGCGCCTCGATCTGGTTGCGCAACACCTTGCCGCCGCGTTCGTCGAGTTGCTGGTTCATCAGGTGTCCCGGAGAGTGCACGACGTCGACGGCCAGGCCTTGGGTACGGAGTCCGTAGGCGGCTTCGAGTCCCAGCAGACCACCACCGATCACCACTGCGCGTACATCGTCGCGCGACGCGGCCATCTGCAGCATGCCGTTCGTGTCCTCGATGGTGCGAAAGCCGAACACCCCGCGCGCCAGTTTGCCGTCGGGCTCACGCAATCCGTCCATGTTCGGGAAGAACGTGTGCGATCCGGTCGCGATGATGAGCACGTCGAAGTCGATGACGCGGCCGCTGGCACAGGTGACCGTCTTGGCGAAGCGGTCGATCGACTCGGCACGGTCGCCGGAGTACAGCGTGACGTCGTTCTCCCGGTACCACGCCATCGGGTTGAGCATCAGATCGTCGTCGTCGACCGCGGCCTCACCGGCGAGCACATGGCTGAGCATGATCCGGTTGTAGTTGCCGTACGGCTCGTCGCCGATCATGGTGATGGTGAACTGATCCCGTCCTCCCCGGGAGATGATCTCCTCCACGGTGCGTGCGCCGGCCATACCGTTGCCGACGACGACCAGTCGTCGCCTGGGCACCCTGGGGGCGTCGCTCGTACGCTCGTCCCCCATCAGAAGACGACCAACCCGAAGTCGATGACGACCTCGCCGCTCGCGCCCTCGGGCGCGGCGAGCAGGAGTTCGAGCGTGCTGTCGGGTTCTACGTCCTCGACGACCCGCAACGGCACGTTGACCGACGATTTCGCACCCATGGGGAACATCCGCATCGGGGTGCCGTCGCGCACGAGGGTCACACAGATGAGTTCGTCCGAGCTGTTGCCGCCACGAAAGTACAACGGCTGAGCCGTCATTCCCGGCGGAACGACGAAGGTCAGCGACGCGTCGATCGGGCCCGGCTTCGACAGACCCGACCCGGAGAACGCATGGACACCCTGCAGAAACCGTGGAGTGCTCGACATGTCGCCACTATCCGGGAGTCGCATGAAATGCGACTTGCCTCGGTGTTACGGCGGCGTTGTCTGGTTCTCACCGGCCGGAATCGGAGGGGAGAGCGCTGACGGGCCAGGTCTTACCGCGGTGTCAGCGCACGCTCCCGGGCGAGGAAGAAGAACGGGATCGCCGTGGCGATGCCCACCCCGAAGGTCAGCACCACCGACGCCGCCCACCACGGCAGGATTCGCAGACGGCGCGCCTCCGCGAAAGCCCACAGGTGGAATCCGATGACGACGAAGGTCAGGTCGACCATTGCGAACCGGCCCGGCGTCGTCTTCAGGATGTCCCCCACGAAGAAGTCCTTCGCCGACTCGGGGCCGTTGCGTCGGACGTAGGGAATCGCGATGGCGTTCTGGGTCACCAACGAAGCCAGGAAGACCACGAAGAGTGATCGCTCGCGCCATTTCTGGTCGGAATCGGTGGTGGTCATCGCGCCTCCCTCGACGAGTTGGAACCTCGATGGTGCCACGGATGCCCGCCGGCGAGGCCGAGTTCCGCGCCGGCGTCGGGTGTCAGGACCGACGCCACCCGGCGGCGCCCACCATGTCGGCGACCTGGGTGAACTTCACCCGTGGGCGTCCCTGCTCGAGGCCCCGACGCCGCTCGCGACGGTCGATGGCACGCATTCCGCGGTAGCCGATCACCGTCCGCACGCGCTTGCGTACCAACGCGCCGAACGCGCCCGGTTCCTGGTCTGTCCGTCGCAGGCGACCCGTCGCGGCGTCGGAGAGGAAATCCTCGACGGTCCGCGTCGCGCACATCTTGTTGGCGCCGATCCCGCCGCTGGGTCCGCGCTTGGCCCAGCCGAGCACGTAACCACCCGGGATGATCGCCCCCGTCTCGTCGACCAGTCGACCGTCGACGTTGCTGAAGACGCCCCGCGCATCGTCGAAGGTGAGACCGGGGATCGGGGTGGAGCGGTAGCCGATCGAACGCACCACCAGGTCGGTGGCGACATGGTGACGCCCCTCGCCCGTACGCACCGTGATCGACTCGACCTGCGAATCGCCGGTGATCTCTTCGGGGCTGCTGTGGAAGAGGAACACGATGCGACGGCGGTTCGGATCGGCCGGAACTCGGAACCGAGCGAGGTCGGCACCTGCCTCAACATCGTCGATCACCTCGACCTCGACACCCGGGATCTCCGACAGGGCACGGTATTCGGCCGCGGTGTAAGCGGCGGACGCCTGGTCGCGACGACCCAGCAGCACCACTTCGTGCACGTTCTGCTCGGCGAGCAGGTCCAGCGCACGGTCGGCGATGTCGGTCGTGGCCAACAGCTCCGGCGGTGACACCAGGATCCGCGCAACGTCGAGAGCGACGTTGCCGGTACCGACGACGACCGCCCGGCCCATCGCCGGATCGTCCGCGGTCCCGCGGCGTAGCGGCGGCCCGGCATCGACGCCGGGCACCCCGTTGTACCAGGCCACCAGATCGGTGGCCGACGTCGAACCCGGCAGGTCCTCACCCGGAATGCCCAGTCGCCGTGACTCACTCGCGCCGACCGCGTAGAACACGGCATCGAAGTGTTCGGCCAGTTCGGCCGGCGTGATCTGGTCGGGACCGTCGCCGATCGCCACATTGGTCAGCATCGTCACGCGGGGGTCGCGGTAGAGCAGATCGAATCCGCGCAGCACACCCTTGGTGCCCGGATGATCCGGAGCGACGCCGGCGCGCACGAGCCCACCCGGCGTCGGGAGCTTGTCGATCACGGTGACCCGCGCCTCGGTGCGGTCGAGCAGGGTACGCAGTGCGTATCCCCCCGAGGGACCGGTACCGACCAGCGCGACCCGAAGTCCCGCAGGGAGTTTCGGAACATCGGGATAGGTGATGGAGGACTCGGAGTCGTCACCGATGGGCGCCCAGCCCGAACGGACATCCGGGTTGGTCTTGTAGAAGTCCGCGTTGATGTCGATGAACACCTTGTCACGAGTGCCGAGTTTGTCCGCGGGATAGATCGCGTCGACCGGGCACGCGTCCGCGCATGCGCCGCAATCGATGCACGCCTCGGGATCGATGTGCAGGATGTCGGAGCTGCCGAAGCCGCGCTCCTCGGGTGTCGGATGGATGCAGTTGACCGGGCACACGGCGACGCATGCCGCATCGCTGCAACACGATTGGGTGATGACGAACATCAGAGCATGTGCGCTTTCCGGTAGTACCGCATGGCGGGCTTGGTGAGCAGTCCGACCTCGTCGAGGAACTCCATGAGGTGGGCACAGCTGCTGCGGATCATCGAGTGAAAGTGTGAATTGCTGCGCATCTCGCGGACGGCGCGGTCGACGTCGAGCCCGGCGTCGGCAAATGCCTTGGGCTGCACCAGGCTCGTGACGATGTAGTAGGCACCGACCGAGACCGCGAACGCGCTGAACTGGCGTCTAGCCCAGCTCACACCCTCCAGGGAGTCGCGAACCTCTTCGCGCGCGAACTTCATGTGGCGCGATTCTTCGAGGACGTGGATCTCGTTCACGGTGCGGATGAAGTCGAGGACCCGATCGTCGCGCATGCAACCACGCTGGAAGACGTCGAGCACTTCCTCGGCAACGAGGATCCCGGCGTAGGCGACCTCGTTCTTCGCGGTCTGCATGAAGATCTTGCCGAGGCGCGAGACCTTCTTCGACGGATGGTAGGACGCGCCGACCATCTTCTCCGACGCCTTGGCGAACATGATCGAGTGCCGGCACTCGTCGGCGACCTCGGTGAGCGCGAACTGGAACTCGGAACCGTGGTAGTCGCCCAGGTACTGATCACGGATGACCATCTCCTGGAGGATCATCTCGAACCAGATGCCGATGTTCATGATCGAGGCGAACTCGTGGCGCGTGACCGAGATGCGCTGCTCTTCGGTCAGCTCGTCCCAGTACGCGGTTCCGTAGAGCGACGACCATTCCGGGCTGCACCCGTACTTGGTGGGATCCATCGGCTTGGACCAGTCGATCTCGGTCATCGCGTTGCGCGACAGCCGGGCGGCCGATGCCAACAAGCGTGCCGAGACCTCTTCGGTCCCCTGGTCACGGAGACTGATGACATTCTCGGATCGTTCCATCGCGGCGGTCATGGCACTCACTTCCCGGTCGTCGTCGATCGTGACAATGATCGATGTAATGACAATGCGTGTTGTCAAGATAGCACTGCCGTGTGACCGAGTAAACGAATCGGCGAATATACTCACCGGTAAGTTCGGCACCGAACGCGATCGTCGCAGGTCATCGCCGTCCAATTGTTCCGTTCATCGACTAGGAGTTCGCATGCCTTCCATCTTCATCACCGGCGGCGCCGCCGGGATCGGTCTCGCCACCGCGGAGCGTTTCGGCCGCGAAGGGTGGACGGTCGGCGTCTACGACGTCGACGTGGACGCGCTGGCGAAGGTGAAGGCAGACCATCCCGACTTCGTCACCGGCACCATCGACGTCCGCGAACCGCAGCAGTGGGCCGATGCCCTCGCCGAGTTCACCTCGCACACCGGTGGCACGCTCGACGTCCTCGACAACAACGCCGGCATCCTGCACGAAGGCCAGATCGACCACATCTCGCCGGATCAGATCAAGCGGCAGATCGACATCGACGCCCTCGGCGTCGCCCTGGGTGCCCAGGCCGCGTACCCGTATCTGAAGAAGACTCCGGGCGCGCACCTGGTGAACATCGGATCGGCGTCGGCCATCTACGGCCAGCCCGGCATCGCCGTCTACTCCGCGACCAAGTTCTTCGTCGCCGGCCTGACCGAGGCGCTCGAGCTGGAGTGGGAGCACGACGACATCCGCGTCGTCAGCATCTGGCCGCTGTGGGCCAAGACCGCACTGGCCACCGGCGGTGCGAAGTCGACCAAGACCCTCGGCATCCGCATCACGCCCGAGCAGGTCGCGGACAAGATCTGGGAGTCGGTGCATCCGACCCGCCAGGACAAGCTGCTGCATCGCACCAGCTACTCCGTCGGCGCGCAGACCCTCGTCCTCCAGAACGCCGCCAAGTTCATCCCGAACTTCCTCAACCGGACCGTCAACAAGTACATCGCCCAGTAGTCCTCGGGCAGTCCCCCCGGCCCGCAAACCCACCCCTTTCCACAAACCCACCATGCTCGGACCGGGTGGGTTTACGGAAAAGGGGTGGGTTTGTCGGACGGTGGGTCCAAAAGGGGTGTCCCGCGCGTCTGATTCGTATGGACCTACCCACCGACACGCACGGCCTGATCCTCCGCAGGGAAGCCGTCGGCACCCACATCAGCGACGAACAGCTGCGGCGCATGGTCAGCAGCAAGGCCCTCTCTCGACTCTGGCCGGGAGCGATGGCCGATTTCACCGCGGTCGGCGAGCTCCACGCCATCGAGAAACACCGCTTGACCGTCATCGCTGCGGCACGGGCGGGACGGCCCGGTCGGATCTTCAGCCACGCTTCCTCGGCTGCCATGCACAGATTGCCGATGCTGTGGCCCGACGTATCGCAGGTCCATGTGACGTCGCCGAAGGTCGGGAAACGGGCCAAGAACATCGTCAGACATCAGGCCACCGTCACGCCGTAGGACATCGAGGTCATCGACGGCGTCACGGTGACATCGATCGAGCGCACGGCCTGCGATGTCGCCCGACTGGGAACCAACCGGCAGGCCCTCGCGGTGCTCGATGCCGCGCTTCGACGCGACGCCGATCCAGACCGGATGAGACAGATCCTCGACTCGTGCCGGGGATTCAAGGGAGTCGAGATGCTTCGCCGCGCGCTGGCGCACGCGAACGCGTCGTCGGAGGGTGTCGGCGAGTCCCTCAGTCGTGCAATCATGCTCGAGTTTCCCGACCTACCGGTACCGCGACAACAGGTGGAGATCGACGACGACCACGGCAGGTTCATCGCTCGCGTCGACTTCTTGCTGGCGAACCGGGTGATCGGCGAGTTCGACGGGATGATCAAGTACAGCGGCGGCCTGGGCAACGAACCCGCCTGGCAGACGGTGGTCAACGAGAAGGCGCGCGAGGACAAGCTGCGCGCGCAGGGGTACACCGTCGTGCGGTGGACATGGCAGGACCTCGCCGACAAGGCGTGCTTCTACGCGCAGATCAAGAAGGCGCTTCGATCCGGCGGCATCACATCCACCCCTTTTCCGTAAACCCACCGCGCTCGGACCGGGTGGGTTTGCGGAAAAGGGGTGGGTGTGCAGGAAGGTGAAGCGTCGCGGGGGGAGTGGGCGTGCAGGGGGTCAGCGTCGCGCGGTGGGGAGTCGCAACGCGAACCGCAGACTCACGAGGCGCAGACCGGTCGCGAGCACCGAGCCGACGACGAGCCAGATCCAGTGCGGCGCCGAGGTGTACGAGCCGCAGACCCCGACGATCGCGGCACCGAGTACAGCGGGCACGGCGTAGAGGTCGGACGGTTGGAGGAGGAGCGGGACCTCGTTGGAGATCACATCGCGGAGCGCCCCACCGCCCACTGCGGTGAGGAGACCAACGGTCGTCGCTGCGAACGGACTGGCCCCGACGTCGAGTGCGATGCTCGCGCCCGTCGCGGCGAAGAGCCCCATCCCGAATGCGTCGAGCACCAGAATCGACCGGTGCAGCGCGGTGAAGGCCGGATGGAAGAAGAAGACGACAAGGCTGGCCACGGTCGCGGTGACGATCGGACCCCACCCGTTGATCGACGCGGGCGGGTTGATCCCGAGCAGGACATCGCGCACGACGCCACCACCGACACCCGTGAGCACGCCGACGGTGACGATCCCCCACATGTCGAAGTCCTTGCGAACCCCGAGCATCGCCCCCGACGCCGCGAACACCGCGATACCCGCGAAGTTGAGCACGTCGAGTAGCACGAGATCACCTCTTGATCAGGTCGGGGAACGTCGGGCGGTACACGAATGACCGCCCCCGGGCGAACCGGGGGCGGTCATCGGTATGACAGTGCGGTGCCGAAACGGCGACCGAACGGGGCTAGCGACGATCCAGGTCGATGAGGCCGGCGCGAGCCGCCTTGACCAGACGACGCGGAATCCGCACGGGGACGCCGTTCACCTTCTCTTCTTGCAGTGCGGGGTTTTCCGCCTTCCACTGCGAACGACGGCTACGGGTGTTCGCCCGCGACATCCGGCGCTTCGGTACAGCCATGGTTGAGCCCTTCTCCTACTGTGGTCTGCGTGGCCGCCGGTGACGCCAGGCATCACTGGGTCGGCCCCATCGGTGCGCCTCTCGACCCGACGCGGCCGCGGCACACAACCCGACCAGACTACCTGCCGAGGACGTCCAGCTCCAAAATGGTCGACGTACCCATCTCCGGGCGTCCGTTTCTCAGAGGTAGCTCCAGGGCGACTGCAGGTCGGTCAACGCGATGGCCACCCAGTATGCGACCCATACGACCAGGATGAACACACCGATGATGATCGCGGTCAGCGCGACGCCGTCCCCGGTCTGTTTGCCACCCGACCCCGCGATCTGCTTGCGGGCGACGATCCCGAGCACCAGCCCGATGAGACCGCCGATCCCGCTGCACAGCAGACCCAGCAGGGAGGCCACGAGCGCGGCCACGGCCAGCGTATTGGTCGACGAACCCCCTGCATCGCCCCGATCGGGTTCGGAATGGGGATCGGCCGAGTCGGCTGATCGGGATTCGCCGGACTGGAGTTGGCCGGACTGGGGTTGGCCGGACGGGGGGAACGGCGAGGGTTGTTGTCCCGGGATCGGCCCCTGCGGGGGCTGACCGTACGCCTGCTGCCCGTAGCCCGGCGGCGGGCCGTACCCCGGTCGTCCCTGGCCGGGTTGACCGAAGCTCTGTTGCTGGTTCAAGCCCTGTTGCGGGCCGCCGTGGTCCGGCCTGCCGTACCCCGGCGGCTGGCCGTAGCCAGACGGCCTCCCGGGACCCTGCTGACCGTAACCCTGCTGGGGAGGCGGAGGCGCCTGGCCCGGTGGCGGTCCCGACGGTGGTCGCGTCGAGATCACCCGCGTGGAGTCGTACCCCGACGGGGGCGGGCCGCTCGGGCCCGGACCATCGGCCGCAGGTGGTGACGAGACCGGTTGCGCAGACGCGGGATTCGACGGTCCTCCGGTACGGATGACGCGGGTGACACCGTCGGCCGGACTGTGCGACTCCGGAATCTCCGTGTTGTCGGGACCGGCACCCGGCGTCGAGGTCACCGGCACCGAGTCCGGTGCGGGCTCGGGGACGGCGGCTTTCTGGGTCGGTTCCCACGGCGACGGGTCGGTTGCCGAGGCGTCCGAAGGTGGTCGAGGTGACGGGGCCGGATCCGTCGGATCGCTGCCCCCGGGCGGAGTGGTCATCAGGTGCCTTTCACATGCTGTGCGCGCAGCGGACATCGCGAGGGAGATGTGTGCACGCACACCCGGCCGTGCAACGATCACAGCCTAGTGAGAAAGGGCTCCGAACTGGGCCCGAAGTCGGTGATCACGACCCGAATCGGCCCGATATTCGTTCAGTAGTAGTAGGTGGACGAGCTCGTGTCGCCTACCACGATCAGGACGATGAACAGAACAGTCCAGACCACGCCACCGACGATGGCCAACGAGCCGGTGATGATCCCGGCCAAGCCCATCCCCGACCCACTCTGCGTGCCACCGGACTGCTCGATGTCGCGACGCGCCATGAAACCCAGCACAACGGCCGCGATGCCGACCGGTATCGACAAGAAGAACGAGAAGAACAGGCAGGCAATCAGCGAGACGACGCCGACGATGCCACAGATGAGTGCCGCGATCGCCTTGCCGTTGGTGCTCTTCTGCGGAGCCCCGTACCCGTATCCGCCACCGTAGGGCGATGCACCGTAGGGATTCTGCGATCCGTAGGCGCTCCCGTAGGCCGGAGCCTGGCCTGCCTGGTAAGGATCGTTGTACTGGCCGTAGGACCCGCCCGGCGGTTGTGCATAAGGGTCCTGACCCGGAGCCCCGTACCCTTGATCGCCGGCGGGCGATCCGTACGGACTCTGACCGTATTGGTCCTGCCCGTACGCGTTCTGGCCGGATGGATTCTGCCCGTAGGGATTCTGTCCGTAGGGATTCTGTCCGTAGGCGTTCTGACCGTAGGCGTTCTGGCCGTACGGGTCCGACGACGGGCCCGGCTGGTAGGTCTGACCGTATTCGGTCGGCGCGTACTCCGGGGCGGCTCCGCCCCGACCCTGGTCACCCTTGCTGAGATTGGGACCCGAGCCACCCGACGACCCTGAACCAGGCACCGTTCCCCAGTCGTCCTGACCCTGGCCCGAGCCCTGTCCCGGTGGATAACTCACGCACAACCCCCATGTAGATCCGACACGATGTGTTCACCAGCCTAACGACTAGACTCGACCGGTGTCTGGCGTCATCTCCGGCTTCACGGTGATCTTCATTGTAGTCGGGGTGGGTTACGTCCTCGGGCGCACGCGAGTCATCGGCGACCATGCCCACGAAGTCCTGTCCCGCCTGGTGTTCTTCGTCTTCACCCCGGCGCTCCTGTTCCATTCGATGGTCACCTCCGACCTGTCGGTGATCTTCTCGGCGACGCTCGTGATCGCCGGCGGCAGCGCGCTCCTCATGGGTGCGGCCTACGTGGTGGTCGCCAAACTCTGGCTACGGCGCGCGGTTCCCGAACTCGTCATCGGCGGCCTGTCGGCGTCGTACGTGAACAGCGTCAATCTCGGCCTACCGATCGCGATCTTCGTTCTCGACGACGCGTCGTTCATCGCGCCTCTGCTGCTGTTCCAGATCCTCATCTACTCGCCGGTCGCGTTGCTGGCGCTCGATCTCACCGCGCTCGACCGTGATTCCGGACGGTCACTGCTGCGGGACTCCCTGATCGCCCCGATCACCAATCCGATCGTCGTCGGTGGGCTCGCCGGTCTGGCGATCTCGCTGATCGGTTGGACTCCGCCGGCTGCGGTGATGTCGCCCCTGAAGATGCTGGGCGACGCCTCGGTACCCGCGGCCCTCCTCGCGTTCGGGTTGTCGCTGACCGGGGTGGCGGTCTTCAAGAAGGGGCAGAGCCCACGCCGCGACATCGCGCTGGCGACTGTGCTGAAGATGGTCGTCATGCCACTCACCGTCTACGCCATCGCCCGATGGGGATTCGGACAGAAGGGCGAGGCCCTGTTCGCCCAGGTGGTCATCGCGGCGTTGCCGACCGCTCAGAACGTCCTGGTGTACGCGACGCGCTATCGCCGCGGACAGATCCTCGCGCGCGACACCGCACTCCTCACGACACTCGCGTCGATCCCGACCATCATGGTCATCGCACTGGTGCTCGCCTGACGAGCTAGGCGTCCGGTTGGTCCTGCGCCACGTATTTGACGTCGACTCCGCCCATGAGCGCCAGCCCTGTCACCCGAACCACCGGCGCACCCGGCCGGGACGCCTTCTGCGATCTCCCGCTGAAACCGCCCATGATGCCCAGTCCCCCGATCTCGACGGTCACCCCGTCGGGCATCTTGATCTCGACGCCGCCCATGATCGCCACGCACTGCACCGTCAGTACCGGCGCGGTGAACTCGACCTCGCGGAGATCCAGTTCCACCCCGCCCATGATGGCGGTGGCGGTGAGCTGATCGGCGACCACCGCCGTCCCCGACAACTCGCTTCCGGACATGATCGCCAACCGGTGGCGAACGGCCGCGTCCGCTCTCCCACCCGTGACCCGGGGGCCCGGAGACAGGCTGGCCGCGGGCATCGCCACGCCGAGCGAGGCGACCGGCAGATCGTCGGTCAGAGCGTCGAGATCACCGAAGGTCTTGGCGAGGACCGCTTTTCCGGCTCGTTCCTCGTACTCGACCGGCGACAGACTGCCGTGCGCCATGGCGGCGGAGAGGATCTCGTGGACCAGTTCGCGGTCCGAATCCGCGGCACGGAGACGGGCGCGACGGTCATCGGGCATCGGTAGTTCGCCGGGTTGGGTCACGTCTGGAGACCCTAGTTGTCCGAGTCCGACACGACCACCCTGATCTTTCCCCGGAGCCGACCCCGAGTGGGCGTCGTCCACGGTTCCCAATCGACGACTCCTCCAGCCAACCGCCCGACGAAAGGCCCGGCCGAGCGGCATAATTCATCGCGTCCGGGCGGGACGGCCGACCGGCGTACATCGGAGGCGAAGATGAACCAGCCCTACGATCCGGGCCAGCCCGGCGCCGGCCAGCCGGGACCGACGCCCTCGGCACACCAGTCCCCGTATGGCCAACCGAATCACCAGCAGTCGCCCTTTCCGGACAGCGGCTACGCACCGTCGGGCGGCTTCGGAACACCCGGGGCATACCCGGGTTATCCACCGCCTCCTCCCCCACGCAAGGACCGCGCCGGGATGCGCCGGTGGGGCAAGATCCTGACGCTGGTCGGCGTGGTGATCCTGGTCCTGTCGGTCGCGGTCGGGGTGATCCTCGCCGTCGCGGGCATCGGCAACGTGGTCGACCAGGCGGACAAGGCGTTCGAGGTCAATCCCACCGCCGAGCAGTACTACGACGCGGGCGATGACTTCCAGTTGTTCAGCACCAGCGCATCCAACGGCGTTCCCGCCTGCGAGATCACCGGTCCCGCCGCGCTGGCGTCGGGAACGAACACGACGACCGAGTTCACCTTCGACGGTTCCGGGGTCGAATCGTTCGACTCCTTCGAGGTCGTCGAGTCCGGGACCTACTCGTTCCGGTGCGATTCGCCTGCCGTCGTCGCCTCACTCGACGCGTCCGGCATCTTCAGCGGAGTCGGTGGTGTGCTGCTGGCGGTCTTCGGTGGCGCGTTCGGTGGACTGCTCGCGCTGGTCGGCATCGTGCTGTGGATCATCGCGGGCCGAAAGCCGAAGACGGCCTGACCGCCTCGCCGCCTCGCCGCCAGGCCACCGTCTCCGATGAACGCAGATCAGCCGCGGCGACCACCCTTTCGGGCCCGCAGATAGTCCCCGACCACGGCAGCACCGAGACCGTCGACGTCCGGTGCCACGACACGCCCGCCGATCCGGCGTGCGATCTGATCCATGAAATTCGCGAGCCCAGGGTCTTCCCCGAGCCGGAAGAACGTGACCTGGGCGCCGATCCGTGCGACATGGTCGAGTTCTCGGACCGTCAGCGCGATGGTCTGGGGGTGCGGCGGATAGAAGAAGAACGGTTCGCCGCTGGGGTCGAGATGCGCGGTCGGTTCTCCGTCGGTGACGACCAGTACGACCGGTTGGGCATTCGGGAACCGCCGGAGGTGCCGCTGCGCGAGCAGCAGTGCGTGGTGCAGGTTGGTGCCCTGCTCCATGCGCGGTTGCAGCCCGGTCAGTTCGGCGATGTCGATGGACCGCGCATACCTGCCGAACGCGATGAGGTGGAGTTCGTCGCTGCGAAACCGGGTGGAGATCAAGTGATTGAGGGCGATCGCGGTGCGCTTCATCGGCGTCCACCGACCCTCCATCTCCATTGAGAACGACGTGTCGACGAGGAGCACGACCGCCGCCTGCGTGCGGCTCTCGGTCTCCGACACCTCGACGTCGCGCACATCGATGCGCACTCCCGATCGCGCCATATCCGAAGTCGCCAGAGACAGCTCGGTGGTCTCGGACACCGTGCGCAGGACCGCATTCGAGACCGTCCGCGTGACATCCCAGGGGTCGGTGTCGCCGAACTCCCACTCTCGGGAGGCCCCGGTCGGCTCGCCCAGCAGCCCGGTCTGGCGGGTCTGACGATCACCTCGACGGCCCGACAGCTGTTCAGCGACATCTCGGAAGATCGACTGGCCGAGCTGGCGCATCGCCTTGGGACTCAGGCGCAGCTGACCGTCGGCGGTGCGATCGAAGAATCCCTGCTCGGACAACGCCTTTTCGAGCTCGGCCAGCATCCGGGCGTCCACCGCCGCCTCGTCACCCAGCTGCCTGGCGAGCGCGTCGAGATCGATGTCGTCCATCTGCGCACCCGCGTACTGCTGGGACAACTGCTCGGAGAGCGCTTCGAGTTCGGAGATGTCGCGCAGTGCGGCGGCCCCCTCGCCCAGCCCCATCGGCTGATCGCCGGAGAACGACTGCGCGTCATCCCAGTCGAGACCCGGCCGTGCCGCTCGTAGTTGCGAATCCATCTGGGCCAATTGGTTCATGAGGTCCGGCGAGCCGAAGGCCTGCTGAGCCAGCTGGTCGAGCTCGGCCCGCTGCTTGGGGGTCAGCGAGTTGTAGAACTGCTGCGCGGCGGCCGCTCGCTGGGCGAGGGAGTCGATGAGTTCCTCGGTGTTGCGCGGGTTCTCCGGAAAGAACTCACCGTGGGAGTCCATGAACTCGTCGAACGCCTCGGTGGTGTCCTCGCCCCGGTTGTGCGCCTCGAGGAGCTTGTTCAGATCGCCGAGCATCTCCGAGATACGTTGCCGATCCTGCGCGTTGGCACCCTCGAGTGCTTCTTTCATGCCTGCGAAGCGTTGGTCGAGCAGTTCCCGGCCGAGCAGATCCTTGATCTTGTCGTAGTCCTCGCGCGCCTGCGGACTGCGCCAGTTGTACTCCGACAGTTCCTCGACGGCCTGCGCGGTCGACGGCGGGAGACTCCCGATCTGCATCTCGGCGAAGCGGGCGTCGTCGTCGAGGTCACGCGCGAGTTGCTTGCGCTCCTCGAGCACCGCGCGGTCGAGCAGTTCACGGATCTCGGCGAAGGTGCCGTCGAGGTTGCGGTTCTTCAGCAGCTCCTGCCGACGGCGGTTGATCTGCTCGCGCAACTTGTCGAGCCCGCGCATGTTCGGCGTTCCGCGGCGCAGCAATTCCCGCAGCGCTCGCTGCGGCGACGCACCGGCCATGACGTCCTCGCCGATGGTCTCCAGCGCCTCACGCAGATCGACCGGCGGAGCGAGCGGATCGGGACCGCCGCTGTAGCGCTGGTAGCGCGAACGATGGAAGCTCTTGCGCGCCATGTGTCCTCCTAGTTCTCGGTGCGGCGCCCTTCGTGGCTCGTCGCTATCGCTCCTCACACCTCAGGGAGCAGGGGCGGTTCCCTCGTCGCTATCGCTCCTCACACCTCAGGGAGCAGGGGCGGTTCCCTCGTCGCTTTCGCTCCCCGCGGAGCTCCGTTACCCTGCTCCCTGAGATGCGAGCGGAGCTCCGTTCCCCTGCCCCCTGAGGTGCGAGCGGAGCTGCGCCCCCCTGCCCCCTGAGGTGCGAGCGGAGCTGCGTCCCCCTGCTCCCTGAGGTGCGAGCGGAGCTGCGTCCCCCTGCTCCCTGAGGTGCGAGCGGAGCGAGCCACGAAGGGTTCAGCCGTAGATCGTCTGCCCGGTCTCGTCGGCCTCCTTGCCGATCCGACGAGCGAGAAAGAGACCCTCTAGTGCGAGTTCGATCGCGCTGGCACGCTCGCCCTCGGCCTCGGCGTCGAGGCGCTCGGCGATCTGATCGAGGACACCGGACGTGGTGTCCGGCGACGGGATCGACCCAAGCAGGTCCGCGGCCCGGACACGGTCACCGGTCACCACCGGCTCACCGTTCTCGAGGGCGGTGACCAGCGGCGCCATGTCGATGCCACCGAGGTGCGCACGCACCGCGTCGGCGATGGACTTGCGCAGTAGGTGTTCGAGGATCTCCAGTTCGCGACCCTCTTCGCCGGACTCGAACTCGATCTTGCCGCGCAGCACCTCGATCACCGACTCGAGGTCGACGACACGCGCCACCGCTTGATCCTCCCCCGTCACCGTCGCGCGGTGAAGCGCCGCGGCCGCAACGGTTTCGGCCCCCGCGATGGAGAAGCGTGCCGACACACCGGACCGCTGATCGATCGACGGATGGTCGCGGGCGTACCGGGTGAAGCGCGCCAGGATCTCGGTGATGAAGGTCGGGACGCTGGCCGTCAGATCCGCCTCCTGCTCGATGACCGACACCTCGTCGTCGAGCTCGAGCGGGTAGTGCGTGCGGATCTCGGCGCCGAAGCGGTCCTTGAGCGGGGTGATGATGCGCCCGCGATTGGTGTAGTCCTCGGGGTTCGCGCTGGCCATCACCAGCACGTCGAGGGGCAGTCGGAGGGTGTAGCCGCGAACCTGGATGTCGCGCTCCTCCATCACGTTGAGCATCGACACCTGGATCCGCTCGGCCAGGTCGGGCAGCTCGTTGATGGCGACGATGCCGCGGTGCGAGCGAGGGATGAGTCCGAAGTGGATGGTCTCCGGGTCGCCGAGGCTGCGTCCCTCGGCGACCTTCATCGGGTCGATGTCCCCGACGAGGTCGGCGACGGAGGTGTCCGGCGTGGCGAGCTTCTCGCTGTATCGCTGTGAGCGGTGACGCCACTCGATCGGTAGATCGTCGAGTAGGTTGGCGGCCTTCCGGATCGAACCCGGGGTGATGGGTTCGTACGGATGCTCGCCGAGCTCCGAGCCCGCGATCACCGGCGTCCACTCGTCGAGGAGACCGACGAGGGTACGCAGGATGCGGGTCTTGCCCTGGCCGCGCTCGCCGAGCATGACGACGTCGTGGCCGGCGATCAGAGCCCGTTCCAGCTGTGGGATGACCGTCGCCTCGAAGCCCACGATGCCCGGCCAGGGATCGCGTCCCTCGCGGAGTGCGGACAGGAGGTTGTTGCGGATCTCGTCGCGCACACTGCGCTGCACGTGGCCGCTCGCCCGCAGTTCACCCAGGGTCCGGGGTGAGGGGTGGCGGGTTTCGGTCGACTGGGAGCCATGCGTGGTGAAGTTGTCCTCTGGCACCTCATCGAGGCTACTCCGCATTGCGAAGCACGTGCCCGCCATCACTCCTCACCGCGGCGGCATCCAGGTCGGATCCCGGCCGATGAATCCCATGAGGCGACTCACGGCGTCGGCGTCGGCGTCGACCTCGACCTTCGGGCCGTACTGACCGGAGTTCCGGAGGAGGTCGTCGATCGGCGCCATGCCCTCGAGGAGATGTCCGGCGAATCCCTGGTCGAGTCCGGGAATCACGCCCTGGGATCGGGCGAGGTCCCAGGTGTGCATGTACACGTCGGCCGTGTAGAACCGGTCGATCGCGTCGGCGAGACGATGCTCGCCGGCCATCGGATGGCTGAACACATCCTCGGCGGTCGGGCTGTCGAGGAGGGCCTGCACCGCTGCGGCGTGCTGCGACCATGCGCCGCGCGGGTAGTCGACGACCGAGGGACCGTCGGGCAACGTCACCCCGCCCGCGGCGAGGAAGCCGGTGAACCAGTCGACGAGGTGGGCGACGACGTCGCGCGCCACCCACCCGTCGACCGGGGTCGGTGCGTCCCAGTCGGAGACACCGTCGACGGCCTCCGCGAAACCGGAGGCCACCTCCCGGTGCCGAGGGGACGCATCGAGCCCCGACAGTGCCATGTCGGCCACGGTCAGACCTCGCCCGCAGCGAGAATGCCGTCGAGCGCGGCGTACCCCTCGTTCACGCCGACCTCCATGCCGGACGCGAGCCAGCCGTCGCGTGCTTCGAAACTGTCGCAGAGTGATTGGGCGTGGAGTCGAGTCGTCCCGTCGCCGAGATCCTCGAACCACAGGCTTTCCAACGCGACCGAGTCGGGCATACCGAGGAAGGTGAACGTCTGCACGATCTTGTCCTCGCCCACGGTGTGGAAGCAGCCGCGGAATCCGAACTCCTGCCCCTCGTGCGTGGAGACATAGCGCCAACTGCCCCCGTCGCGGACATCCCACTCGATGACCCGGCTGCTGATCGCCTCCGGGCCGATCCACCGGACAAAGAGTTCGGGATCGGTGTGGGCCTTCATCAGTTGCGCAGGCGTGCCGCGGAAGTCGCGGGTGATCCGGATGATCGGCACCTCCTTGTCGGCTTCGATGGCGGCCTCGGGATAGCGGGTCTGCGTTGCGGTCATGACACCTTTCCTTCCTCACGGGGTGATGGTTCGACCTCGGGGTCCGGCATCGTCGGATGTCGGGCCTCGGGGCCGTCGTTCATCTCGGCGAGCAGCGCGTCGAGGCGCTGGTAGCGCTCCTCCGCCCGCTTCCGATACCGCTCGATCCACTTGGTCATGAGGTCGAACACCTCTGCTTCCAGATGGACCGGACGGGTTTGGGCCTCCCGGGTGCGAGTCACCAGGCCGGCGTCCTGGAGCACCTTCAGGTGCTTCGAGACGGCCTGGATGCTGACGTCGTACGGCTCGGCGAGCTGGCTGACCGTCGCATCCGAGACCGCGAGCCGCGCGACCATGTCGCGCCGCGTCGGGTCCGCGAGTGCGGCGAACACCTTCGACAACTCGTCTGCCATTCGACCTCCTCAACCGTTTGGTTGAATACGATGATGCGCCGCGGCGGATGCGTTGTCAACCCTTTGGTTGAATAAGCTCCACCCGATCCGGGGTGCGAGGTAGGACCAGACATACAAGAACTCCCACCGCCGGCGGGTGAGCCGAAGGTGGGAGTTCTCGTCGCTGGAGCGGCGGGCGGTCAGGCGGGTCCGATGGGCGCATCCCCGCGCAAGGTGATCCGGTGCATCACGCGGCGGGCGTCACCGTAATCGCGGTTCGCGTAGTGGAGCGTGTTCCGGTTGTCCCACAAGACCAGATCGCCCAGGCGCCACCGGTGCCGCACGATGTGTTCGGGCTTGGTGATGTGTGCGTACAGGAGGTCGAGGATGCCGCGGCTCTCCGCCTCGGAGACACCATCGATGTGCGAGGTGAACCCGGGATTGACGAACAGCGACTTGCGCCCGGTCTCGGGATGGATGCGCACCACCGGGTGGGTGACCGGCACCAACTCGGTGACCTCTTCGCCGTCCCAGGTGTTGCCGCGACCGTTGCGGCGCTGCTTGAGGTAGTAGCCGAATTCACGATTGCCGTCGTGCACCGCGCTGAGCCCATCGATCATGCGACGAACCGGCTCCGACAGCGATCGGTACGCGAGTTCGGTGTCCGCCCAATTGGTGTCGCCGCCGTTGCGCGGCAACACGACCGGCCGAAGGATCGAGCCCATCGGCGGACGCGGCATGAAGGTGACGTCGGTGTGCCACACGTCGGCGAATCCGTTGTCCGCGCTGTCGAGTGAGTAGACCTCGCCGGGGACGTCGCCGCTGTTCCACACCGGGTGCCCGAAGGTCAGGTCGCCCAGCCGGTTCCCGAACCGGATGTGCGCCTCGTCGTCGAGTTGCTGATCACGCAGGACGATGACCTTGTAGTCGATCAGTGCCCGACGCAATGCGGACACCTGGGCATCGGAAGCGGATGCGACGTCGATGCCGCGGATCTCGGCGCCGAAATTCGGCCCGAACTCGTCGATGTCGAATTCGACTCCGCCGGAGATGGTTCCGGCGTCAGGACGGTGAGTGGTGCCGACGGGGTGAGAGGTGGTGGTCATGAGGTTTGTTCTCCAGGTCGATGCGTGCGGGGGCGGAGGCGGGGTGCGCCGGCGGCGAACCGTGATGCGATCCGTCCGCCCAGTTCATCGAGTGGAGAGTGCCCGGCTTTCCGCTGATCGAGCCCGGGACACTCGTCGAGTGGCCGGTACTCGTGATGGACAGCGCGGGGGCGGGAGACACCCCTACTGTCTAACCGCCCGCCGCGTCACCGGACAGGGTTAATCCCACGCTGAGGAAAAGCCACCCCCTCAGGCCACTGCGGCCTCTTTGACCGCCGCACCGATCTCGGCACGAAGCGCGGCGTACTCCGGTGAGCCGCGCAGTTCCTCTGGTTCGACGCCGGTGCGCGGCAACGTCGAGGAGAGATCCAACGCGACGCGTCCCGGCCGTTTGGTGAGCACGATGATCCGGCTACCCAGGAATGCTGCCTCGTCGGCACTGTGGGTCACGAAGACGTTGGTGCGCCCGCTGTCGGAGCTGACCGCGCGCACGTCCTCCTGCAAGCGTTCGCGGGTCAGTGCGTCGAGCGCCGCGAACGGCTCGTCGAGCAGCAGAAGGGATGTCTCGGCGGCCAGCGCCCGGGCGATCGCCACGCGCTGCTGCTGCCCGCCGGAGATCTCCCAGATACGTCGCTGGGCGGTGTCGTCCAGTCCGACGCGTTCGAGCAGTTCGTTCCGTCGTGCCGCCCGTTCGGACTTCGGGACCTTCGCATATTTGAGCGCGAGATCGATGTTGCCGCCGACGGTCTTCCACGGGAACAGGCGAGGTTGCTGGAAGACCACTCCGGAGGTCACACCGGGTATCGGAGCACCGCCCGAGACCTCGACGTCGCCGACCGTCGCGGGTTCGAATCCGGCGATGAGTCGCAGGAGGGTGGACTTGCCACACCCGGACGCACCGACCAGCACCAGGAACTCCCCCGGTGGGACGTCGAGGTCGACCGGACCGACCGCGGTCACCGTGTCCGAGCCGGTCCCGTACTTCTGGGACACGTTGTGCAGGCGGATCGCACCGCGTTGGCCCGCGGGTCGGTCCTCGGTCGTCGTCGCCGCGCGGGCATCAGCATCGGCCAGCGGACTATTTCTGTTCGAGGACACCCGGCAATCCCTCTGTGTAGATGGCCTCGCGGAAGGTCTCGATCGGCGGGGCCGCGGGAATCTGCTGCTGCTCGGCGAGGAACACCGCTGCGCTGTGCAGATTCTCGGACAGATTGCCCGGGTTGCCCTGGGTGCCCAGC
This sequence comes from Gordonia sp. NPDC058843, assembly GCF_042743165.1. Taxonomy (NCBI): domain Bacteria; kingdom Bacillati; phylum Actinomycetota; class Actinomycetes; order Mycobacteriales; family Gordoniaceae; genus Gordonia; species Gordonia sp. NPDC058843. Next base: position 82,557 of record NZ_JBHYNC010000012.1, read on the forward strand.
CACGTCGGACTGGTCAGCTCCGCGACGGTGAGGTAGGTACCCTGCTTCAGCTGGTTGGCCGCATCCTCGGGCGTCGTGCCCAGCTGTGCGGCGATGGCGTCGGCCGCGGCCTGCGGGTCGTCCTTGATCAGGGTGAGCGCCCGGGCCTGGACCTGGCGCCAGGTGTTCACGACCTCCGGATTCGCCGCGGCGAACTCGCTGGAGACCACACCGAGGTCGAGCGTGGGCTTGCCGGCGGTGGCCAGCTGCCGACTGGCGATGAGAGTCTTTCCGTCCTGGCGCAATTCGTCGAGGGTGGGCAGCCAGGTGTAGACCGCGTCGATGTCGCCGCGCTGCCAGGCAGCCAGGGAGGCCTGCGGCTGCAGGTCGATCAGATCCACGTCTTTCGGGTTCACACCGGCCTGATCGAGCGCGGCGAGCAGGCTGTAGTGGGCGGTGGAGGCGAACGCCGTGGCCACCCGCTTACCCTTGAGATCGGCAATGGTGTTGATGCCGGTTCCGTTGCGCGCGACGAGCGCCTCGTTGTCGCCTGCGACGTCGAGAACGAAGGCCACCTGGTACGGGATGTTCAGCGGCGCAGACAATCCGCGGGCCACCGGGCTGGAACCGATCGCGGCGAAGTCGACCTCTTTCGCGACGAACGCAGTGTTGATGTCGGCGCCGGAGTCGAACTTGGTCCACTTGATGTTGAAGTCCGGCAGGGCTTCTTCGAGCCAGCCGTTGTTCTTGACGATCAGGTCCCCACTGGGGAAGGACTGATAGGCGAGCCGAATCGTCGGCTTGCTGTCGTCTCCGGAGTTGTCGACCGAACAGCCGGCGAGCACGAGTGTCGCTGCGGCGAGCACCCCGAGCGCCGCACCGAACCGCGAGCGGCCCAGCCTGTTGAAGCGCCGCAGCCGGTTCGATCCGGTCCCCCTACGTGTGATTCTCATGTGTGTCAGACCTTTCCGCGCCACGGCACCACTCGGTGCTCGATCGTTCGTAGGAGCCCGTCGATGATCAGTCCGGACAGACCGATGGCGATGATGCCGACCAGGACGACGGGTGTGTTGTTGTAATTGCTGGCGTCCTTGACCACGCCACCGATCCCGGGGATGCCGTTGAACAGCTCGGCCGCGACCACGGAGGAATATGCGATGCCGACCGACAGTCGCACGCCGGTGAAGGTCTCGGGCAACGCCGACGGCACGACTACGTCACGGATCACCTCGGATCGCGACGCACCGAGCGCGCGCGCCGCCTCGATGAGGCCGACCGGGGCGGCACTGACGGCCGCGGTGGTGGCCACAGCAGCCGGCGGCAGCGCGGCCAGCGCCAACAGCGTGATCTTCGGTGCTTCGTCGATGCCGAGCCAGATGACCAGCAGGAAGAAGTAGGCCAGCGGCGGCAGCGCCCGGAGGAACGTGAGCCACGGTTCGAGGAGGCGTCGAAGCCACACGACGGTTCCCATGGCCAATCCGAGCAGCACGCCGAGGATCACGCCGATCGCGACACCGGCGAACACACGGCGCAACGTCATGTACAGGTGTTCCCACCAGTAGTAGTCGGCGTAGCCGCGGACGCCGTCGTGCGTCGTGGACATGTCGACGAAGGCCTGCCATACGGTGCCCAGGCGAGGTACGAAGGTCTCACTCCAGATCCCGCTGACGGCGACGATCTGCCACACCGCGGCGAACACCACCACCGAGAGCAGCGGGAGTCCCACCCGGGTCAACAGGGATCGCGCGCGAGACGAACCGCCGGGCGACGTGCGCTCCGCCCCACCACCCGCCTCTTCCGGGGTGATGTCCACAAACAAGGTCACCGTGCATGTCTAGACATCGCACCCTCCCGCCACCAGAGTTTTCCTCTTCGAGAGGAAAACTCCCGCCCGATACCCACGAATGCGGCTTCATGTGCATGTCGCGCGTGGTTTTGCCGGTCTCGCGTTCAGGTCGCGGGCCCAGGGAGCCGACTCCCGTCAGTGCAGACTCGAGCCGAGCGGGATGCGGCGGTCCAGCCTGGTTCGTCGTCGAGATCGGCGGCGTGTGGACTCTTGCCAACTCGGGGTCGAGTCCCAGTCGCGCCGGGTCAGCGGGATGATTCTCGGTGAAGCTCCCACAGCGGACCCGCACCCCACTCGAGAAACATCCGGATGAGCCGAAGTCCATCGGGGAGTACGACCGGTAGTGACTGTGCGGCGCGAGAGGCTGGACACCGCAGCTGCATCTCGGATCGCCTCGTCTGCTCGGCCCATGTTCGAGCGTGCTGCCGATAGTCCTAATCCGAAGAAGCGACCCTCCCCCGCCCCCTGAGGTGCGAGGAGCACAAGCAACCAGATCCACCCCCACCCCTCGGACTCAATTGATCGACGGCCAGCCAGAATCCGAGACGGGTGTGGCAGGAGCACATTCCTGTCACCAATCCATGCACGGTCAACGCAAACCGACGCACGATCAACGAAATATCCTGCCCAGTCGACGATTTCGTGATTCGCGACCTGCGGAAGACCCTCGAAATCGAAAGCATGTTCCCGTACAGTGGAGTCATGTCAGAGCTCGCCACTCTCCTCGATCACCTCATCGAGACCACCCCGCCGGCCGACGATCCCACCGGCGCAGCAACATTCGACGCCCTCGAAACGCTGCGCCTGATCCGCAACATCACCGACCACCAGATCGTCACCCACGCAGCACGACTCGATGATCTCGAGGTCGCGCGCAAAGCCGGCGACACCACCAAGAAGATGTTGATCGACGCAGGACACGCACCAGCTGCGGCATCGCGGATCCTGCGGGGCATCGACGGCCTACCCGCGCTGCCCGCACTCGCCCGCCACGCCGCCGACGGACGGTTGTCCGCAGAGATCGTCGACGCCGTCATCCGCGGAATGAATCACATCGAAAAGCGTTGCTCTGTGACTCTTTCCGACGAGAACAAGGATTCGCACGAGATCGAACTCCTCGGCCAAGCACTCTCGGGTGCGACGCCGACGCAAGTGCTCGAGCATGCCCGCGCGATCGGCAACACACTGACAGACGCCACCGACACCAGCATCTCCGCCGCCGACGACTCCTCGCTGAACACGGTCGACGCCCACACCACCGACGGCGGACGCATCGACATCCGAGCCGACCTCACCCAAACCGTCGGCGAGAAGTTCCTGACCATGCTCGACGAACGCTCCTGCCCACGACCCGAACCCGACGGTGCAGCGGATCGCCGCACCGCCGAGCAACGCCGCGCGGACGCGTTCGAGTTGATCCTCGACCAAGCCGCTCTCGGAGCGAGTATCGACAGCGTCGGAAGCCCCCGCACACAACTCATGGTGACCATTCCCGCCACCGGCGCCGACCCCGCCACCCTGCCCTGGACCGGAACCGTCAGTCACGCAACCGCGAAACAACTGTCGTGCGACGGATCAGTGACCGAGATCGTCCTCGACAGCGAAGGCATGCCCCTGCGAATGGGACACACCCACCGACTGTTCCCGCCACACCTACGCAAAGCCGTCATCGTGCGAGATCGGTGCTGCATCAAATGTGGTGCGCCCCCGTCGCATACCCAGGTCCACCACATCGAACACTGGTCCGACGGCGGACCCACCGACCTCGACAACGGCTGTCTACTCTGCCAACGCTGCCACACCCAAGTCCACCACCACGGATGGGACATCGTCCTCGGTTTCGACCGTCACCCCTGGCTCATCCCACCCATCACCATCGACCCGCACCGACGACCACTACCCGCCTACAACCGACGCACCATGCGACTCGACGACGCCGCCTGACCACCCCGCCGATCACACTCTCTCGCGCAGCACCTTCCGCACCCGAACCTTGCTCGGGACCGCATCCGTACCTTGACAACTCCACAGTGACAGCAGTGGGCTCCGATCCCGGTCGAACCGAAGGCCGGGAGCGGGCCGCACTGCGAAACCCTCGTCGCTATCCGTCCTCGCCCCCGGAGGATCAGCGGCCTGGCGGCCGTCGGGGATCACGAAAGAACTCCGCTCTCTGGAGCGAGCGTGCCCTCCGCAAGCTCCGGACGCTCCTCAGTGAGCAGAAGGGTTGCGGCTTCTCCGAGACAGCCTCAGCTGAACGCGAGCCACACCGCGAGGCCGAGCCCGCAGATCCCGACCACGATCCGGAGTGGTCCGGGCGGTAGCCGTTTGACGACGGGTGGGCCACACCACCCACCGGCCAGACAGCCGATGGCCATCGCGAGGGCGGCCCACCACTCGACGGGACCCCAGATCATGAAACCGATGGCGGCGACCGTGTTGGCGATGCCGAGGAACAACGACTTGGACAACGCCGCGCGCCACAGTGGTTCGCTGGTCACCACGAGCATCAGCGCCAGGATCATGATGCCTGCGCCGGCACCGAAGTAGCCGCCGTACACCGAGATCAGCGTCAAACCCAGGATGAACACCCAGGGACGTTCGACGTGTGAGGTCGCCCAGCGGCGCAGGACAGGTTGAACGAGCAGCGCGACTGCGGCGATCGCCACGAGGAACGGCACGGCGGCCTCGAAGGCCTCCGCCGGCGTCGACAACAGCAGCACTGCACCGACCGTGCCGCCGATCAGCGAGGCGACCGCGCCGATGATCAGACGCTTGCGGTCACCGTCGAGGAGGGAGCGTCCCGATTGCGCGGTACTGCCCACCCCGACGGCGACCAGGGCGACCGTGTTCGTGACGTTGGCCGCGATCGGACTGAGTCCGACCGCGAGCAGCGCGGGATAGCTGACGATCGACGCCAGCCCGGTGATGTAACCGATCAGGCCGGCGCCGAATCCGGCGACGACCAGTAGAGCGAGCTCAGTGAGCGAAATGACGCGCCCCGGTGAGGTAGAGCGTCACGCCCGCCTCGTCGGCCGCCTCGATCACCTCGTTGTCGCGGATCGATCCACCGGGTTGCACAACGGCTTTCACCCCGGCCGACAGCAGCACCTGCAGTCCGTCCGGGAACGGGAAGAAGGCGTCCGACGCCCCGACGCTGCCCGACGCACGGTCACCGGCGCGCTGCACCGCCAGATGCGCGGAGTCGACTCGGTTGACCTGTCCCATACCGACGCCGACCGACGCACCGTCGGAGGCCAGCAGAATGGCGTTGGACTTGACCGAACGGCAGGCACGCCAGGCGAACTCGAGGTCGGCAAGGGTCTGGTTGTCGGCCGGTGGGCCCGCCACGAGATTCCAGTTGGCCGGATTGTCGCCATCGGCGTCGAGGACGTCACGCTGCTGCATCAGCAATCCGCCCGACACCGGCTTGGTCTCGACGCCGGTCGCCGCCGGCGGGGTCGCCACCAGCACGCGGATGTTCTTCTTGCGGGTCAGGACCGAGAGCGCGCCGTCGGCGAAACCGGGCGCGACGATGACCTCGGTGAAGATCTCGGCGACCTGCTCGGCCATCTCCACGGTGATCTCGCGATTGGCCGCGATCACACCACCGTAGGCGCTGATCGGGTCGCAGGCATGCGCCTTGCGGTGCGCCTCGGCGATGTCGGTTCCGACGGCGATCCCGCACGGGTTGGCGTGCTTGATGATCGCGACGGCGGGTCCATCGAAGTCATAGGCGGCCCGCCACGCGGCGTCGGCGTCGGTGTAGTTGTTGTAGCTCATCTCCTTGCCATGGAGCTGTTCGGCGGTCGCGACCCCACCGGCCCCGGCGTTCCCGACGTAGAGCGCGGCCGCCTGGTGCGGGTTCTCTCCGTAGCGCAGCACCGCGGATCGGGTCCAGGTAGCGCCGGCCCAGGCCGGGAACTGCGAGTCGCCCTCTGGTGCGACCACGCTCGACATCCACGACGCGACCGCGACATCGTAGTCGGCGGTGTGCCGGAACGCCTTTGCCGCGAGCTTCTTCCGATCGTCGAGCGAGAACCCTTCGGCCACAACAGCCTCGGTCACCAACGAATAGTCGTCGGGATCGACCACCACGGCGACCGACGGATGGTTCTTGGCGGCCCCACGGACCATCGACGGACCGCCGATGTCGATCTGCTCGATGCACTCGTCCGGCGTCGCGCCGGAGGCCACCGTCTCGGTGAACGGATAGAGGTTGACGACGACGAGATCGAATGCGGCGACGCCCAATTCGTCGAGCTGCGTAACGTGATCGGACTTGCGGGTGTCGGCGAGGATGCCCGCGTGGACCTTGGGGTGCAGGGTCTTCACGCGTCCGTCCAGGCACTCGGGGAACCCGGTCAGCGTCGACACCTCGACGACCGGGACTCCCGCGCCGGCGATCGTCTTCGCAGTCGATCCGGTGGACACGATCTCCACTCCGGCCGCGTGCAGTGCCGTCGCGAGATCGGCGAGACCGCTCTTGTCGTAGACACTCACCAGCGCGCGCCGAATCGGTCGACGAGAACTGTCAGGGCTGTGTGCGTTCACGGGATGCGGGCCTTTCGTCCATCGATGACTACTCCTCTGGTGACCAGTGCGGTCACCACGTCCGCGAGCAACACACGCTCGACGGTCTTGATGCGTTCGTGCAGGGTGGCGGCGGTGTCGTCGTCGTCGACGGTGACCACCTGTTGGGCAAGGATCGGCCCGGTGTCGACGCCCTCGTCGACCAGATGCACCGTCGCGCCGGTGACCTTGACCCCGTAATCGAGGGCCTCGGCGACACCGTGGGCACCCGGGAACGCGGGCAGCAGTGCCGGGTGGCTGTTGACGACGCGTCCGCCGAACCGGCCGAGAAAGGCCGGACCGAGAATCTTCATGAAACCGGCGGTCACGACCCATGCCGGCTCGGTCGCTGCGACCTGCTCGGTCAACGCACGGTCCCACGTGGCACGGTCGGCATGGTCGGCGACTCGACAGGTGATGAGCGGGATGTCGTTGCGCTGCGCGACCTCCTGCGCTCGGCACGCGCGGTCGACCACGATCGCCGCGACCCGGAACGGGGAGTCCTCCGCTCCGGCACGCGCGATCAGCGACTCCAGCAGCGAACCGGTGCCCGACGCCATCACCACCAGCGGGGTGCGGGCGGGTGCCGTCGGGGATGTCACGTCGTCGAGACTAATCGTCGTACATCGGGCCACCCGCGCCGGGTGGCGCCGCGGTCTCGGCCCCCGCGGCGCAGGGCGCAGTGGCGCGGCGCACCTGGATCAGCCCTCGGTCAGCCCTCGGTCAGCGTTGTCGGGACGTGCCGTGCGAACCGGGGTAGAGGTCGTAGTCCGCGTCGTCGGCGAGGTCGGTCTCATCGAGATCGTCGTCGTACACACGGTTCACGGCAGGCGCGCGACCGGCCGCGGAGTCCGCGTCCGAGGACGATGAAACGCCCCCGGGGCCGTACTCGTCGTCGTTGCCCTCGAACCGTTCGCCGCGGGATTCGAGGTCCTCGTCGTCGTAGTCGACCTCGTCGTAGTCGTCCTCGAGGTCGCCGCCCTCGAACTCGCCGCCCTCGAACTCGCCGTCCTCGAACTCTGAGTACTCGGCGTACTCATCGTCCTCGTCCAGATCGGTGACGATGACGTATTCGTCCTCGTAACCGAGGTCGAGTGGGTCGTCGAAGTACTCGTCGCCGACGGCGAGTCGTGCCGCCCGAGTCGATGGCAGGAACGCATAGACGAGCACGATCAGCAGGCCGACGACCGCGATCCAGCCCAGCGTGAAGACCCCGGCCGCCGACACCGTGATGGCGACGTCGCCGAACTCCCCCAGCGTGCCTCCCGCCGCCACGGTCAGGATGGCGACAGTCGACGCAGCCACCGCCGCGGCGACACCCACCGAACGCACGTGGGCCATCGGATCGAGGTCGCGGCACCGCCAGCCGACGAAGGCCGCGACGCCCGCCGGCACGAGCAGGCCGAGGAATCCCCATGCTCCCGCGCCGGGCCCATCGGGCAGGACCGCGAGCACCGGGACGGGTGGGACGGTGCCGCCGCGGACCGTGAACAGGTCGACGGTCATCGCACCGAGTTGGACGTCGGAACCCACGAGCACCGCCATCGCGGCGACCATCACATTCGGGAGATACAGCACCGAAAGCAGACTGAGGCCCAGGAAGCCGTCGAAGTCGTAACCGGTCTCGATCAGTTCGCCGATCTGACCGTGCCGCATCAGCATGCGCAGGCACACCACCACGGCGCCGGCGACGACCAACATGAGGGCCGCCACCAGTCCGTACCGGAACCCTCGACGATCGGCATGGGTCATGCCGCCCCGGACGGCGAAGTCGCGTCGTCGGCTCCACACGACGCCGGCGAGCGCCGCGCCGCCGTGCACGCCCAGCGTGTACAGGAAGGCGATCAAGGCGCTGGGGGTCTGAACCGGCAGGACCGACCCGCCGTCCATCACGACCGCCAGGGACATCGCGGTGATGAGTACCGGACCGGTCACCGCCGAGAACACGACGGCACCCAGGTCGAACAAGTCGTGCCGGGGCCGTGCGTCCGAGTTCGCGCCACCCGAGACCGCCCGCGCCGTCAGCCATGCCGTTCCGGCGGCGACGATCAGCGTCGGCAGCAACGGCAGCACCCCGATGGTGACCCCGCTGATGGCGACCGGCACCTGATGGATGGCCAGCCAACCCGACGCGATCGCGCTCGGGAGTCCGGTCAGCCCGCTCCCCGCGAGCAGCAGCACCGAGAGCATGACGACGATCAGCGTCACCAGTGCGATCGCGGGAACGGTGAACGCCACGACCGCGAGTTGCCGAGCCGAGCCTTCGGTCGCCGTGCGCTGCGCACGACGGGATCGCCGCAGGTTACGAAGCTGCGACGCCAGATTGTCCGCGGTCGGGTCCGGCTTGAGGGAGGGCATCGTCTTGAGCCTGACACGGTCCCGGCCGACGCCGTCGTAGACGCGCCGAGCAAGCGGCGAAAGCGAGTCAGCTCACCGAGAGGCTTCGACTCGGCTCGTCGCTGCGCTCCTCACCGGCTCAACCAGCAGAAGGGCGGCTCGACAAGTGACGCAGACGACGACGCCCCGCCGACCGATGGTCGACGGGGCATCGAGCGGATTCGTCAGTTACCGCTGCCGGTGGGCGGCTCCGGCTTCTGGAAGACCGTGGTGGAGTGGTCTCCGGCCGGGGTATCGGTGCCCGAGGATGCTCCCGGCGCAGCCGGGGATGCTCCCGAGGCGCCGGCGGAGTACTGGCCGGGACGGTAGTCGCCGTAGCCCGACTCGCCGTGGCCGGAGGCCGCACCGGCAGCCGACGCCGACGATTCGCTCGCCCCGCCGGAGTAGCCGGTCTGCCCGGTTGCCGAGGTACCCGACGACTGCGAGTAGGCAGACGGGTCGTAATTCGCCGAGGACTGCTGGCCGTACTGAGCCTGCGCGCTCCCGGTGCCGTAGGCAGTGGTCTGTGCGTCGCCGTAGCCGCCGGTCTGCTGCTGGGCGCCGGTGTCGGACTGTGACGCCGCGGACGAGCCGGGGGTCACGGCTGCGGTGGCCGCGCCCACCGCGGGCGCCACCTTGATGACGCCGGCGTCGATGAGCAACCACACGACGGCGAGAACCGCGGACAGCAGGGTGAAGATCAGCAGCACGATCGCCCCGGCACCGTTGTCGTCGATGTTGAGGAACTGGAACAGCGTGATCAGGAATGCGGTAATCGACAGCGACGCCACGATCGGCGCTGCCGGCACCTTGATGCCCGGGATGAGCGAGATCAGCGCCAGGATTCCGGCGACGCTCATCAGCGTGTAGGGGGCGTTGTACTGCGTCTGGAACAGCTTGAGCGCGAAGTCGTAGGTCTCCGCCGCGGACAGGAAGCCACTGAACAGCACGATGAGGCCGAAGGCGCCGATCGCGGCGGCGAGGAGCACCGGGGTGATGGCAGGCAGTCCCTGGCTCGGCGGCTTGGCCGGCTGGGGGGAGTACCCGTACTGGCCGTAGCCCTGCTGTCCCGGCTGGCCGTGCTGGCCGTATCCGGGCTGGCCGTAGCCCTGCTGGCCATAGCCCTGGTCGCCATAGCCCTGGTCGCCGTAACCCTGTGCGGGGCTCTGACCGTAGCCCGGCTGTCCCTGTCCGTAGGACTGTCCGGCCTGTCCGTACTGCTGGCCGTAACCCTGCTGGCCGCCGTACTGCTGGGCTTGCCCGTACTGGTCAGAACCGGGCGTGGGGCCGGCCTGCGGACCCGTGTTGTGGGCTCCGGACTGGGAAGATCCGGATTGGGGATATCCGGACTGGTTGCCGTACTGGCCGTAGGACTGTCCGGACTCGGGCTGCTGCTGCCCGTATCCGCCGGGTGGGTAGGTCATGACGATCTCCTGGTCGGGTCGGTCGGTCAGGATCAGCGGGTCGCGTCGAGCTGACGGCGTCCGGCCGTCGCCCCCCACGAGCGCAGAACTACTGCCCACGCTAGTACACATGGCCGTCGGGTCCCACGACCCTTGCACACGACGACCGCCGCACGCGGGTGCGAACAGCCCTACCAGCGGTGTGCGCGACCCTGCTCGGCATACCATTCGATCAGCGAATAGTCGTCCACGGCCTTGGGGTCGACATTGACCTCCGTTCGGCCTGCCAGAATCGCGGTGACCGGAACTTCGAGTTTCTTCCCGGTGCGAGTGTGCGGAATCCCGGGGGCCTCGATGACCTCGTCGGGCACATGACGTTTCGAGAGACGATCCCGGACCGCCGCCGCGATTCTGCCGATCAACGCGTCGTCGAGCGTCGCGCCGGGGACCAGCGTGACGAACAGCGGCATCCAGTAGGCCCCGTCCGGTCCGTCGACACCGAGGACGAAGGCCTCCGCGACCTCGTCGAGTGCTTCGACGACCTCGTAGATGTCGGCCGAACCCATCCGGATCCCGTGGCGGTTCAACGTCGCGTCGCTGCGGCCGTGGATCACGAGCGACCCACGTTCGGTCACGGTCACCCAGTCACCGTGACGCCAGACCGGTTTCTGCGGATTCGACGCCCCGCCCTCCCACTCGTGCGCGAAGTACGCGGCACGGTATCGCGCGCCGTCGGCGTCGTCCCAGAAACTCACGGGCATCGACGGCATCGGCGCGGTGACGACGAGTTCACCGACCTCCCCCACCTGCGGGCGGGCATCGGGCGACCAACTCTCCAGAGCCACACCGAGGTAGCGGACCGACAATTCGCCCGGCACGACCGGCACTCCGGTCGAACCACCGGCGAAGGCGGACACGATGTCGGTGCCGCCACTGATCGACGAGATGGGCAGACCGGATCGGACGTGGTCGTCGACCCAGGTGAAAAGGTCTGCGGCAAGCGATGATCCGGTGCTCCCCAGGGTTCGCAACCGACTGAGGTCATGCTGACGTCCCGGCTCCAGACCCGCCTTTCGCGAAGCCTGCAACTGACCTGGACTCGTACCGAAGTAGGTGACCCGCTCGTCGTCGACGATCTGCCAGAGCCGGTCAGCGTCGGGATACAGAGGCGAACCGCTGTAACAGACGATCCGCGACCCGCAGAGCAAGCCGGCGACCTGATAGTTCCACATCATCCAGCTCAAGGCCGTCTGCCAGAAGAACACGTCGGCGGCGGACAGGTCGCCGTGCAGGGCACCGGCTTTCAGGTGCTCCAGGAGCACTCCCCCGTGTCCGTGCACGATCCCCTTCGGCCGTCCGGTGGTGCCCGAACTGAAGAGCACCCACAGGGGGTGATCGAAGGCAACCGGCAGCGGGCGGAAGTCGCCCGGGTCGCCACTCACGGCCTCGGCATAATCGAGCGCCGACGCCGACGACTCGACGTCACCGACCGTGATGTGCGCGACCAGATTCGGCAACAGTCCCGCGAGCTCGGTGCTGTCGGCGCGCTTGTCCACGACTTTGCCGTTGTAGTGATAACCGGCCGCGGTGAACAGGACCTTGGGCTCCAGTTGGCCGAGGCGGCCGGCCGCACCCTGTGGTGCGTAGTCCTGCCCGCACCCGGACCAGATCGCGCCCAGGGATGCGGTGGCGAGGAAAGCGATGACGGCCTCGGGGATGTCGGGCAGGTAGGCCGCGACCACATCGCCGGCGCCCACCCCGTGCGCACGCAGGGTCGACGCCAGGCCGGCGACCTGGGATGGCAACTCCGCCCACGCGATCTCGGTTCGTTCGCCGGTTTCGTCGATGCCGACGATCGCCGCGCCGGGTAGGTCGACATGCCGCAGGATCTGATCGACGTAGTTCAGTCGCGTTCCGGGGAACCAGACGGCACCCGGCATCCGGTCATCGGCGAGTACCGCCGCATCCCCGTGGCCGAGTGGTTCCGCCGCGAGGGCCCCGACATCGAAGAACTCCCAGACCGCACGCCAGAACTGTGCCGGCTGCTGCACAGACCAGGACCACAGATCGTCGTAATCGTCCGCCCCGGCCTCGAACCGCTCCCGGACGAACTGACCGAACCGCTCCATCTGAGCATTCGGGCTCCGCAGCGCATCACCCGTCGCGCTCACCGCAGGCCTTCGAGGATCGAAACCGCCTCGTCCCGCATCGCGACCTTACGCACCTTGCCGGTGACGGTCATCGGGAACTCCTCCACCACATGGACATACCGTGGGATCTTGTGCCTCGCGATCTTGCCGGTGGCGAACTCACGGAGATCCTCCGCGGTGAATCCGTCGGCGGCGTCACGCAATCGCACCCAGGCCATCAGTTCTTCGCCGTACTTCTCGTCGGGTACGCCGATCACCTGCGCGTCGAGGATGTCGGGGTGGGTGTAGAGGAACTCCTCGATCTCGCGAGGATAGATGTTCTCCCCGCCCCGGATCACCATGTCCTTGATGCGCCCGGTGATCCGGACGTAGCCGTTGTCGTCCATGTCGGCGAGGTCACCGGTGTGCATCCAGCCGTCGGCGTCGATCGCCTCGGCGGTTTTCTCCGGCTCGTTCCAGTAACCGGTCATCACCGAGTATCCGCGCGTGCACAATTCGCCCGTCTCGTCACGCCCGCAGGTCTCGCCGGTACCGGGGTCGACGATCTTGATCTCCAGATGCGGGCCCACCCGGCCGACGGTCGTGACACGCAACTCGAGCGGATCGTCGACCCGGGTCTGCGTCGAGACCGGCGACGTCTCCGTCATGCCGTAACAGATCGACACCTCACGCATGTGCATGCGTTCCACGACCTGCCGCATGACGTATTCGGGGCAGGGCGAGCCCGCCATGATCCCGGTGCGCAGGCTGGACAGGTCGATGTCGAGCCCGTCGTCGAGCAGGTCGAGTTCGGCGATGAACATGGTGGGCACCCCGTAGAGACTCGTGCAGCGATACTCCGCCACGGCTTCGAGGGTGGCCCGCGGGTCGAACGCCGGTGCCGGGATGACCATCGCCGCACCGTGACTCGTCGCCGCGAGGTTGCCCATCACCATGCCGAAACAGTGGTAGAACGGCACCGGCAGGCAGATCCGGTCGTCGGCGGTGTAGTTCAGCAGTTCCCCGACGAGGTAGCCGTTGTTCCCGATGTTGCGATGCGACAGCGTCGCCCCTTTCGGGAATCCGGTTGTGCCCGAGGTGTACTGGATGTTGATCGGATCGTCGGGCGAGAGCGACGCGGCGATCTCGGCAACGCGTGCGAGTTCCTCCGCACTCGCCTCGGCGCACAACGCGTCCCACTCGGCAGATCCGAACAGCACCACCTCCCGCAGTTCCGTGCATTGCGGACGCGCCTGCTCGAGCATCGACGCGTACGCCGAGTCCTTGAAGCTCTCCGCGGCCAGCACCACGCTCGTTCCGGACTGCTGCAGCGCGTACTCGATCTCGTTCTGGCGATAGGCAGGATTCAGATTGACCAGGACGGCGCCGATCTCAGCCGCGGCGTACTGCGTCAACACCCACTCGAACCGATTGGGCGACCACAACCCGACCCGATCACCGACCGATACGCCGAGGCGCAACAGTCCCGCCGCGACCGCGCGCACGTCACGGTGGAACTCCGAATACCGCCATTCCCGTTGCGCCGCGGCGTCGATCAGGGCGGTCCGGTCACCGTGTTCCTCGACGGTGCGGGCCAGGGTGGCGCCGATCGTCTCGGTGAGCAGGTCCGGTGTCTCTTCACCGCGTGTGTGGGCAGGCTTCGGGTGAGCCTCGGTGCTCATGTTCTGCTCCGGTCTGTGGTCGGGGGTTGATGCCGTGTGGGGTTGGGGCGCCGGGTCAGTTCTCGCCGACGCCATCAGGACGCGTATCGCTCACCCGGGAGAGGACGACCTCGGCCTGGCGCAGGACCGGCCCGTCGATCATCTGCCCGTCGAGGCTGAACACCCCGCCCGCGTGTTCGGCCGCGCCGTCGAGGATCTTGCGCGCCCATTCGACGGCCTCGTCGGACGGCCGATACCCATCTCGGATGTGGTCGACCTGCGACGGATGGATGCACGCGGTGGCGGTGTAGCCCAGCGCCACCGCGTCGCGGACCTCGGCCACGAGTCCCTCGACGTCCTCGATGTCGAGGTGTACCGAATCGACGGCGAATTTTCCGTGCGCGGCCGCCGCGATGCGGACCATCGAACGCACCCAACTCGCGACGTCCCGGTACTCGCCGGGACGGGATTCACCGGGGCCGAACCGACTCGACGTGCCGCCGAGACCGGCCACGAGATCCTCTGCCCCCCACATCAGTCCGATGCAGTTGGAGGTTGCGGCGATGTCGCGGGCACGGGTCGCGCCGAGTGGCGTCTCGATCAGGGCGATCGTCTGGAACGCGGTGTCGAGGATCGAGGAGACATCCTCGGCCTTGGCCTGCATCACCACCCGGTAGTTCGTCTCCGCCACGGCCGCGAGGTCGCGCCGGTAGTCGCCCGTGCCGGCCGGATTGATCCGCACGATGGTGCGATCCGGATCCACGGGATGGGCGACGAGGGCCTCCCGTGCAGCGCCGCGGTTCGCCGGCGACACCGCGTCCTCGAGGTCGATGATCACCACGTCGGCACGGTCGAGCGCCTTCTGATATCGCTCCGGGCGGTCGGCCGGGCAGAAGAGCAGCGCGGGCCCGGGGGGCAGCCATGCGTTGGTGAGCTGCGGCCCGGCCAGGCCGTGACCTGCCCGATTCTGACCTGGGCTGACCGGACCGCCAGGTGGGTCCTCGAAGAACATCGTCGTCACTCCGTTCGTTGCCTGCGCACCAGCGTTGCTCGTGTGGCGCGGGCGACGACCTCGCCATGCTGGTTGCGTCCGATGTGGGTCAAGTTCACCACGCCCTCACCCGGGCGTGATCGCGATTCACGTTTACCGGTGCACTCGGTCTCGGCGTAGAGCGTGTCGCCGGCGAACAGGGGCGCCGGGAACGCGACCTCGCTGAACCCCAGGTTCGCCACGAGGGTGCCCTGGGTGAGCTGGGAAACCGAGAGACCCACGATCGTCGACAGCGTGAACATCGAATTGATCAGCCGCTGCCCGCCGAATCCGGGCTGCTCCGCCGACCAGGCGGCATCGAGGTGCAGCGCCTGCGTGTTCATGGTCAGCGTGGTGAACAGCACGTTGTCGGCCTCGGTGACCGTACGTCCGGGACGGTGTTCGTAGATCGTGCCCTCGTCGAATTCCTCGAACCACAGGCCCCGCTGCACGATTCGGCGCCTCTCGGTGGCGCCGCTCGCGTCGTCCGGTGGCACGGGCGTCCCACTCACGCGAAACCCAACTCGCGCGCGATCAGCATGAGCTGCACTTCGGTGGTGCCCTCACCGATTTCGAGGATCTTGGAATCGCGGTAGTGCCGGGCGACCGGGTACTCGTTCATGAACCCGTAGCCGCCGTGGATCTGGGTCGCCATCCGGGCGTTGTCCATCGCCGCCTCACTGGCGATCATCTTGGCGATCGAGGCTTCCTTCTTGAACGGCTTGCCCGCCAGCATCTTCGCCGCCGCGTCGTAGTAGGCGGTCCGTGCGACATGGGCACGGGCCTCCATCCGGGCGATCGCGAAGGACACCGACTGGTATTCGCCGATCGCCTTGCCGAAGGACTGTCGTTCCTTGGCGTACTTCACGCTCTCGTCGACGCAACCCTGCGCGACACCGGTCGCGAGGGCGGCGATCGCGATACGCCCCTCGTCGAGGATCGACAGGAAGTTGGCGTAACCGCGTCCCTGCACGCCGAGGAGATTCTCCTTGGGTACCCGCACGTCGGTGAAGGTCAGCGGATGGGTGTCCGAAGCGTTCCATCCCACCTTGTTGTACGCCGGCTCAGCAGTGAAACCTGGTGTGCCGGAAGGCACGATGATGGTCGAGATCTCCTTCTTGCCATTCTCCTTCACCCCGGTCACGGCGGTCACGGTCACCAGTGTGGTGATGTCGGTGCCGGAGTTGGTGATGAACTGCTTGCCGCCGTTGATGATCCACGCGTCACCGTCGTCGCGGGCCGTGGTCGCGGTCGCACCCGCATCGGACCCCGCCCCGGGTTCGGTCAAGCCGAACCCCGCGAGCGCGGTGCCTGCAGTGAGATCGGGGAGATACTGCTGCTTCTGCTCCTCGCTGCCGAACCGGTAGATGGGCATGGCGCCCAGACTCACCCCGGCTTCGAGGGTGATCGCCACGGACTGGTCGACCTTGCCGAGCTCTTCGAGAGCCAGCGACAGGGCGAAGTAGTCGCCGCCCATCCCACCGTACTGCTCGTCGAACGGTAGGCCGAACAACCCCATCTTGCCCATCTGGGCGACGACCTCGTACGGAAAACTGTGCTCGGCATCGTGTTTCGCGGCGACCGGCGCCACCACGGTCTGCGCGAAGTCGCGCACCGTGGCGATGAGGTCGGTGTACTCCTGGGTGAGTTCCATGTGAATCCTTCTGTTTCGGAGACGTTCAAGGTTGGTTCCGAGCCCTTCGTGGCTCGTCGCTTTCGCTCCTCGCACCTCAGGGATCAAGTTGGTGGCTCGTCGCTTTCGCTCCTCGCACCTCAGGGATCAAGTTGGTGGCTCGTCGCTTTCGCTCCTCGCACCTCAGGGATCAAGGGGCGCAGCGGGCGCGACGACCGCGAGGATCTGCCCCGCATCGACCTTGTCCCCCACCTTCACCGAAATGTCCACGGTGCCGGCCACCGGCGCGGTGAGTCCATGCTCCATCTTCATCGCCTCGACGACGACGATCGACTGGCCGGCGGACACGTCGTCGCCGGTCTCGGCGGCCACGGCGACCACGGTGCCCGGCATCGGACTGGTGATCTCACCGGCGTGCTCGTCGGCCGCCTCGTCGAGCAGGGGGCGGGCCTGTTCGAGGACCCATGTGCCCGATGGCCCTGCCACCCACCAGCTCTCGCCGACGCGCATGCTCGACCACGACTGCGTCACCCCGTCGACGATCAGGCGGTCGGACTCGCGGCCGTCGCCGGGCCGCGCCGGCAGATAGACCACGTGGCCGGTCCACGACGTTCGGGCGTCGTCGTCGTACGTGACTGTCGCGGTTCCCGAGACGGACCGTTCGTCGGCGGCGTCGACCTGGATGGAGACCGTCGAGTGCCCTCCGCCGGCTACGAGGCGCGTGATGACCGGAGCGGGCCGGCCGACGCGCCACCCGACCGCCGAGGACCACACGTCACCTGCATCGCGGGCACCGATCCGTGCCAATCCCACGAGCACCTGGGCCTCTGGGCTGGGCTGCGGCACGGCGTAATCGGTGACAAGTCGGTCGAGCAGTTCGGTGTCGAGGTCCGCGTCGACGACGGCCTGCTGACGCAGGACGAAGCGGCAGAAGTCGATGTTGGTGACCACGCCCAGGACCCGGGTGTGGGCGAGCGCCTGATCGAGGCGTTCGAGCGCCTCCTCCCGGTCGGCACCGTAGGCGATGACCTTCGCGAGCATGGGGTCGTAGTCGCTGCCGATGCGCAGTCCGTGGAGCATGGCCGAGTCGACCCGGATGCCGCTACCCGGCGAGGTGTCGGGCTGGACGAGATGTTCGATCGTGCCGCCGGTCGGCAGGAATCCACGAGCGGGGTCCTCGGCGTACACACGCGCCTCGATCGCGTGTCCGCGCAGCGTGATCGCGTCCTGCGTGAGACCCAGCACCTCACCGCGGGCGACGCGGATCTGCTGTTCGACGAGGTCGACGCCGGTCACCAACTCGGTCACCGGGTGTTCGACCTGCAGGCGGGTGTTCATCTCCATGAAGAAGAACTCGTCGGGCCGGTGCGCCGACACGATGAACTCGACCGTTCCGGCGCCGGTGTAGCCGACACTGCGCGCGGCATCGCAGGCGGCCTCGCCGATGCGTGCGCGGGTCTCGGCGTCGAGCAACGCCGAGGGCGCCTCCTCGATCACCTTCTGGTGTCGTCGCTGCAGCGAGCACTCGCGTTCGCCCAGGTGGATCACGTTCCCGTGCTCATCGGCGAGTACCTGCACCTCGATGTGACGCGGGGTGTCGACGAAGTGCTCGAGGAACAGCGCATCGTCGCCGAACGCGGCGGCCGCCTCGCGCCGAGCACGTTGCAGCGCGGCGGGTAGTTCGGACGCCTCGGCGACGCGATGCATCCCCTTGCCGCCGCCACCCGCACTGGGCTTGATGAGAACCGGGAACCCGATGTCGGGTGCCGCGGCGATGAGGTCGTCGTCGGTCAGTCCGGGCCGCGAGAGACCCGGCACCACCGGTACCTCGCGCGCGGTGACGGCGGCCCGGGCGGTGATCTTGTCGCCCATCGTCGCGATCGCCTCCGCGGGCGGTCCGATGAAGATGATGCCCGCCTCCGCGAGAGCGGCCGCGAACTTCTGGTTCTCCGAGAGGAACCCGTATCCCGGGTGGACGGCGTCGGCGCCGGTCTTGCGCGCCGCGTCGACCACGGCCCCGATGTCCAGGTAGCTCTGGGTCGCGGCGGCCGGGCCGATGTGGACGGCGACGTCGGCCTCGCGGACATGACGGGCCTGTGCATCGGCGTCGGAATAGACGGCGATGCTTCGTATTCCCATGTGGCGCAGGGTGTCGATCACCCGGCAGGCGATCTCACCTCGGTTGGCCACCAGGACGCTTCGGATGGGTCTGGTACTCACAGTCGGGGTCCTCGGGGTAGTCGGGACGGGACAGTACAGAACCGGTCCGGGCAGAACAGGTTTGCGGAGAAATGGGTCGACATCGGCGATCACATCCGGAAGACGCCGTAGCGTGGCTCGGCGAGCGGCGCGTACCGGGCGGTCTCGAGAGCCAGGCCCAGGAGGGTGCGGGTCTGCGCAGGATCGACGATGCCGTCGTCCCACAGCCTCGCCGTCGAGTAGTAGGCGTCGGACTGCCGTTCGAACTGGTCGCGGATCGGCGCCTTGAAAGCTTCTTCGTCGTCGGCCGTCCACTCATCACCCGACCGCTCGATCTGGTTGCGCCGCACCGTTCCGAGGGTGTCGGCGGCTTGGGGTCCGCCCATGACCGAGATGCGGGCATTGGGCCACATCCACAGGAACCTGGGCGAATACGCACGCCCACACATCGAGTAGTTGCCCGCGCCGAAGGAGCCGCCGACCATGACGGTGAACTTCGGGACACGCGCACACGCCACCGCATTGACCATCTTGGCCCCGTTCTTCGCGATGCCGCCCTGCTCATAGGCCTTGCCGACCATGAAGCCGGTGATGTTCTGCAAGAACAGCAACGGAATTCGACGCTGGTCGCACAATTCGATGAAATGTGCCCCTTTCAACGCGGACTCGCTGAACAGCACACCGTTGTTGGCGATGATCCCGACCGGATGACCGTGCAGGTGCGCGAACGCGGTCACCAGACTGGTGCCGTAGTTCGCCTTGAACTCGGTGTACTCGCCTCCGTCGCAGAGGATCTCGATCACCGAGCGGACGTCGTAGGGAGTCCGCGGGTCGGTGGGCACCACGTCGTAGATGTCGGTCTGCGGCCGCAACGGCTCACGGACCGGGACGGTCTCCCACTGTGGCGCCTCGCGTGGCCCGAGGGTCGCGACGATCTCGCGGACCTTGGCGAGCGCCTGCTGGTCGTTGTCGACGAGGTGGTCGGTGACACCCGACACCGACGAGTGCATCGCGCCGCCGCCCAGGTCCTCCGCGGACACGTCCTCGCCGGTCGCCGCTTTCACCAGGGGTGGGCCCGCCAGGAAGATGGTGCCCTGGTTGCGCACGATCACGGTCTCGTCGCTCATCGCCGGGACGTAGGCGCCGCCGGCCGTCGAGGACCCGAGAACTGCCGCGATCTGCGGGATTCCCGCCGCACTCATGTTCGCCTGGTTGTAGAAGATGCGGCCGAAGTGATCGCGATCGGGGAACACCTCGTCCTGCTGGAGCAGCATCGCGCCACCGGAATCGACGAGGTAGATGCACGGCAGCCGGTTGGCCGCTGCGATCTCCTGCGCGCGCAGATGCTTCTTGACCGTGACCGGGTAGTACGTGCCGCCGGAGACCGTCGCGTCGTTGGCCACGATCATGCACTCGCGTCCCGCGACGCGGCCGACGCCCGCGATGACTCCCGCCGCGGGCACCTTGTCGCCGTACATCCCGAAGGCCGCGAGCGGGGCGATCTCGATGAACGGTGAGCCGACGTCGAGCAGGCCGTCGACCCGATCCCGCGGGAGCAACTTGCCGCGGGCGACGTGGCGCTCGCGCGCCTTCGCGCCGCCGCCGGCGGCGACATCCCGGAGGCGATCGCCGAGCAGGTCGAGATTGCGCTGGTGTGCGGCCCGGAAGCCGTCGAGCGTGCTGGTCACCGTCGACCTTTCAGTTAGTGAGAATTAACTGAAAGAGATCGTACGCGATGCAGTGTCCCATGTCACGCTCTGCGTCGTCGACGGGGCGCGGCGGACGGCAGGCCGGAGCGTGACGTGACGCGCGTCACCTCTTCTCGTACTGTTGTGGCAGGCCCACCACCCCCGGGCCGCCACAACCGATGCGCCGCGAATCCGCACCCCGGACCGGCCACCGCACATAGAAGGCCAGGTGACCCCATGACCCTCGCAGACGATCGTGCTCGCTTCGAGCACGTCCCGACCCCCGCCGAGCGTTCCCCGCAGACGGAGATCGCCGGGTTCTCGCTCGACGACCGCTACACCCGCGAAGCCGGCGACATCTACCTCACCGGAATCCAAGCCCTGGTACGCATGGTCCGCGACCGCGCTCGCGTCGACCGCCGTTCCGGCCTCCGCACCGCCTCGTTCATCTCCGGCTACGAGGGCTCTCCCCTCGCCGGTTACGACCTCGAGCTCGCCCGGCGCCGCGACCACCTCGCCCCGTACGACATCATCCACCGGCCCGGCCTGAACGAGGAGCTCGCCGCCACCTCGGTGATGGGTTCTCAACTGGCCGCCCAGATCACCGCCGGCAGCCCGCTGGCGCCGGCCGCCGACGGACTCCCCCGCGACGGCGTCGTCGGATACTGGTACGGCAAGGCCCCCGGCCTCGATCGCGCGACCGACGCCCTGCGTCACGCCAACCTCATCGGGACCCACTCCGCCGGCGGCGCGGTCGCGCTCGTCGGTGACGACCCGGGCGCGAAGTCCTCCACGGTCCCGTGCGCCTCCGAGATGGCCCTCGCCGACCTGTACATCCCGATCCTCTATCCGGCCGATTCCCAGGACATCCTCGACCTCGGGGTTCACGCGACACTCATGAGCCGCACCAGCGGTCTCTGGACCTCGCTCAAGATCTCCGCCCACGTCGCGGACGGCGCGTCGACCGCACACGTCGACCCCGACCGCATCGTGCCCGTCTTCGGCGACCTCGGCACGAGTCCCCACGTCCCCAGTGGACGCCTGCTCGGCGCCCATCTCATGGAACTCGAGCAGAATCAGCTCACCACCCGGCTTCCGCGCGCCCAGGAGTACGCCCGACTCAACGGCCTCAACCGGATCGTGGTCTCGAGCCCCGACGACCGTATCGGCATCGTCGCCGCCGGGAAGACCTACCTCGACCTCCGTGAGGCGTTGCGCCTGATGCACATCGACGACGACGATCTGCGCCGGCTCGGAATCCGCATCCTCAAACTCGGCATGGTCTACCCGATCGAGCGAGAGATACTGAACCGGTTCATGTTCGACACCGCGACCGGCGATCTCGACGAGGTCATCGTGATCGAGGAGAAGCGCGACTTCATCGAGACGATGATGCGCGACATCCTGTTCCGCCATCCGCGAGCCCCGCGCATCGTCGGCAAGGTCCACGAGGACGGCTCGACCCTGTTCTCCCGCTTCGGCGAACTCGACGTCGACGCGGTGACGCGCGGCCTCGCCGACCGGCTTTCCCGCCACCAGGTCGACGCCGCGCGGATCTGGCTCGACCGCAAGGCCGCCCGCCGTACCCGCATCGAACTCCCGCTGGCCGTACGAACGCCGTACTTCTGCTCCGGCTGTCCGCACAACAGTTCCACGAAGGTTGCCGAGAACACCCTCGTCGGCGCGGGCATCGGCTGCCACGCCATGGTGTTGCTGATGGACCCGCGACAGGTCGGCGACATCGCCGGGGTCACCCAGATGGGCGGTGAGGGGGCGCAGTGGATCGGCATGGCCCCGTTCGTCTCCGCGGACCACTTCGTGCAGAACGTCGGCGACGGGACCTTCGCACACTCCGGGTCCTTGGCGTTGCGGGCGGCCGTGGCGTCCGGCGAGAACATCACTTACAAGTTGCTCTACAACGGCACCGTTGCCATGACCGGCGGGCAGGACCCGGTGGGCGCGATGACCCTGCCGCGGTTGACGTCATTGCTGCTCGACGAGGGTGTCGGCCGGATCGTGGTCACCTCGGACGACCCGAAACACGTTCGTACACTCGGACTTCCCGATCGGGTCGAGATCCGGCACCGAGATGATCTGCCCGACGTGCAGACCGAACTCGCCGGCGTCCCGGGCGTCACGGTCCTCGTCCACGACCAGCACTGCGCCGCCGAGAAGCGCCGGAAGCGCAAGCGCGGCACCATGGCAACCCCAACTCGTCGCGTGGTGATCAACGAACGCATCTGCGAGGGCTGCGGCGACTGCGGCGAGAAGTCGAACTGTCTCTCGGTGCACCCGGTGCAGACCGAGTTCGGACGCAAGACGCGGATCGACCAGAGTTCCTGCAACCTCGACTTCTCCTGCCTGCAGGGCGACTGCCCGTCGTTCGTCACCGTCACTCCCGGAACCGATCGCATCCGCACGCGCGCAGGCGATCTGCCGGACTCCGAGCTACCGACGCCGGCGGTTCCTGCCATCCACGGCACCTTCTCCCTGCGTATCACCGGTGTCGGCGGCACCGGGGTGGTGACCGTGTCACAGGTCCTCGCGACCGCAGCCGTCCTCGACGGACACTCGGCCCGGACCGTCGACATGACCGGACTCGCCCAGAAGGGCGGCGCGGTGGTCAGCGACATCAAGGTGGCCCCGCATCCGCTGGAACAGGCGGCCAAGGTCGCGTCGGACGACTGCGACCTGTACCTGGTGTGCGATCCCCTCGTCGGCACCGACCCGGTCAACCTCACGGTCGCCGCTGCGGAGAAGACGGTCGCGGTCGTGTCGACCACACAGGTGCCGACCGGACTGATGGTCATCGACACCTCTGTCGGTTTCCCGTCCGACTCCGCCGTCCACTCCGCGATCGACGACCGGGTGGCGCGGACGGTCTATCTCGATTCGGGAGCCTTGTCCACGGCGCTGTTCGACGACGAGCAGTACGCCAACATGCTGATGGTCGGTGCCGCGTATCAGGCCGGCGCCCTGGCCATCTCGGCGGAATCGATCGAACGTGCGATCGAGCTCAACGACGTCGCGGTCGACGCCAACGTGCAGGCCTTCCGGCGCGGGCGGCAGACGGTGTCCGACCCCGACTCCGTGTCCGGCACCATCGATGGCCTGCACGGCCATGGCACCGTCGAGGTCGAACCGAGCCGCCACGCCCTCGACGTGGTCGGCGGACTCGGGAGCATCGACGACGACCTCCGGCGCACCATCGCGATCCGGTACGACGAGCTGACCGCCCACTCCGACGAACGGTACGCGCGGTCCTACCTCGACACGGTGGATCGCGTGCGACGGGTCGCACCGGACTCCTCACTCACCGAGGCGGTCGCCCGGAATCTGTACAAGCTGATGGCCTACAAGGACGAGTACGAGGTCGCCCGGCTCACGCAGGACCCCTCGTTCGCCGCGCGCATCGCCGACGAGTTCGGCGCCGACGCCGACGTCGCCGTGCGGTTGCATCCGCCGACCCTGCGCAGCCTGGGGATGCGCGAGAAGCTCGCCCTGGGATCGTGGGCAGATACGCCGCTGGGTGCACTCGCCAGGATGAAGCGGCTCCGCGGGACGCGACTGGACCCGTTCGGCCGCAGCGAGATCCGGCGCACCGAGCGCGCGCTGATCGCCGAATACCGGGAGCTCGTCGACGCCGTGCTCGACGCGCTCGCGAGTGGGCGCCTCGGTGCGGACCGGCTTCCCGTGGTCGTCGAACTGGCCGAACTACCGGACATGGTCCGGGGCTACGAGGCCATCAAGATGGCCAACGTCGAACGCTACCGGGAGGCGGTCGCAAAGCAGCGGGGCGCGCTCGGGATCTGAGGGCTGAGCCACTGCTCCGGTATCCGAGATAGCCACACAACCATTGCTCCGTGAGGTGCGAGGAGCGATAGCGACGAGCCACGAAGGGCCTGGTGAGACACGTTGCTACACCCTTCGTGGCTCGCTTCGCTCGCACCTCAGGGAGCAGTGGGGGTCGCTTCTTTCAAATCAGGGAGCAGTGGGGGTCGCTTCTTTCGGATCAGGGAGCACGTAAGAGCCCTCCGCTCACACCACCTGACGTCAGCGCGTCCGGCGAAAGCACGCCACGGCAGTCTGCCCGTCGTCTCCGACGACGACATCGGACTCGTAGTGCGGCGGACCGCCGCCGCGGACGACCTGCTCGGCTTGGGCCGTGTTCATCTCGATGAGCAGTTCACCGCCGACGGCGAGCCATTCCTGCGCCGCGACGACCAACGCCTTGATGTGGTCGAGGCCGTCGGGGCCACCGAGCAGTGCGCTACGCGGTTCGTGGTGCCGGGCCTCGGATGTCAGCAGGTCGAACGCCGAGTCGGGCACGTACGGTGGGACGGCGGCGATCACGTCGAATAGACGATGCCGGGGCAGGGGGTCGAGCCCGGTACCGAGGTGAATACCGGTCCCGTCCGGCAGATTTCGTCGTGCGAGGTCCAGCGCGGTGTCGTCGGCGTCGACGACATGCAGGTCGACGTCCGAGACGGCGGCCGCGACACTCGCGGCGATGGGCGCGACACCGCAGAACGCCTCGAGCACGGCCGGCGACCGACGTGCACGCGTTGCGGCGATCGCGGTGCGCGCCAACAACAGCGAGCGCTGCCGCGGGACGAAGACCCCGGGTCCGACGGCCAATCGGAGGTCACCGAATCGCACGCATCCCACCAGATGCTCGACCGGCTCCCCGGCCGCGCGCCGGGCGACGAGCTGGTCGAGTTCGGTTGCACCGGTGGCATGCTCGCGAAGCAGAGCGGCTTCCTCGACGGCGAAGACGCAACCGGCACGACGCAGCAGGCCGGCGATCGGGTCGTCGGTAGCGTCGTCAGGAGTGTTGCGCGTCATCCTTCTTCAGACCGTACAAGAAGGCTGCCGCGATGAGCAGCGCCACCTGCAGGAATCCCAGGATCAGTCCGACGATCGCACCGGCGCCGAGATCGAGGAACGGCGGCGTTATCAGAGCGGCGGCGAACAGGGCCAGCCACGCCGCAACACCGACGACCGCCAAGAACGGAAGGGCTTTGCGATAGCGCGGAACCAGCACGAACGTCGCTGCGATGCCGACCACCCCGAGCAGGATGAAGAACTTCCCGGGGTTCAGGACGATCTCGTAGGAGAAGTACGCGGGTATCCCGCCCTGGCCTTCCTCGAAGTCCGTTCCCCAGCGGTTGAGTTCCTCCTCGGCGCCCGCCGACACCGAGATCCAACCGAGGAAACCCATGAAATAGGTGACGATCCCGGCGACCGCAGAGGCGAGCGCGAAGATCACCGACAGGTCAGCGCGTGGACCACGGGGCTGCTGTCCCCATCCGTCACCGGGGTACTGGTACTGGGCGCCCGGGCCCCACTGCTGACCGGGCAGGCTGCCGGTGCCGGGGTGCTGGACGTGGGCCGTCTGGTCCTGGTTACCGGCGAAACCCCCGGTCTGCGGTGGTCCTTGCGGGACTCCCGACCACTGACCACCTTGATGTTGGGGTTCGCCTGGATTCACGATCCGCTCCTCGTCGATGCTGCGGGACTCCGCCCGCCGCCCTTTCGGACTGTTCCGCGTCCGCCATCCGGCGCACGATCATGCGCAAGACTAGGCCCTGCCGGGCCTCGATCGCACCGGTCGGCTCGCTTTTCATTCGACCGGGTCACCACCGGTCATTCCGGTGCGCCGACGCGGTCAGCCCGCGTCGGCGTCCGCACGCCGAACGCCCGCACCCCCGAACGCGTAGAGTGCGGGATCGATGTCCGCGACGCATGAACCGCGCGAGGACGAATCGGAAGCCACGAATCGTCCACCGACGCGCCGAACCCAGGCGAAGGCGGCCCGTCGTGCCGAATTGCTGTCCGCCGCCGCCCATCAGATGGCCGAGCGCGGGTTCGCCGGGGTGCGGCTGGAAGACATCGGGCGGGCGGTCGGGGTGAGCGGACCGGCGATGTATCGCCACTTCTCCTCGAAGACCGAACTTCTCGACGAGATGCTCATCGACATCAGTCAACGGCTGCACGATGGCGGCAGCGAAGTCGCCGACCGCGGCGGTTCCCCGTCTCAGACCCTGGTCGCGCTCATCGGTTTCCACATCGACGTCCTCGTCACCCGCCCGGACCTCATCACGGTGCAGGATCGGGACCTCTCGTCGATGACCCCGGACGCCAACCACCGGGTCAGGTTGCTGCAGCGTCGCTACGTGGAGAGATGGGTGGATATGCTCCTCGCAGTCACCGACGAGGAGGGCGTGGCCCTCGACCGCGATGAGGCTCGTGTGCGTGTCCACGCGATGTTCGGGCTGTTGAACTCCTCGCCCCGCCTACCGGCCTTCGACCAGCAGGGACTGCGCCGGCTTCTCACCGCGATGGCTCTCGCGGCACTGCGATGCGAGGTGCCGGATCGGTAATGACCCGGCACCCCGCACTCACCATCCGTCGATGTGGAGGACCGAGTCCAGGGACTTCCGCGGCGCCGGCTTGAAATCCGTGCCCTTGGAATAGGCCACCGGCAGCAGAACTCCCTGGTGGATGTTGGCCGGGATTCCGAGGAGCTCGGCGATCTCCTTCTCGTAGTTCAGATGAAGGGTCGTCCACGCCGAGCCGAGGCCGCGGGCGCGCAACGCCAGTTGCAGGCTCCAGGCGCCCGGCAGCAACGAACCCCAGACGCCGGCCTGGTTGCCCGCGGGCAGCTCGCCGCCGGTGTAGATCGCGCCGATGACCAGCACCGGGACCTGCCCCATGGTGTCGGCGAGGTATTGGGCGCTGGATGCGACACGCTTGCCCGTCTCGTCGCGCGGGGCCTGGCCGGAGTAGTACTTCGCGAACGACTGCGCATAGTAATCCGCGACCTTCTGCTTCAGCTCGGGGTCGGTCAGCACGATCCAGTGCCACGTCTGGCTATTGCTGCCCGTCGGCGCCTGGAGCGCGACCTCGAGAGCCTCCTTGATCACCTCGAGCGGAACGGGACGCTCGAAGTCGAGACGTTTGCGCACCGAGCGCGTCGTGGTGAGGAGTTGGTCAGGGTCCAGAGGCAGTAGGTCGGTCATCTCTCCATCCTGCACAAAACCGGTCTCATCCACCACGTCGGCCCCGGCCCGCGACCGGTCAGGGCTACTCGGGAGGCAATGCGCCGGCCTGCTCCAGGTACTCCACCAGCCGGTCAGTGACTTTCGCCCCGCGCACCTCG
This sequence comes from Gordonia sp. NPDC058843, assembly GCF_042743165.1. NCBI lineage: Bacteria > Bacillati > Actinomycetota > Actinomycetes > Mycobacteriales > Gordoniaceae > Gordonia > Gordonia sp. NPDC058843. Next base: position 110,232 of record NZ_JBHYNC010000012.1, read on the forward strand.
GCCGGCGTGAAGAAGGCGGCATCGGCAGCGTCGTCACCGGGACGCAGCTCCCCCGAACGGATCTCGGCACGGAAGTCGTGCACCTCGTACACCCGCCCGTCGCCGACGGGGATCTCGAGCTGGATCGCCGGTTCGCCGACCGTCACCACCAGACCGGTCTCCTCCCGGACCTCACGGATCATCGCCTGCTCCAGCGACTCCCCAAGCTCGACCTTGCCACCCGGGAGACTCCAGTGCCCGGCCGACGGCTCATTTCGGCGCAGGACCAGCAGGATTCGGCCGGCATCGTCGGTGATCAGTGCACCGACGGCCACGATGCGTTGGTTCATCGCGCGACCGCCGCCGGAACGCGGGCCCGCGCCGCTCGGTCCGGTGCCGGCGACGTCGAGAGGTGGCGCGCGATCACCTCGCGGAGCATCGACAGGGCGGCGGCGTCCGAGTCCTCCTCGACGACAACGTCGATCATGCCCTGAGCCGCCATCCGTCCGGCGAGAATCCCTTGCCTCGAGGCCATCTCACCGGCATGGTCGAGGTCCCGGTGCACGATGAGACTCGCGCCCTCGGGCGGTAGCGGCGAGAGCCATGCATCGGCACGCGCCACGCGGAAGTCGGCGGGAAACAGCGCCAGCGCCGCGCCGCCCGCACCCTGACCGAGCAACACCGACACCGTAGGCACCGGAGTGCTGATCAATTCGACTGTGCAGCGGGCTATCTGCGCTGCAAGACCACCCTCCTCGGCGACGACGGACAGCTCGGCACCCGGGGTGTCGATCACGGTGACCACCGGGAGTCCGAGCTCGCCTGCCGCCATGATCGCGCGGCGCGCCTCGCGGAGGTGCCGGGGCCCTGGCAGCTCACCGGCGGCCTGCGCACTCCGGTCGTAGCCGACGACCAGGACGATGTGCCCCTCGAAATCACTGAGCGAGAATCGAAGTGGCCCGGTGTCCGAGAGTGGCGCCGACTCGCCCTGCGCCAGGAAGTCGACCAGTCCCGCGCGCCCGGATTCGCGAGTTGCGAGCACAGACGCCCAGGCATCCTCCGGTTCGCGTGGTCGCGTACTTTGCGCGAACACCTCCGACGCAGCGGCCGGTGGCCCCGCCGCGTCCCGGCGGTCGAGGAGACGCAACACTGCCGACAGGCGGGCAGGGAGGTCGGCGGGCTCGATCACATCATCGACAACCGTTGTGCGAACCAGGTTCTCGGCGGTCTGCACATCAGCGGGGAAGGGCTCACCGTACAGGCCTTCGTAGACGCGCGGGCCGAGAAATCCGATGAGCGCACCGGGTTGTGCCCAGGTGATGTGCCCGAGGGACCCCCACGAGGCGAACACCCCGCCGGTGGTCGGGTGTCGCAGGTAGACCAGATAGGGCAGGCCGGCGGCCTTGTGGTCGGTGACCGCGCCGGTGATGGCGACCATCTGCAGGAATGCCGCGGTTCCCTCCTGCATTCGGGTGCCACCGGACGCGGGAAGTGCCAGCAACGGCAGCCGCTCGCGCGTCGCGCGTCTGACAGCTGCGACGATCCGCGCGCCCGCGTCGCGACCGATCGAGCCCCCGAGGAACTCGAACTCGCCGAACACCATCGCCACCCGATGCCCGCCGACCGCGCCGGCTCCCGTTCGGACCGATTCGTCCGATCCGCTTCGGCTGCGCGCCCGTTCGAGTTCGGCGGCGTAGGCGTCGTCCGCGCCGTCGGATGTCGCGGCCGGCTCGGTGACCGGGGCATCCCATGGTTCCCACGTACCGTCGTCGACGAGGATCGAGCGTAGGTCGGTCGCCGTCAGCCGTGCCCGTTCACCCATGCCTCACACCGTATCCCGCCGGGGCACGACGATCCGGGCGCGTTGTCGCCGGCGACGCGATGAATTGGCCGGCGTTCCGGTGTCATACTCTCGTCAGCCCTCCGTTCCGCAGCCCGTCTCCGACCGATCACCGAGGAGCCCCTCATGTCCGACACATACCGCATCACCCGATCCATCACCGTCGATGCCCCGCCCGCTGTGGTGCTGCCGTTTCTCACCGACTTCCGGCAATGGGTGCACTGGTCCCCGTGGGAGGGCGTCGATCCGGACATGACGCGCGAGTACTCCGGTGCCGAGCACGGTGTCGGGGCGAAGTACGCGTGGTCGGGGAACAAGAAGGCCGGACGGGGCGCCATGGAGATCACGCGCATTGCCGAGCCCCGAGAGGTCGAGGTGCGCCTCGACTTCGAGAAGCCGATGAAGGCCACCAACACCGTCACCTTCGAACTCGTTCCGCAGGGTCAGGCGACACGGGTGTCGTGGACGATGGTGGGCGCACAGACGATGTTCAGCCGCGTCGCGGGCATCTTCGGCCTCTTCGACAAGATGCTGGGCAAGGACTTCGAGAAGGGCCTGGGTCAGCTCAAGTCGGTCACCGAGAGTAGATGACCCGGGTGCGCAGGAGGACGTCTGCCACCGACCGTCGGCGCCGGTCGATCACCACCCACACCAGACCGATCGCGAAGAAGGTACAGAGCAACGCGCGCAGCACCGCGATGGTCGGCCGGATACGCGCACCTTCCGAATTGACCACCCGCAGACCCATCACCACCGATCCGAGCGTGCGGCCGGACACCTCCCAGCACGTCGCGAGGTAGAGCACCGCCACCAGCACGAAGCCGGTCGTCGTGAAAACGATGTCGACCTGGGGCAGCGAGAATTCGCTGACCGAGACGACGAACTGCATCAGGGACAGGCCGGCGTAGGCGGCACCGAGGATCGTCCACACGACGAGCAGGTCGAGGAACGACGCGACACCCCGGCTCACAATGCCGGCGTTCTTGTCCCGATCCTGCACCGCATGGGCCTTGTGGACCAATGGGTGGCCCGGCGTCGTGGGGGACGAATTGCGGAGCGGCCCGGTCGGTTTCGGTTCGGCAGTCATCGGGGTTCTCCGGCGTCGGAAGCGGCCTGGACGGTCTCGGCCCCGCGGCGGCGCAGAAAGCGATTGACCGCGTTGGCCACCACGTCGTCGGCACGCTCACTGGTACTGCGCACGTCGGTCATCACATCGGCCGTCACCGAAGTACTCGCCTCGCGGATGATGTCGGGGAGATCGACGCCGTCGATGATCTCCTCGGCGAGTCCGATCAGATCGACGCGCCCGAGAATGGCGTCGATGTCGATCCGCGCGGCGATCGCGTCGATGTCGATTCCGGTGGCGACGGAGTCGAGATCGACCTTCCCGATCACCGCGTCGAGGTCGACGAGGTCGATCGCCGCATTCAGATCCACTTGTGCCACAGCACGATCGAGATCCACGGTGGTGATCACCTCGTCGATGTCGATGAGCGCGAGCACCTCGGTGATCAGACGTTTCAGGTCGACGTGGGTGAGGACGAGGTCGGTGAGGTCGACTTCCTCGACCAGCGCATCGACGACCTCCCGGATGACGACGCCCAGGACGGCTCGCGTCGTCGAGACCACCACGGTGACAGCGGTCTCGGCGGCTTCGGCCAGTCGCACGCGGACGGACCCGATGACCCCGCCCGCGAGGGGCAGGCGTTCGGCCACGTCCGCCACCACCCCGGCGAACCGCAGCGACTCCCCGGCGAGCTGGGAGATCGCGCCGCGTCGCGCCCGGGAGTCCACCGACGAATTATCGCATGCGGGATCGGGGCCGGTCGGGCCACGAAAAAACCCGAGCGGGCAGACCCGCTCGGGTTCTTCGGTTCTCGTGACTCTTACAGGGCCTGGTAGAGCTCCCGCGCCAGCGAGGCGGTCTCGGACGGCGTCTTGCCGACCTTGACGCCCGCGGCCTCGAGGGCCTCCTTCTTGCCCTGGGCGGTGCCCGCACCGTCGGAGACGATGGCTCCCGCGTGGCCCATGGTCTTGCCCTCGGGAGCGGTGAAGCCCGCGACGTAGCCGACGACGGGCTTGGTCACGTTGGCCTTGATGTACTCGCCGGCCTTCTCCTCGGCGTCGCCACCGATCTCACCGATCATGACGATCAGCTTGGTCTCGGGATCCTTCTCGAACGCCTCGATGGCGTCGATGTGGGTGGTCCCGATGACCGGGTCGCCGCCGATGCCGATGGCGGTCGAGAAGCCGAGATCGCGCAGCTCGTACATCATCTGGTAGGTCAGGGTGCCCGACTTGGAGACCAGACCGATCGGACCCTTGCCGGTGATGTTGTTCGGCGTGATGCCCACCAGCGCCTCACCCGGGGTGATGATGCCGGGGCAGTTGGGGCCGATGATGCGGGTCTTCTCGCCCTTCTCCACGTTGTAGGCCCACGCGTAGGCGGAGTCCTGCACCGGGATGCCCTCGGTGATGACCACGAGCAGCGGGATCTCCGCGTCGATGGCCTCGATGATGGCGTCCTTGGAGAACTTCGGCGGGACGAAGGCGATCGAGGTGTCGGCCCCGGTCTCCTTCATGGCCTCGGCGACCGATGCGAACACCGGGAGCTCGACGTTGTTGCCGTCGGCGTCGACGTGCGACACGGTGGTGCCGGCCTTGCGTGCGTTGACACCGCCGACGACGTTGGTGCCGGCCTTGAGCATCAGAGCGGTGTGCTTGGTGCCTTCACCGCCGGTGATGCCCTGGACGATGACCTTGTTGTCTTTGTTCAGAAAGATCGACATATTCCGTGGCTCCCTTACTTGCTCGCCAGCTCGGCGGCCTTGTCGGCGCCCGAGTCCATGGTTTCGGCGAGCGTGACCAACGGGTGGTTCGCATCGGCCAGGATCTTGCGGCCTTCGTCGACCTTGTTGCCGTCGAGGCGGACGACCAACGGCTTGTTGGCGTCCGACCCCAACTTCTCCAGAGCACCGACGATGCCGTTGGCGACGGCGTCACACGCGGTGATGCCACCGAAGACGTTGACGAAGACGCTCTTGACCTGCTCGTCGCCGAGGATGACGTCGAGACCGGCAGCCATGACCTCGGCCGAGGCGCCGCCGCCGATGTCGAGGAAGTTCGCGGGCTTCACGTTGTTGTGCTTCTCGCCGGCGTAGGCGACCACGTCGAGGGTCGACATGACCAGGCCCGCGCCGTTGCCGATGATGCCGACTTCACCGTCGAGCTTGACGTAGTTGAGGTCGTTCTCCTTGGCCTTGAGCTCCAGGGGATCGGTGGCGTCGCGATCCTCGAACTCCTCGTGGCCGGGCTGACGGAAGTCGGCGTTGGCATCGAGGGTGACCTTGCCGTCGAGGGCGAGGATCTGATCGTCCGGGGTGCGGACGAGTGGGTTGACCTCGACCAGGGTGGCGTCCTCCTTGACGAAGACCTCCCAGAGCTTCGCGATGGTGACCGCTGCGGCGTCGAGCACCTCGGCGGGCAGATGGCCCTGCTCGGCGATCGAGCGCGCGGTTTCCAGATCGACACCCTTCACGGCGTCGACGGCGACCCTCGCGAGGCGCTCGGGCTTGGTCGCGGCGACCTCTTCGATCTCCATGCCGCCCTCGACCGAGCACATGGCCAGGTAGGAGCGGTTGGTGCGATCGAGAAGGAAGGAGATGTAGTACTCCTCCGCGATGTCGCTGGCCTCGGCGACCAGCAGCTTCTTGACGACGTGGCCCTTGATGTCGAGGCCAAGGATGTTGGAAGCGTGGGACTGCGCGTCGTCCGGGGTCGCGGCGTACTTCACGCCGCCTGCCTTGCCACGCCCGCCGGTCTTGACCTGCGCCTTGATCATCACAGGCTTGCCGATTTCCTCGGCGATCGCCCGCGCGTCGGCGGCATCATCGGTCACCCGACCGGGTGTGGTGGGAACCCCGTGCTTGGCGAACAGTTCCTTCGCCTGGTATTCGAAGAGATCCATTCAGCTCACCATCTCGTAGATTTGCCCGCGCAAGGGTGTAATGCGGGCCATATCGGACTTTAAACCTGTCGTGAATCGCCTCCCCGCGCGCACCCTGCGCTTGTGCGACAGATCACTCGCTCGGTCGGTTCTCACAGCATCGACGATGCCGCGTGAGGAACGGGGCGCGTTGATGCACCCATGAACTGCACTTACACCGCAGTACCCGGCCGCTCCGTCGTCACAGGATCGATTTGCTGTAACGAACAGCAAATTTGCCAGTTTCTAGAGGATGATCACAGTCGTGTGACTCAGCTCACAATATCCCGGTTTGTCGCTTTCTACGGTTGGACTTGCCGCAATCATTTCGTTACCGTCGGCTCTCAGCAGTTGGTCACAGAAGGATTACGGACGCTAACTTCGAATCCGCCAACGACGAGATGCGGCAGCAAGAGATGAGGTGGACGATTTGGCGGGACTCGGTGTCTCACGCGGATCGGGCCGCGTCCGATCGGGCGGGTTGATCGATGACGTCACAGCGGAAGAGATGACCACGATCATCCCCGTCGTCGACACCGACGACGCCGCTGGATACGACCTCGGCGATTACGACTTCGACTTCGCAGACTCCGACGTCACCACCCGCGAGTCCTCCGACGGCAGCTGGACCCCGTCGTCGTGGCAGGGCTACTACCGTCCGACGCGCTCGGAGATCACTCAGGACATCCTGATCCCCGAGCACGAGTTCGATCAGTACGAGCACGATGAGCCGTTCGACGTCGACGGCGCCGAACTCGACATCCTCGTCGACGACGATCTCGACGACGACACCGCCGAACGCCCCTTCCGGACCAATCCGGCCGGGCAGCGCATCCGACGCGGCGGCAAGCACCGCATCGCGGCGCCCCCGAATGCCCTCAAGGGCGGGCGCGCAGCCCTCGTCGCCATGGCCGCGGGCGCAGCGGTCGCCGCCGTCGCACAGGTCAGCACGAGCGACCAGGCGCCTGCCCCCGTGAACGCCGCCGCTGTCAACGACGCCGCGGGCCAAGGAGCGGCACCGGTCGAACTCGGCCCCGGAGTGGCCGCCGCGACCCCGCAGACCGACCAGATGAACGTCTTCACCAACCAGCTGGGTGTCGGCGCCAAGATCGCCGCCGACGAGGCACGCCGCGAAGCCCTGGCTCGACGACCGATGTTCGCCTCGCCGATCCCGCTCGGCAACTACGACTTCACTTCTGCCTTCGCGATGCGCTGGGGCACCATGCACGGCGGCATCGACATGGCCGCGCCCCTCGGTACCCCGATCCACGCGGCCACCGACGGCGTCGTGATCAAGGCAGAGCCCGCCTCGGGCTACGGCCATTGGGTCCAGGTACAGGCAGCCGACGGAACGGTCACCATGTACGGCCACATGGCCTCCTCGGGCGTCCTGGTCAAGGAAGGCCAGCGCGTCACCGCCGGCGATGTCATCGCCCTGGTCGGCAACGAGGGCTTCTCCTTCGGCCCGCACCTGCACTTCGAGGTGTGGAAGAACGGCAGCACCAAGATCGATCCCGTGCCGTGGCTCGCCGCCAAGGGCGTGAAGCTCTCCGGTTACACCGGCTAACAGCGGGCGCCGTAGGTCCGCCTCGTGATGCACAAAGGCGCTACTTCAGCGTGCTTGCGCTATTTGTGACCAGCGCGAACGACCTGAAGTAGCGCTTCTCTGCTCCAGACGGAGTACCGGCGCCTCTCCCCTAGAGTTTGTCCCCGGGAATTCCTCCGGCAGTGAGAAGCGTGACGCGCCCCGCGCTGCCGCCGTAGTCGATCGTCACGCGTTCGGTGGCGCCGCTACCCTCCTTGGCCACGACCTTGCCCATCCCGTACTTGGGATGGTTGTGCCGATCACCGATGTCGAGTTGGACCTGCTTGTTGCGTCCGCGCGCCGGATCCGAGGAGTACGACGAGCGGCCGCGGCCCATCGACGATGAGCCACCCGAAGCCGAGAACCCTCCGTCGCGGCCGAACACGCCGCCTGATGATCCGCCGAAGCCGCGCGCGGAGCGCCGGGGTTCCGTGCGTCGCCAGTCGATGAGGTGCTGCGGAATCTCCTGCAGGAAGCGGGATTCCGGATTCGACACCGGCTGCCCCCACGAGGCCCGGGTAACCGATCGGGTGAGGTACAACCGCTGCTTGGCACGGGTGATGCCGACGTAGGCCAGGCGTCGTTCCTCACTCAACTCGGCCGGATCACCCAGCGCACGCATGTGCGGGAAATGCCCGTCCTCCCAACCGGTCACGAAGACCACCGGGAACTCCAGACCCTTGGCGGTGTGCAGGGTCATCATCGTGACCACACCCTCGCCTTCGTCCGGCACCTGGTCGGCGTCGGCGACCAGCGAGACGCGCTCGAGAAACGCTGCGAGCGAACCGGGTTCGGGCTCACCCTCACGATCCACCTCGTCGGTGTCCGGATCGTCGGCGTCGACATCGACCTGGGCGGCGTCGGCGCTGAATTCCCTTGCCACGGCCACCAGCTCGTTGATGTTGTCGAGGCGCGCGCCGTCCTGCGGATCGCTGGAGGCCTCGAGCTCGGCACGGTAGCCGGTACGCTCGACGATCGCGTCGACGAGTTCGCCGATGTCGGCCGACTCCTCGGTGGCGTCGAGGTAGGCGACGTCGGCGTCATCGGTGTCGGACTCGCCGAAGTGCGTGAGGAAGTCGGTGCGCAATCCCTCGATGAGCTCGACGAAACCGCCGATCTGCTTGACCGCCCGCGTGTTCAACAGGGCGACCTTGCCCTCGGCGGCGTCGATCAGCGACTCATAGAAGCTCCGGCCGGTGTTCTCCGAATGCACGGCGACACAGGCTTCCGCGCGATCGCCGATGCCCCGCCGAGGGGTGTTGAGGATGCGGCGCAGGCCGACCGAGTCGTCGGGGTTGGCGACCACCCGCAGGTACGCGACCACATCCCGTACCTCCTTGCGCTCGTAGAACTTGGTGCCGCCGACGACCTTGTAGGGAATCCCGTGCCGGACGAACACCTCCTCGATCGCACGCGAACCGGTGTTGGTGCGGTAGAACACCGCGACGTCGGAGTACTTGTGGCTCGAGGAACCGCCGATCGAGTAGTCGGTGAGTTCTTCGATCTCCTTGGCGATGAACGTCGACTCGTCGCGATCGGAATCGGCGACGTAGCCGACGATGAGTTCGCCGTCGCCGGAGTCGGTCCACAGTCGCTTCTCGCGCCGGTTCGAGTTGCGTGCGATGACGGCGTTGGCTGCCGACAGGATCGTCTGCGTCGATCGGTAGTTCTGTTCGAGCAGAACGGTTTCCGCGGACGGGAAGTCGCGCTCGAACTCCTCGATGTTGCGGATCGTGGCGCCACGGAAGGCGTAGATGGACTGGTCGGCATCGCCGACGACACACAGTTCGGAGGGCTCCAGCCCGCCCGCGGTGGTCTGCTCCCCCACCAGTTCGCGGATGAGCACGTACTGCGCGTGGTTCGTGTCCTGGTACTCGTCGACCAGGACGTGACGGAACCGGCGCCGGTAGTACTCGGCGACCTGGGGGTGCCGGTGCAGCAGCGCCACGGTCTCGCCGATCAGGTCGTCGAAGTCGAAGGCGTTCGCGGCCCGCAGGCGGCGCTGGTACTCGGCGTAGATCCGAGCGATCGTCGTCGACGTCGGGTCGTCCTCGGGTGCCGAGGCCAGCGCTTCGTCGGGCGAGATCAGCTCGTTCTTGAAGTTCGACACCGCCACCGACACCCCGCGCGGGCTGAACTTCTTGGGGTCGAGGTCGAGGTCGCGGATGACCATGCCGAACAGCCGCTTCGAGTCGTCGGCGTCGTAGATGGAGAAGTTGGAGTTCATCGACTCCAGCAACCCCGACTGCGCCCGGAGGATGCGCACGCACGTGGAGTGGAACGTCGAGACCCACATGTAGGCGGCGCGCGGGCCGACGAGATCGATGACGCGTTCGCGCATCTCCGCGGCGGCCTTGTTGGTGAAGGTGATCGCCAGGATCTGGCCGGGGGTGACGTCTCGCGCGGCCAGCAGGTAGGCGATCCGGCGGGTCAGGACGGCCGTCTTCCCCGAACCGGCGCCCGCCACGATCAGCAACGGTGCGCCGGCGTGCAGCACCGCGGCCCGCTGTTGCGGGTTGAGTCCTTCGAGCAGGCGCGCGACCCGGTCGTCGGCGGCCGCACCCGAGGGAACGGCGCCCGCGCGACCGGCGAGAAGAGGGGCAGAAGAAGAGCTGTTCATCGGTTGTCCAGGCTACCCGCCACCGCCGACAGACCCCCGTTCGCCGGTCCGCTGCGCCGCGGCGCGCGGTCCACCGAACAATCGACCGACACCGTGGGTTGAGGCCCCGATCGCCGTGCCCCGCGGCTAATATGACGCGGTATCACCGGCTCGGGGTGCCCTGTCTGCGAACGCCTTCGCACACGGCGACGACGCCCCGGCGAGCAGGAAGAGGCGCCATGAAGAGACCGTCCGTTGTCCCCGCCGCCATCGTCCTGGGTGTCGGGGCACTGGCTCTCGTCATCGCGCTCGTCCTGTCGTTCGTGCCGTTCAGCAGCGCGGGCACCGTCGAGCCCACGCCGGCCTTCCGCGCGCAGAAGAGCCTCGACGAGGTGCTGTTCAAGATGGCGACCAGCCCGGCGGCCAAATTCACCGGCAAGGTCACCTACAAGTACGACGACGAGCGCGGCGAGGGCACGGTCGAGTTCGACGACCTGATCGTCACCACGTCGAACACCGCCGAGGGCACGATCACGCTCGGCTCGCAGCAGGGCGAATACCGCCAGATCGGCAACAGCCCGTTCATCAGCGCGCCCGGCGCCCTGTGGACCGAACTCCTCGTCGACGCCGAGAAGACCAACCTCGACGCCGCGCCCCTGGACAACAAGTGGGCCTCGACCCGATTCACCAGCATGCCGCGCCTGGGCACGATCCTCGGCCCGGACAACCTGGCCGGCGACATCGGCAACATAGAGGCCGGTGACGCACCGCAGCTCGGCGCCGAGCTGCCGACACCCAACAAGGGCACACCCGACGCCCGCCACTGGCCGACCACCGACCCGCCCATCGAGTTCATCGGGGACGACAAGGTGAAGATCGGGACGTGGGAGGTCACGTTCGACCCGGAGACGAAGAACGTGACCAACGTCAAGGGCCAGAGCGTGCAGGGCCCGGTCACCTACGACATCGACGCGGCGGTCAGCCTGCAGCCGGCCGATCAGGCGCAGAAGGTGTTCGCCAACCAGCGTGCGCTCGTCTCCGACCTGGTGTCGGTGCCCGCTCCCGGACTGTGGATGAAGCAGCCGGTGGTGTCCTCACGCCAGACCGGTGCGTGCACGACCGCGACGTGCGCCTTCGACTACACCGTGCAGGGCAGCCCGTACAGCGACGACGTCCGCGGCCACTTCAACTACGGCCTGACGCTTAACTTCGCAGTCGGTAACCGCCCGCCGGGTGCACTCGGCGGCGAGTGCAAGGTGGTCCTGCGGGTCGACTTCGGACGGAACGGCACCACCCGGTGCGCGGCCACGAACCTTCCGCCGAACACCAACATCGCGTCGCGGTACAGCTTCACCTATCTCGCGTTCATCGACTCCACCGAGACCGAGCTGAACGATCTCATCGACAACAACGAGAAGCAGACCAACACCGAGATCGTCTATGTCCGCACCGGGAACAAAGAACCGGCGCAGGCGAGGTTCGGCGCCGGCGTGACCGGACTGCCGAGTTACTACGCGATCAAGCGCGGCGATTACGTCTTCGACGGCATCGGCACCGACGGCAACATGCACATCACCTTCGGTGAGGGGTATCAAGAGCACATCGTCGGCGGCGCCTTCGATCCGTCCTGGGAGGGCACCCGGGTGCTCCGCGAGCAGATGGCACAGCAGGTCGACGCGGCCGGCGACGCCAAGGTCGTCTACTTCGTCGCCGAAGAGGAGACCGCCAGGGCGCTCCGCACCCTGATCGCTGCGGAGAACCAGAGCGACAACATCTCGGCCTTCCACTACGACTAGAGGACTCAGCCGCCGGCGAAGCGCGCCTCGGCGGCTTCCCCCACCCGGCCGGTGCCGGTGTGCAGTCGCAGTCCCGGCGTCAGGGGACGGACCTCGACATGGTCGCCGCCACCGTCGATCCGGACATACACCGACCCTAATCCCGCCCGGACCGGCGCCCGCACCGCATCCCCGTCCTCGAGCGCGATCTCGATCTCGCCGTCTCGTGTCGCGCAGTAACTCAGCGCGATCGTCCAGGGCCACGAGAAGAGCGGGCCGTCGAGTCGCAGTCGGGTGGGTCCGGCGACCTCCGGCGTACGGCAGGTGCCGTCGCCCGCGAGGATGTTGCGTCGTTGGGTCACGCCTCCGGGCACGAGGTTCCCCGCGGTGTCGAGGACGAACAGCCGGTCGGTCGCCTCGCCGAAGTCGGGCCGGGGAGCCACCCGTCCGAAGATCCGGCTGACCTGGTTGTCGGGGTAGACGAACGGTTGCAGGATCTCCAACGGCACGGACTGATCGAGCAGGACCTGGCCGTCGGGGCCCTGCGTTGCGGCGGCATGCAGTGACGCGGTCGCGGTCTCCAGATAGTCGCCGGTCGGGTTGTCACGCCACGACGACGAGAACGAGACCAGCGACACCAGCGCGGAGACCACCACCAGCGCGCCCACGACGGACGCGAGGGCAGGCAGAGCCGGCCGCTCCTCGTCGTCGCCGGTCTCGGCGTCGGACGTCCGAGCGTGTCGACCACCCACGTCGGCCTTCCGGGACGGCGCCGCACACAGGAGGGCCACCGCGATCGTGAACACGAGCGCCGTGTCCGGGAGGTAGCGCATGTGCTGAGCGAGTTCGAGCGCGGTCTGCGGGCTCGACCGATTCCACATCACGGGGATCTGAGCCGCGACGGCGTAGATCGCCGCGCACGCGACGATCACCGCGCCGCCACGTCTGCGGGCCACCGCCCACCACGTCACCGCGGCCAGGACCAGCCAGCCGCCGACGATCATCCACATCTGTGGGAAGCCCGTCGGCGGACTCGGCGTCCACCGTTCCCACTCCCACGGGCCGCCGACGAGCGACGGCACGATGGCGTCGGTCACCGACCTCCAGACCAGGCGCGCGGTCTGCGTCACCGAGTGCTCACCAGACGTGGGGTCCGTGGTGACGAAGTACACCGCCACCCACAGCGCGGTGGTGACGCTCAGTGCGATCCACAGCTCGCGGGCCGTCCGCAGCGTCGACATCGTCGCGCGCGGACCACCGTTCGCGAGGATCGCCGCGACGAGCGCCACCGGCAGGATGAACAGTGACTTCTCGAAGAACGCCAGTGCGATCACGAAGATGATCGTCGACCGGATCCACACCAGTCGACGCCCGGCATCGTCGACGTCGCCGCGACCGAGACGCACGGCGTCGGCGACGATCCAGGCCATCGCCGCCTGCATGGGGAGGGTGTTGAGACCCGCGGCCCACCAGGCGAAGGCGGGCACCGTCATCGGACTGAACAGGTAGAAGGCCAACGCGACGAGCGCACCGACACGGGCGCGCGGCGCGATGATCCGCACCATCCGCCACACCGCCACCGATGCGAGGGCCTGCAGCACCACCAGCATCACCGCAGGCACCGCCCAGTTCAGCGGCGCCAGCCATGTGGCGATCCCGGCGAGCAGGAAGGCTGCGGGCATGAAGTGGCCGTCGTGGCTGTGTCCCAGATACTCCCAGGACAGGATCGGGTTCGACGACGCGCGTGCGACGAGAACCAGATCGTCCCAGTAGAAGTTGCCGGTCGCGACGAGCCAGCCCCGGATGATCAGCTGGCCCACGATCAGGAACAGGGCGACGAGGGACACCATCCGCGCATTGGGCATGCGCTCCAGTTTCCATGGGCGGCGAGCAGCGTCGTGGTCGGGTCGGGTGACTCGGCCGCGTGCGGGTCGTGACCGGACGTCGTGGCAAAATCGGGCGCGTGACCGATCGCAGCCCCAGCCCCGGCGCTCAGGACCCCCGCCCGTCCGGCGGCACGTCCTTCGAGCACTCGATCGACCTCGAGAAATACCAGCTCACGTCCGAGGTCGGCGACCTGCCCGATGACATCGATCAGCTGCGACTCGAGATCGACCGGCTCGACGCGGTGATCCTCGCGGCGATCAAGCGCAGATCGGCGGTGTCGAAGAAGATCGGCGTCGCGCGGATGGCCTCCGGCGGCCCCCGCCTGGTCCACAGTCGGGAGGTCAAGGTGCTCGAGCGCTTCCAGGACCTCGGCCAGGAGGGGCACACCCTCGCGATGCTGCTGCTGCGCCTGGGCCGTGGACCGCTGGGCCGCTGAGCTGTCGCCGACCGTCTCGCCGGTGTGGTGGCCCGGTGACACTTCCCGGCCGCATGTGACGACCGTCGCGGCCTCGACGCCGAGCACATAGGGTTAGGGGTCATGAGCACCCCGGCCTCTGGCAGCGACTTCACCGGCACCGATCATGGCGACATCACCGCGACGCAGTCCTGGCAGGCGCTCGCGGCTCATCAGCCCCACGTGTACGCGATGCACCTGCGTGAGGTGTTCGCGATAGATCCCGCGCGCGGCCGCGAACTCACCGTCGACGTCGGTGACCTGCACATCGACTACTCGAAGCACCGTGTTCTGCGCGAGACGCTCGAATTGCTCATGAGCCTCGCGCGCGAGGTGGGTCTCGAGGAGATCCGGGACGACATGTTCGCCGGGACCCACATCAACACCTCCGAGGACCGCGCGGTCCTGCACACCGCGCTCCGGCTGCCGGCCGATGCGAAGCTGACCGTCGACGGCCAGGACGTCGTCACCGACGTGCACGAGGTCCTGACCCGGATGGGCCGGTTCACCGACCGCCTGCGCAGTGGGGAGTGGAAGGGCCACACCGGAAAACCCATCACCGATGTCGTCAACATCGGCATCGGCGGGTCCGATCTCGGACCGGTCATGGTCTATCAGGCACTGCGCCACTACGTCGACGCCGGGATCCGATGTCACTTCGTCTCCAACGTCGATCCCGCGGACATGGTCGGGACACTCGCTGACCTCGACGCCGAGACGACGCTGTTCATCATCGCGTCGAAGACCTTCACCACCCTCGAGACGCTGACCAACGCCGCCGCCGCGCGCACCTGGCTCCTGCAGGCCCTCGACGCCGACTCCGACGCTGTGGCAAAGCATTTCGTCGCCGTCAGCACCAATGCCGCCGAAGTCGCCGGGTTCGGCATCGACACCGACAACATGTTCGGCTTCTGGGACTGGGTCGGCGGCCGCTACTCGGTGGACTCCGCGATCGGGCTGTCGGTGATGGCGGCGATCGGCAAAGAGCGCTTCGCCGAGTTCCTCGACGGCTTCCACCTCGTCGACGAGCACTTCCGCACGCAGCCGCTGGAGCACAACGCTCCGGTCATCCTCGGACTGATCGGCCTCTGGTACAACAACTTCTGGGACGTCGGCACCCGCGCGGTTCTCCCCTACAGCAACGACATGGCCCGCTTCGCCGCCTACCTGCAGCAGCTGACGATGGAGTCGAACGGCAAGTCGGTCACCGCGAGTGGCCATCACGTCACCACCGACACCGGCGAGATCTTCTGGGGCGAGCCGGGAACCAACGGTCAGCATGCCTTCTATCAACTGCTGCATCAAGGTACGCGGATGGTGCCGGCCGACTTCATCGGTTTCGCCGAACCGACCGACGACCTACCGACTGACCCGGACGGGTCGGGGTCCATGCACGACCTGCTGATGAGCAACTACTTCGCACAGACCAAGGTGCTCGCCTTCGGCAAGACCGCCGACGAGATCGCCGCCGAGGGCGTGCCGCCACAGGTGGTGGCCCACAAGGTGATGCCCGGCAACCGTCCGACCACCTCGATCCTCGCTCCGCAGCTCACCCCGTCGGTCATCGGCCAGCTCGTGGCGCTCTACGAACACCAGGTCTTCGTCGAAGGTGCCATCTGGGGCATCAACCCGTTCGACCAGTGGGGCGTCGAACTGGGCAAGACCCAGGCCAAGGAGCTGCTGGGCACCATCATCCAGCCGGAAGCGCCTCACACTCATGATGATTCGTCGACCGATGCCCTCGTGGCGTGGTACCGGGAGCGGCGGGGACGCGCTGTCTGACCTACTTCCAGTACTCCTCGTCGAAGACCTCGTGGGGAATCTCGTCGCCGGGCTCCACGCCCAGTGATTGGATGCGGCCCATGATCGCGGCCGCGGTCGCCACGTAGGTGACGAGATCGGTTGGCTCCACGTCACGTTCGGCGGGATCGCCGCCGAGGAACTCGTACAGGCTGGGTGGGACGCAGCCACCCATGTCCAGCGCGCGGGTGCCCGTCGCCTCGCGCCAGGCGTCGAAGCTCGCCACGTCGACGGCCTCGGCGACATCCCCGGTGCGGACGGCCTCGAGAACATCGTCGAGGGTGGCCAGTTCGCCCGATGTCCCGCTGGACGGATCGAAGCCGAGAACCGTGTCGGCGGAGGTCGTCTCGTCGTCGTCGAGGGTGAAGTAGACGATGCCCCGCCAGTCCGAGCCCAGCGCCGCGATGTCCGAGCGACCGAAGATCTCGCCGAGCAATTCGCCGACCTGCTCCCGCCGCCGGGCGCCGAAGACCTGAAACGCGCCCGATGCCACCACTTGTCCCTGCTTGTTCGCCACGACGGTCACCTTACGCAGGTCAGTCGTCGATACCGAGGACGACCACGCGCCCCGACTCCGGGGACAGGTAGACCGTCGCCCGCCACTGGGCAGACGAGAAGGCCCGGTCGAGTTCCGGGCCGCCGAGCAGCCGGCCGGACGGGACGAAACCGCGCAATTCGCCGGCCGGCGACTGGGGTTGCGAGACGGGCTTCGCCTGGTATTCCTGCGCCCACTCGGCCACCTGCTCGGTACCGGCGTTCATGACGGCGTCGAACCAGTAGGTGCTCGGCCCGGGAATGCGGCCGGTAGAGGCGGTCCCGATGGTGCCGGCCGCCCAGCCGTCGACGGTCGCGTCGGCCAGAGCCGGAAAACGCGCCGCGACCGGTTCGAGGTCGCGGCGCGGACCGGTCGTCAGAACCTTCGTCGGCGGTGGAGGCGATGACGAGTTCGGCGAGGTGGCCGGGACCCGATCGGTCGGCGCCGTCGGCCCGCAGCCGAGCAGCCCGGCGAGTCCGAGGACGACGGCGACTCCGGCCAACCAGAGCCGCCACGGGTTGCGCAGCATCCCGTCACGCTAGGCCATTCCGGCCGACCGTGCGTGAGATGTCCACTGCGTGAATGAGTTCCACTCCGCGAGTGGTACTGGTCAGACGAGCCGCCGACTGACCGACGCAGGCAGGAATTTCAGGGCCGCCGCGATGGGCGTCCACGGCCACGCGGGCACCGGGGCCCAGTCCTTCTCCGCCTCGATCGCCTTGACCAGGGCATCGACGCCCTTGTCCGTCTCGACCATCAGCGAGGTCTTGACTCCCCGGTTGATGTCGGTCTCGATGTAGCCCGGCGCCACCACCGACACCGTGATCGGCGACGAGGCGAACTCGGCCTGCAGCCCCTGACCCAGGGCCGTCAGTCCGGCTTTCGACGCCGAGTACGCGGCCTGCGCTTTCGGCATACCGCGGACACCCGAGATGGAACTGATCAGCACCAGATGACCGGCATTCTGCGCACGGAAGATCTCGAGCGCCGCCTCGGCCTGGGCCAGGGCGCCCACGAGGTTGGTCTGCACGGTCTCGATGTTCGCCGCGGCCTTGCCGGTGCCGAGGGGAGCCCCCTTGCCGAGTCCGGCGTTGACGATGACCCGGTCGAGGCCGCCCAGACCGTCGGCCAGTCGCCGGAAGACCTCGGGAACTGCCTCGACATCGGTGACGTCGAGCGTCGCGACCTCGACGTGTTCGGCGGCAGGTCGCAGTTCATCGGCCAGCGCGTCGAGCTTCTCGCGGCGGCGAGCCGCTAGCGCGAGCGACCGTCCCTGCGCCGCGAACCGTCGGGCCATGCCCTCCCCGAGTCCCGAGCTGGCCCCGGTGATGAGAATCTTCTGCCGTGTCGTCACGACACCAAGGCTACCGGCCGGTAGGTTCAGATTCCCCGCCCGGCGTCGACGGCCTACTTCAGCAACCGTGACATACGACGATCAGCCAGCACCTTCCCGCCCGTCTGACACGTGGCGCAGTACTGGAAGGACCGATCGGCGAAGGACACCTCGCGCACGATGTCCCCACACACCGGGCACGGCAGCCCGGTACGGGCGTGCACGCGCAGACCGGTGCGTTTCTCCGACTTGAGCCGCGCCACCGCCTGCCCTTCCAGGCGGCCCGTCGCGTCGGTGAGCACACCGCGCATGGCGTCATAGAGTGTGGCGACCTGCTCGGGTTTCAGCGTCTTCGACGACGCGAACGGCGACAGGCGCGCGGTGTGCAGGATCTCGTCGGAGTACGCGTTGCCGATCCCGGCGATCGTGTGCTGGTCGGTGAGCACGTTCTTGATCCGGCCGGTCGTCCCGGCGAGGATCTCCGCGAACTGTTCGGTCGTCAGTTCGAGCGCGTCGGGTCCCAGACCCGCGATCCGCTCGACCTCGGTGAGATCGCGGACCAGCCAGACGGCGAGTCGTTTCTGCGTCCCGGCCTCGGTGACGTCGAAGCCCTCGCCGGGCAATCCGCAGTGCACGCGCAGGGCGATCGGACTCTTCCCGCCCGGACGCAGGGGTTTGGGCGACAGGTCCTCACTCCACCGCACCCACCCCGCCCGCGACAGATGGATGACCAGCTGCAGCAACGGTTCCGACGCGGTGGCGGCCGAACCGGGAATGGTACGGAAGACCAGGTACTTCCCGACGCGTCCGACGGATTCGACGATCCGGTCCATCAGCGCCGTGTAGGGCGGGTCGGCGGTCTTGAGCACCGACAACGACGCGACGTCGACCCGACGGATCGGGAGTCCGGCCGCACGGCCGTCGACGTAATCGGCGATGGCGGCCACCTCTGGAAGCTCAGGCATGCGTCCAGTGTGCTCTAGTTGTGGGATGAACTCCCGACTTTCCGACGCCGAACTGGCTGCCCGGATCGCGCAGGGAGCCGGTGAAGTACTCCTCGGAATCCGTTCCGGTGACCTGCTCGGCGGAGCAATGCTCGGCGATGTCGGCGATGCGCTTGCGCAGGCGTGGATCTCGACGGTGCTGCGAAAACACCGCCCCCGCGACGCCGTATTGTCCGAGGAGGCCGCCGACGTCGGCGACCGGGCCACTGCGGCACGCGTGTGGATCATCGATCCCCTGGACGGCACAAGGGAATTCGCGGCCGGGTCGGCAGACTGGGCGGTGCACGTGGCCCTGACCGAGCGCGGGGTCGTCACCGAGGCGTCGGTGTCGTTGCCCGCGACGGGCGAGCTGTTCCGTTCGGACACCGTCGCGCAACCGGGCGGCGCACTGACGCGCCGTCTCGTCACCTCGCGCTGGGGCGGGTCGTACGAGGCCAGTTATGTCGCCAACCGACTGGGCCTGCAGATGGTGCCGGTCGGCTCGGCCGGGGCGAAGGCGATGGCCGTCGTCCGCGGCGACGCCGATGCCTACGTCCACGCCGGCGGCCAGTACGAATGGGACAACGCGGCACCTGTCGGGGTTGCGCTGGCAGCCGGCCTGCACTGCAGTCGCCTCGACGGGTCGGAGATCGTGTACAACAACCGGCACCCGTACATGCCGGACTTCGTCATCTGCCGCAGCGAGATCCGCGAGGAGATGCTCGCGGCCCTGCAGCAGATCTGGTGACACCGGGCCGGGCCGGGAGCATACCGCTGTCGGTGCGCACCCGGCCCTGGTGAACTGGACCGGTGAACGGAATCGGCGACGCGGTGGTGCGCATCGGCCCCGCTCTCGTGGTGGTCATCGTCCTGCTGGCCGCGATCGCGGTGATGGTGAACCGCCGGAGCGGACTGGCCTGGGAGACGGTCGTCGCCACGCTCCGTGCAGCCGTGCAACTCGCGGTGCTGGCTGCTGTCCTCGCCGCGGTGGTTCCCCACCTGTGGGGGTCGGCGCTGTTCGTCGCGGCGATGGCGTCGGCGGCGTCGTGGACGTCGGCCCGACGTGTCCGGCCCGACGGGCCCGGCCTCGCCGGAATCGCCTGGTGCGTCGGACCGGTGGCGGCGCCGACGATCGTGATCGTGACCGCGCTCGTCGTCGCCGGGGTGCTCCCCGGTCGCGGCATCGCCGTGATCCCCACTGCCGGGATCATGCTCGGCGGCGCCATGATCACCACGTCGCTCGCCGGCCGTCGGGCGCACGACGAGTTGAAGGTGCGTCGCGGCGAGGTGGAGGCCGCGCTGTCGCTGGGCTTCGACCCTCGGGACGCGCGGATGGAGATCGCCGGCCCTGCCTCGGCCACCGCTCTGGTGCCCGGCCTCGATCAGACCCGGTCGGTGGGACTCGTGACGATTCCCGGCGCTTTCGTCGGCATGGTCCTCGGCGGTGCCTCGGTGTGGGCGGCTGCGGCCATGCAGTTGTTCGTCCTGATCGCCCTGCTTGCGGTGAGTTCCATCGCGATGCTCGTCACGGTGGAACTGGTTGCGCGGGAACGCCTGTGATCTGGCGGCGCATCTGACCGGGACCCTTCGTGACGCTCGCAAGCTCGCTCCTCAGGGAGCGGGTGGGCTCCCTGAGGTGCGAGGAGCGATAGCGACCACCGTCTTGCTCCCTGAGGTGCGAGGAGCGCAAGCCGCCGGGCCGAGCAAGCGACGAAGGAGCGCGTCGAGGTCGACGAGCCTCGAAGGGCCTGGTGAGAC
>NZ_JBHYNC010000013.1:0-127938 GCF_042743165.1 Gordonia sp. NPDC058843
ACGACACGGCTTTCGAAGTCCCGCCTACAAACTCGACGAACTACTACGCTCAGGGCCAACCGATCCCGCTGTTGCAGCGACCGGTTGAATCCGCCCCGCACCCGCGACGGCACGCACGACCTCGGAGGTGATCTCATCGGGATCACGCGCAGGCTCCCCGGCGTGCAACCGACGTTCGATCTCGGCCGCGAACGCAACGATGACCCGCTGCACCGCGTCGCGTCCGCCGGGATGCCCTCCGGCGGCGAGCGCGATCACCCGGTAGCTAACCCGCGTGAGGGTGTCGTGTGCGGCCCTGCGCATCGACTCGGCCAGCTTGGTCGGCTCGACGGCGCGGGACATGAGGGTGTCCATCCGTCCCGAGGGCAGCGCGTCGAGGTAGCCCCCTAGATCGGCCAGCGTCACCGTCTCCAACTGCACGTGACCGATACCGCGCAGCGCCGCGGGCAGAATTCCCCACTTAGTGGTGCGCAGCGTCGGCCGCTGATGCTCAAGACCAGCAACCCATGACAGCGGCAACTCCGCGAGCGGGGTCCACTCGTCGCCGTCGAGGTACTCATAGCGCACCGTCCCGATCCTGCTCGGCGGCACCAGCACGTAGTGGCGGCCACCCGCGCGCAAGTCGACGCCGGGCCCTGCGATCCCCCGGAAGCGGACGTCATCGGGAACCGCGTAGTAGTAATGCAAACCACCCTTAGGGGTGCGGACGGTGCGCGTTGCGGGCAGTGGACCGTACTCGGATTCGAGGCTGGTAATCGTCTGGGCGGCAACGGGCTTGTCGAGGTCAATGTCGATCACCAGGACCCCATGCGGCACGGCGACGGCGAGGTTCGCGTCCGGCCATCGCTTCCACCACCGCGAGATCTCCGAGTGATCGGTGGTCGCAGCGTGAAAGCTTTTGCCGATCAGCGGCGACTTGCCGTTGTTGGCGATGGGAAGCACCCTCATGGGCAACACGTCGCTATCGGCCAGCGTGTGCGCAGTGATCTCCGGATCGAGGTCAATCGACAGCGAATCTGGGTCGGTCCGAGCATGGGCGAACTGTCCGATGCTCGACGTAACGTCGAAATGGGCATTCTCCTGCTCACCGCTCAGTGCGGCGACGGGGCTCGGCGGGGCAGCCGGGCCCCGTTCCTCGTTCCTAGGCAATTCTCCTACTTTCATTGAGCGCGAACGCTTTCGCGCTTGTTTGTTGCTCGCCGGGGCAGCGCGTGAGATGAGATCAGCCAGCGACCAATGTCGCGGCCTTGCGCTGCGCGATGTAGAGATCCAGGTTTCGGCGGTCGTACCGCAGCCGATTCCCGATCAGGTAGGACGCTGGGCCCACGCCGGCCGAGCGGAGGTTGTAGAGCGTCTGCCGCGAGATTCCGAGGTAGGCGGCGGCTTCGGTGACGGTCAATGCGTCGTTGGTGTATTTCATGGACGGGTCTCCCTGGTGTGTCCGGTGGTCGCTTGAGCGGCCTGAGAGAATTAAGACACCCTGGGGCAAATTTGTCGAAAGTGACTGCATACCAGTGTATTTGACGTCAACCGTGACAACTCCTATCGGTGCTGGCAGGAGTCAGATGGATCGGTTACTGATTAACCGCGATAACTTCTCGCGAGCTGCGGAAATGCGACATTATGTGTCGTTCGTCACGCTCTATGTCCTGACCTCCTAAAGTTTGGCGGCGGATACTATGGCCTCATACCGATTACTCCTGAATCCGTCCCGACCAAGCGGCGCACCGGTGCTCGTGTCGAGGACCGATGGGTGCGCAATGACGGCACCCCGTCGGCCCGTCACGGGCGAGGGATGCGCTACTTGGCTCGATACGTCGGAACCGACGGGCGCGAGCACACGAAGAGCTTTAGGGACAAGGCGAAGAAACAGGCCGATGCGTGGTTGCGCGAACAGTCGGCCGCGGTGGTGCGCGGCGAATGGGTGGACCCGTCGAAGTCGGCCGTCACGGTCGGCGAGGTTGCAGAGACCTGGCGCGCGGGCAACAAGGCGAAGACGGCCGCGACCGAGGCGAGCTACGAGAACGTGTGGACCAAGCACGTCAAACCACGGTGGGGGCATGTCCCGCTGGCGCAGGTCGACCACGATGAGATCGTTATGTGGGTCGGCGGACTCACCGACGGCACCGCCGAGACGTCTGACCGCAAGCTCTCGGCGTCGTCGGTCCGGCACTGCCACGCGGTGCTGCATCAAATCCTCGGGCTCGCAGTGCGGTCGAAGCGGCTGCGGTCGAATCCTGCGAGTGACGTCCCGCTCCCCGCGATGACGCGAACTGACAAGGTGTTCCTCGACCCCGCCGAGATCGAACGGCTCGGACGCGCAGCCGACTACCTCGCCGCGACGCGGTCGTCCCGGATCGCCGCGGGCAAGGCGAGCAAAGCGTCCGCCGACTGGTCGGCCGTCGAAGCCCCGGTCTCATCGAATGGTCTCGCGCTGCGGGTGCTCGGTCTGTGTGGCTTGCGCTTCGGCGAGCTTGCCGGTCTGCGGGTTTCGAGGGTTGAGCTCGACAAGCGACGTCTCATCATCGACACCGCCGTCTCTGAGGTCTCGGGGCGCGTGGTCGTCGGCGTGCCGAAGAATCGCAAGACGCGCGAGGTTCCCATACCAGCGGCGTTGGTCGATCCGTTGCGGGTCCAGATCACTGACCGTGATGCGGGGGAGTACGTGTTCACGACTACTGCCGGTGGGCCGTTGCGCCGCGGGAACTTCAGCAAGCGCGTGTTCGCTCCGGCGCGGGACCTCGCGGGCGTCGACGGCGACGCGACTCTGCACTCGCTGCGCCACTCGTTCGCGTCGATCACGCTCACGTCGGGCGTCCCGCCGAAGCAAGTTCAGGACTGGATGGGGCACCATTCGCTGAAGCTCACGGCCGACGTTTACGGACACTTGTTCGCGTCGGAGACTGACCGCGCGCTCTCGCTTCTAGACCGTGCGATCAGTGGCAACAATTAACCGCGAACGACGTAGTCTCGGTCCCGCCATTTCCCAAACAGGTCAGGATCACGACGCACCCCTAGGTCGTATCGCACCGCTCTCCGGGTCTCACCGAGGTCACCGAACGCGTCGCGGCGCGGGTTTGCTGGCGGTTCGCCGACGACCGCATCCTCGACTGCGATGTAGACGTCTAGCCAGGTTGGAAACAGCTCCCGTTCCATCGAGAGAGAGACCCTCATCGACGCCACCAGCATCGTTCGTTCGTACTGGTCCTTGAATCTCTGTGCTGTGTCATTCAGCTCCGTGACCTTCTCGGGTGTGACGGTCGGCAAGTCGAGGTAGCGGCTGTAGGTCTGTGTCAGGGCGTGAAAGGTTCCGAAAAGGGCATCGTAGGCTTCGAACTTCGTGTGTCTCAGCCAATCCCGATGCGAACGCCTGCTCTCCGCTCCGATCGTGAGTAGGACGCTAAACAACGCAACCAGCGGCGCAGCCAACCCGAGCCCGACGAAAGCCCACAACGGCACGGAACTATCCATGGGGCGAATAGTACGAA
Source organism: Gordonia sp. NPDC058843 (assembly GCF_042743165.1). Taxonomy (NCBI): domain Bacteria; kingdom Bacillati; phylum Actinomycetota; class Actinomycetes; order Mycobacteriales; family Gordoniaceae; genus Gordonia; species Gordonia sp. NPDC058843. The sequence continues at coordinate 3,489 of NZ_JBHYNC010000013.1, forward strand.
ACAGGAGCGCCAAGTAACGCCCGACGAGAGGTTCACGTGTTTCGTACTGCGGACTGATTGCGGACTGCAGACCTATCGGTCTCAGCGCTTGCGAGGCGTTGGGCCTTTGAACTGCGATTATATGGTGCGCGCAAAGGGATTCGAACCCCTGACCGCTGGTGTGTAAGACCAGAGCTCTACCGCTGAGCTATACGCGCGTGCCGCGGCCACACACGTGGCGCTGCCCACACGAATTTAGTCGCTCCAAGGCCGGTCGCTCAAATTGGGTTGGTGCTGACGTAGGAGCTCGGGTCGCCGGACCCTTCGAGGCTCGTCGCTTGCGCTCCTCGCACCTCAGGGAGCAGGGGTTATGGCGGTTCTTTCGGATCAGAAAGCAGCGGTCAGGCGAAGATCGGCGGAAGGGCCAGGACCATGACGGCGCCCCAGATCACGTGGGTGATCGCCGGTGCGAGGATCCCGGCGGTGCTGCGACGCAGGATGGCGCAGACGGTGCCGAGGACGGCGCCGGCGAAGCCGAGCATCACGTTGCCGCTGGCCATGGTGACCAGCACGTAGATCAACGTCGACACGAGGATCGGGTTGTGTGGGCGTGCCGCCGAATAGACCGAGCCGCGGAAGAACAGCTCTTCGGCGAGGCCGTTGACCATCGTGATCGCGGTGACCACGGCGAGGCTGCCGAAGTCGGCGAACGCCAGCACTTGGTTGGCCAGGTCACTGACACCGGGGATCATTCGTGCGATCAGGCCGCCGACCACGAACGCCCCGCCCACCGCCAGACCCACGACGACGCCGAGTCCGATCGCGCCGATCCGGTCGGGCGGGCGGGATGGCGTGGGGCTGAACGCGCCGAGCCGCAGCGGTCCGGATAGGAACGCACCGACGATCCACACCGCCGCGAGCGCGATCGTCAGGGGATAGAACGCCGCGTCACCGGGTTCGACACGCAGTGACACACCCAGCACGATGGCGCCGATGACGAGGAAGATGCCGACCAGCCAGCGTCGTCGGATGTAGTGGGCGCCGGGATCGGGGTCGCGGTCCGCGGCGACGGAGTCGTACAGGTCGCGCGCCAGTGAGGTCACCAGCACTGATCACCACCTAGTTCGATCGGTCAGGGAATCGGTCGATCATCGGTTGTCGGTCACGACGCTACATTGGCGCGACCCGAACGGAGGGCACCGACGACCTTCGTGGCCACCCCGATGGACGTACCGATCGTCTCCACGACGCCGCGCTTCACGCGGAGCCAGTCGCCACCGGCCCAGGCCGGGTCGGTGTCGGCGAGGTGATGCAGGTCGTCGAGATCGCACACCGATCGGGGATACGGCGATCGGACCGAGGCGCGGACGGCTTCGCGCATCGGCGTCAGGCCGCCGTCCGGTGGCGGGACGAGATCGCGGATGCGGTGTTCAGACGCGGTCATCGGATGGTCGAGGGAGGTGACGAGCTCCTCGGTGAGCGACGCGGGAACCGGCACGAGCATGCCACCGACGCGTCCGGCGAGGCGGGTGGAGATCCCGAACACCGGCAGGCGCAGCCTCGGCATCCGGATCGCCGACACGTACTCCTGCAGGATCGAGATGTAGCGCGCACTGTCGGGGCCGGAGATGTCGTAGTGCCCGGCGGGCACGAGAGCCGAGTCGGCCGCTGCAGTCAGGTAATGCACGGCGTCGCGGATGGAGATGGGGTCCATCTCGTTGGCGATCCACTCGGGCTCGGGGATGACCGGCAACCGGTCGGCCATGTACCGGATGATCTCGAACGACGTCGAACCGGCACCGATGACCACCGCGGCACGCAACCACACGAGTTCGGGCCCGCCGTCGATGACGAGCCCCTCGGCGACGTCGGCGCGGCTCTGTAGATGGGTCGACAGTTTGTCGTCCGACGGGACGAAACCGCCGAGGTAGATGATGCGGCTGACTCCGGAGTCGCGGGCGGCCTCGGCGACGTTGCGGGCCGCGTCACGGTCGCCGTTGGCGAAATCGGCCTGGCCGATGGCGTGGACAAGGTAATAGACCGCATCGATCTGGCCGGCATCCGCCATCGCCTTTTTGACCGAAGCCGGGTCATCGGCGTCCATGGCCACCTTGATGACCTGCGACGACCAGCCGAACTTGGCGAGTTTTCGGGTGTCTCGCGAGGTGACGACCACGTCGTGTCCCTCGTTGAGCAGTGCACACACCAATCGGGACCCGACGTACCCCGTGGCGCCAGTGATGAGAAGTCGCATGACACCGACGGTAGAGAAATTCGGCGGAGTCGGTCGGGTCGGCGGCGTTCATGTGACAGACACGGTGCCGATGTCACGGCCGGATCACGGGGTGTGGTGCCGGTCACGGTTGGGCGTCGACGGCCCGCCGATACCGCTGGGCGACCTGGTCGTGGTACTCCGCTGCCGCCACCAACTCGGCACGGAGTTCGGCAGGTTCGAGAACGGTGAAGTCGGTTCCGAAGGCATACATCCAGCGCGCGATCGAGGTCAGCGACGTGCTGTACAGCGTGACCTCACAACTGTGTTCGTCGCCGGATTCCAGTGCGCCCCAGGACTCGTGCACCATCTCCGACACCTCGTCGAGCGGCGCGTGGATGCGTACCCGCGCGGTGGCGCGGCGGTACACCGAACCGAGACCGCGCAGCACGAACGCCGCAGCACCGCCCTCGGGCGGCTCGCGTGGGGTGAACCGCGGTCCGGTCGGCACCTTCGGTTCCATCCGGTCGACGCGAAAGGAACGCCAGGCGACCCGCTGCACGTCGAAACCGACGAGATACCAACGATTTCCGTTCCGCACCAGCCGATAGGGTTCGATCTCGCGCCGACTCTCCTCGCCGTCGTTGCGCCGGTAGTCGAATCGCAGACGCTCGCTGCGGTGGCACGCGGTCGCGATCTCGGTGAGCCGGTCGGCGGACACCGCGCTCGCCGGTGCCGTGCGGGGCACGGCCTCGATCCGCAATGCGTCGAGCCGGTGCCGCAGCCTCGACGGCATGACCTGCCGCAGCTTCGCGAGTGCGCCCGCCGACGCCTCCGCCATGTCGGCGACCGCGCCGGTGGTCACCGCGTCGAGCCCCAGCGCCACCGCCAGGACCTCCTGGTCGTCGAGCAGCAGCGGCGGCATCTCCGCACCGGCGCCGAGGCGATAGCCGCCACGCGATCCGATGTTGGCATCCACCGGATAACCCAGTTCGCGCAGCTTGTCGACGTCGCGGCGCACGGTGCGGGTGGTGATGTCGAGGCGCTCGGCGAGTTCTCGACCAGACCACTCCCGTCGTGTCTGCAGCAGTGACAACAACGCCAGCAACCGCGCGGAGGTTTCCAACATGCGTCTCATCGTGCCCGATGATGCGGACAGGTTCGGTCCTTGTTTACCCGGCGCTCGGTTCAGGTCGTCGGCGGGTCAGCAGGCGATCTGAGCACTCGGGTCGGAAACCATGTCGAGCCACTTGCCGTAGGCGGCCGGACCCAGACGGCCCTTGAGCGAGCAGACGTCGCTCTGAGCTGGACCCGCGACGTAATAGACCGCGTAGATCGGGCTGCCGTCGTCGAACCTCTGTCGTAGTGACGGACACGATTGATCCGTGCGGAGATAGCTCGCGCCCGGGTTCTGGTCCAGATAGTTCTGCACCTCGGCGGCGTAGGTCCCGGGCGCGGTCGCGTTGGCGACCACGACGATCCCCGTGCCGTCGCACGCCGGCCGGGTCATCGGCACGGTGAGCCCGAGGTCGCCGGGGACGATCGCGCGCGGTGAACTCGCCGAGGGCTCTGGTGCCGGTCCGGGCTGGGACGACGGACCCGGTGGAGAAGTGGGTCCGGGAATCGGGCTGGGCACCACCGAGGCCGACATCGTCGGCGAGCGCGTGGTCTCGGTGGCCGTCGGCAGTGGTGTGACATCGCCGGCGGTGGCCGGGCCGTCCCGCTGGGTGGTGACGACCGCCCAGGCGACGATACCGGCGCAGATCAGCAGTACGACGACCGTGGCCACGATGATCGGGACCAGGGGCGAGCGGCGCCGGGGCGGCGCGGTCCAGACCGCGGCTCGGGTGGCATCCCACGGCGCGCCCGGTCCAGAGGGCCCGGCCGGACCGGACGGGGCGGCCTGACCGGACGGGGCGCCGAGAGTGGACCCGGCGGCAGAGACGGGCACGACGGTCGGGGGTCCGGTGGGAATGATCGTCGGCGCACCACCGAGAGGCTGCGAGCGCAGCGCGGCCCCGGCGTCGGCGACGAGTTCGGCACACGAATGCTGCCGCTGCGCCGGATCTTTCGCCATCCCGCGGGCGATGACCTGGTCGACAACCGCGCCGAGACGCGGCGGTGGGGTGGTGAGATGGGCGGCGATCAAGCGTTCGATGGTGGTGGCCGACGCGAACGGATGTGTGCCGGAGAGGCATTCGAAGAGCACGCAGGTCAGCGCGTAGATGTCCGCGGGAGGTCCCACGGCGCCGTCGCCGAATCGTTCGGGCGCCATGTAGCCGAAGGAACCGACCGCGGTGCCGGTGCTCGTGAACCGGGTATCGGTATCCGCCTGCGCGAGACCGAAATCCACGAGGTATGCGAAGTCGCGATCGTCGACGAGGATGTTGTCGGGTTTGACGTCACGATGGACGAGCCCGGAACGATGCGCCGCGTCGAGAGCGTCACCGATCTGGCCGACGATCCGCAACGCACGTTCGGCCGGCAAGGGCCCGTCCTCGACAAGCAGCGTGCGCAGGTCCCGGCCGTCTACCAGGCGCATGTCGATGAACAGGCGGCCGTCGACCTCACCCCAGTCGTGGATGGGGATGACGTGCGGATCGTTGAGGCGGGCGGCGACGCGTGACTCGCGATGGAACCGGTCGCGGAACGCGGGATCGTCGGCGACCTGGGGTCCGAGCAACTTCAGGGCGACGACCCGATCCTTGCGGGTGTCGATGGCGCGGTAGACCTCACCCATTCCGCCCCGGCCGATCAGCCCCTCGATGAGGTAGGGGCCGAGCCGGTCACCGGCGCGCACGGATGCAGACACATCGACAAGCGTAGGGGTGCGCCGTGCTCCGCCGTCAGCCGACACCGGCCGTTGTCCCCCGTTCGGCGGGTCCCGGGATTCACGGTTGGGTCCCCGATACGGTTGATCCGAATGGCCCTCCGGCGACCACACCGCCGACACAGACCCGAGGAGTGACGATGGCGACGACGATCCTGCCGATCGACGAGGTGACCGACGCACTGATCACGCAGTGGGGTGTGATCGGCGAGCTCGCCCGCACGCTCGACGACGCCGAGTGGTCGGCTCCCTCGGTCCTGCCCGGCTGGACCAATGCCGACATCGTGGCCCACATCGTCGGTACCGAGAGCATGCTCGACGGTCGTGATGTCGAGGCCACCCGCACGGTCAGCGCCCTCGAGCACGTCCGCAATCCGATCGGCGAACTCAACGAGAAGTGGGTCGACCACTACCGTCCGAAGCCGCGAGCCGAGGTCGTCGCGGCCCTCGACGAGATCATCGGCGTTCGCACTGCGGCGCTGAAAGCCATGTCGCAGGACGACTTCGACGCCTCGACGATGACGCCCGCCGGATCCGACACCTACGGTCGCTTCATGCGGATCCGGATCTTCGACTGCTGGGTGCACGAGATCGACCTGCGTGATGGCACCGACCGTTCCGCGGTGGCCGAACCCGGTCCGGCGTCGTTCGCACTCGACGAGATCGGTGCGTCCCTGCCGTTCGTCGTCGGCAAGCGCGCCGATGCGCCCGCGGGCAGCACTGTGCTCTTCGACATCACCGGGGTGTCCCCGAGAACGGTGCGGATCGCGGTCGGGGACCGGGCGGGCGTCGTCGACGGGTTCGACGGCGGTGACGACGCGGCCGATGTGCGTATCCGTCTGGACGCGACCAACTTGTCGCGGTATGCCGGTGGCCGACGCGACGCGGATCCGGCCGCAGTGGAACTGCACGGCGATCAGGCTCTGGGACAAGCGATCCTGAGCCGGATGAACTACGTGATCTGACCGGCGGCCCGTCGCGGCTCGGTCCGGATCCACTGGACTCCGCGCGCTACTCGCTGACGGTCGCCTTCTGGATCAGCAGGTTCTGGTTCGGCGGGCCCGACGCCGCCCCGGGGCGGGTCGGGGTGAAGCCGCCGGCCAGGACCTTGTCGAGTACGGCCAGTCCGGACGGGTCGATGGTGCCGACGATCGAGTAGGTCAGGGGGAGGTCGGTGTCGTCGGCGAGCAGGAAGAACGTGGTCGATCCGGTGGCGCCCTCGTCGTCGGGCAGATCGAGGATGCCTACGCTGCCGCGAGGGTAGGTGACCTGCGGTACCCCGTCGTCGTCGGTGCCGGCCGACGGCAGGTTGTCCGGTAGTTCGTCCGGGCTGGTCCAGCCCGGATTGGTTCCCTCCCGGCCCCCGGACGAGCCGCAGATCAGGTACTGCCGCGAGGCGCGGTGACATTTGCTGCTGTTGTAGAAGCCGGACTCGATCAACGAGACCATCGCCCCGACGTTGCAGGGCGCCTCGGCGCGGTCGAGCGTCAGATCGATCGTGCCCTGCCCCGCGATGGGGATCTGCGCGCCGACCGTCCCGGTGTTGGGTTGACTCCTGGCGGGTGCCGGCTCGGTGATCCCGCCGACAGCTGTACGCGCGGGGTAGTCGCACGTCACCGTGCCCGCCGGGAGTGCGCTGGTCGACGTGCTCGGCGTGGCCGCGTCGTCGCCGCCGGACCCGGACAGGACCACGACGATGCCGGTCACGGCCAACGCGATCACGACCAGCCCGACACCCATCGCGATGGCGACGTTCCGGCCGGTGTTCGACTTCCCTGGTGGGGCCGCAGGCGGGCCACCCCACTGGGTGGGGCCCGAGAACTGCTGGGGGCCGGAGAATCGTTGAGGACCTGAGAACTGCTGGGGGCCCGAGAACTGCTGGGGACCCGAGAACTGTTGGGGACCCGAGTACGACTGGGGGCCCGAGTGTCTCTGCGGGCCGGAATGTCCGGGCGGTGGCGTGAACCCGCGTGCGGTGCCGGCCTGGCCGGATGCCGGTGTGCCGGGCGAGATGATCGTGCGGTCCGAGGGAACCGGTCCGCCTGGCTTGGCGAACGTGTCCGAGCCGGACCCGCCCGGCGTGTACGTGGGCGGCGACATCGAGGGTGGCGACATCGAGGGTGGGGTCATCGGGGGCGGTGTCATCGGGGGTGGGGTCACGATCCGCGGTGTCACCGTCGGTGGCGCCGACGACGCAGGTGGATCGGTGAGCGCGGTCGACGCGGCCCGAATCAGTTCGCGTGCCGTGGAATAGCGTTGCGCCGGGTCTTTGGCGAGTCCACGTGCGATCACCGGGTCGAGCGGGCCCCCCATCGTCGGTGGCTCTTTGGTGATGTGTGCGGTCATCAGACCCTGGTCGGTCTTTGCCGGATACGGCGTCTGACCGGTGACACATTCGAAGAGCACGCAGGCGAGCGCGTAGTTGTCCGAGCTCGGCCCGGCGGGGTCGTCGCCGAATCGCTCCGGTGCCATGTAGGCGAGAGTTCCGAGCGCTGTGCCGATCTGGGTGAGCCGGCTGTCGCTGGTTCCCTGGGCGATACCGAAGTCGACGAGGTAGGCGAAGTCGTCGGCATCGACGAGGATGTTGTCCGGCTTGATGTCTCGATGGACGAGGCCGTCGCGGTGCGCGGCGTCGAGGGCGGACGCGACCTGACCGAGGATCGCAACGGCCCGGGACGCCGGGAGCGGACCGGCGGCGAGCAGCTTGCGCAGGTCCTGCCCGTCGACGAGCCGCATGTCGATGAACAGGACGCCGTCTTTCTCGCCCCAGTCGTGGATCGGGATGACGTGTGGGTCGGAGAGTTTCGCGGCGGTCTTCGACTCCCGCTCGAATCGTTCGCGGAAGTCCTTGTCGTGCACCAGGTGTGGTGGTAGGAGTTTCAGCGCGACGCGGCGTTCCCGGACGGTGTCGTAGGCCTCGTACACCTCGCCCATACCGCCACGACCCAGGAGTCTGTCGATGCGGTACGGGCCCAGCGTCGTGCCCGCACGCGACGATGGATCGGTCACGTCATCCCTCGGTTTCCCCGGTGTCTGCTTCCCGGTGTCGGCACAGTCGACTCTACGTCCGCGTCAGGTCGGCCTCGGGATCGAATCAACCCTATCCATTGTGCGGAGTGGACGTGCGGCCCGTGTCCCGTGGCCCACGGGCGGAACCGACCTCACGTCTCGTCGGCGAGGGCCTCGCCGCGGGCGAACTCGCGTGCACGGTCGCCGGACTGGATCTGCGCCGGCAGCGGATCGCTGAGCAGGGTGCGGATGAGCGTTGGCGACGGATCGAGCGCGACGTCGCTGCCCGCGATCACGATGTTGCCCGTACGTCGGCCCTTGAACATCGCGGCGTCGGCGATGAGTGCGAGGTGCTCGAACACCGATCCGACGGTCGCGGCTTCGGCGCGGGCGCCGGCGAGATCCCGGCTGTCGCCGCAATTGGCGAGGTACAGCCCACCCGGGGCGAGGACGTCGCGGACGCGTTCGGTGAACTCGCGGGTCGTGAGGTGTCGCGGCGTGCGGTCGCCGGCGAAAGCGTCACGCACGACGACGTCACGGGTACCGGGCTGCAGCGACTCGACGACCTGCCGCGCGTCGCCGACACGGATGCGAAGCTTCGGCGCGCGGGGGAGGTCGAACCACTCCCGCACGAGGCGTGCGAGTTCGGCGTCGATCTCGACGGCCACCTGGCGGGCGTCCGGATAGCGGTGATCGAGATGGCGTGCCAGCGCGCAGGCCGCCCCGCCGAGGTGCAGGACACGCAGACGGTCGGTGGCGGCGTGTCGTTCCTCGATGACGGCCGCCATCTGCCGCAGGTACTCGAAGTCGAGCGCGGTGGGGTCGTCGGGATGGATGTGCGAGCTGTGGGCTCCGTTGATCGTCAGCAGCCATCCACCGGCGATGGTGTCGCGGCTCAGTTCGGCGACGCCGGTGTCGATGTCGTACCGACCGGGTGTCGGGTGTGCGGTTGTCCGGGCCACGGGGGACAAGTGTGGCATGAGCACGGCGCCGGGAGCGAAGCGAGCGGGCCGGATGAGCACGGCGCCGGGAGCGAAGCGAGCGGGCCGGATGAGCACGGCGCCGGGAGCGAAGCGAGCGGGCCGGATGAGCACGGACCCGGGTCGATACGATCGCGCGGTGTTCAGACCGCCGCATGTTCGTCGTCCGCGTCTCGATCGCCGCCGCGGTGTCGTCACCGCCGCGGGGTTGGTGGTCGGGTTCGTCGCCGACGAAGTGTTCGGTGATCCGACTCGTGGTCATCCGGTGGCCGGGTTCGGTCTGCTGACCGGTGCGGTGGAGCGGCATCTCTATCGGGATTCGCGGGTGGCGGGTGCCGCGCTGGTCGGGGTGATGGTGGGGTCGACGGTGGTCCTCGCGGCACTACCGGGTCGCCGTTTTCCGGGCCTCGCCGGGATCGCGGTGACCGCCGCGTCGACGTGGGTCGCGCTGGGCGGTACCTCGTTGTGCCGGGTCGGCGACGCGGTCGCCGAGGCGCTGGAGGCCGGCGACATCGCCGCCGCGCGCGCACTCATCCCGAGCCTGTGCGGTCGGGACCCGGAGTCACTCGACGAGGCGGGTCTGTGTCGTGCAGCTCTCGAGTCGATTGCGGAGAACACCTCCGATGCGACTGTCGGACCCCTGGTGTGGGGGGCGATCGCGGGTGTCCCCGGTGTGCTGGGGTATCGGGCGGTGAACACGCTGGATGCGATGGTCGGCTACCGGAACGTGCGCTACCGGAACTTCGGCTGGGCGGCCGCGCGCGTGGACGACGTCGCGAACCTGCTGCCGGCGCGGCTCGCGGGTTCGATCCTGGTGGTGGTCGGCGGGGCACCACGCCGGACGATCGCCGCCTGGCGTCGGGACAGCGCTGCCCATCCGAGTCCGAACGCGGGGGTCGTCGAAGCCGGATTCGCGGGTGCGCTGGGGGTGCAGCTCGGTGGGCGGACCGTCTATCCGCACGGGGTCGAGGTGCGCCCGACGCTGGGCTCCGGACCCGCGCCGGGACCGGCGGATCTTGGCGCCGCCGTCGCCTTGTCGCGGCGCGTACAGCGGGCGACGGTGCTGGTGTGCGCGGCTGCCGCGGTGGCCCGACCGGGCGTGGTGGCAGCAGTGCGCCGGCTCAGCCGCCGTATCGCCGGGTGAGCTTGTCGCGCACGTCGCCGGTCTCGTCGCCGGTCCGCGGGCCGTAGCCGATGTCGCCGACCTGCTGGGTCACCGTGGTTCCGCCCGCGGCCCGCAGCTCTTCTCGGCGGTGCTGCCGACGCTGAGCGCGCGTTTCGACCACCGGCGCGGCAGCTGCCATCGGTTCCGACGTCGGATCGGGGTCGGAGCCGGCCGGGGTGGAGACAGTGGTCTCCGCTGCCGCGGCGGCCGCGCGACGCCGAGCGCGGATCTCGGTGTAAAGGAAGTATCCGACGCCGAGGGGGGCCATCACACCGAAGGCCAGCCATTGCAGGCCATAGGACAGGTACGGGCCGGTGTCGAGCTGTGGCAGCGAGATCTCGCCGAGTGAACCGGGCTGGTCGGGGGAGAGCTGCAGGTAGAAGTCGTCCATCGGGGTCGAGGTCGCGGCGGCTACCAGGCCCGGATTGATGGTTGCGACGGTCAGCGCGCCGTTCTCGACGCGGGTGCCGCGGTCGGTGCTCACGCTCTCGGCTGCCCGGATCCGGCCGTCTACTGTTTGTTCGCCCACCGGCGGGGCTGGGATGTCGGGGACGGCGCCCTCGACCGGGCGCACGAACCCGCGGTTGACGAGGATGACCCGGTCGGACCCGCTGACCGCGAACGGGGTGAGAACTTCCACCGCGGGTTGCTGGTCGATGTTGCGCAGCCGGACGAGGGCCTGGTGCTCGGGCAGATAACGCCCGGTCACCGCAACCGACCGCCACTCGGACGACGGCACGAAGGTCGACGACGGCGCGACCTCGGCCAGCGGCGCCGTCTCGATCGACGTGGCGGTACGGATCAGGTCGTTGCGCCGTTCGGTGTCGGAGTTCTTGCCCAGCTGCCACGGTGCGAGGAGGGTGAAGCAGGCCACCGCGAACGCCGCGACCACGAGACCGAGGGCGATCCACCCGGGCTTGAGGATCGTTCGCAGTACGTGCACACCGCCCAGGCTACCGAGCGGGGGTAGCCTGATCGAAATGCGAGACTTCCTCTGCTTGAAGTGCGGTCAGCGTCTCTCCTTCGAGAACAGTCTGTGTCTGAACTGCCGGAGCGCCCTCGGGTTCTGGTTGAAAAGCAGGTCCATCCATGTCCTCGACGAGAAGGCGCGCGCGGAGGTCGACGGTGTGCTGCTCGAACGCTGTGCCAACACCAAGGTCGCGCAATGTAATTGGCTGGTGAAGTGGAGCGGCAAACCGACCCTGTGTGAGTCATGCCGCCTCACCCGCACCCGGCCGGGCGACGAGGACACCGAGGCGCTGGTCATCTTCGGCCAGACCGAGACCGCCAAGCGCCGCCTCGTCCTGGAACTGGACGAACTCGGGTTGCCCGTCGAGACGCGGGAGGAGAACCCGGATTCGGGCCTGGCCTTCGACCTGCTCTCCAGCGCGAAGCAGTCGGTCATCACCGGCCACGCGAACGGCGTCATCACCCTCGACCTCGCCGAAGGTGATGACGTCCACCGCGAACAGATGCGTGTCGAACTCGACGAGCCGTATCGGACCGTTCTCGGCCACTTCCGGCATGAGGTCGGTCACTACTACCAGCTCGTCCTCATCACCGACGATCGTCGCCCGGGCTTCGAGGAGTTGTTCGGGAATCCCGACGAGGACTACCAAGCGGCCCTTGATCGCCACTACAGCGAGGGCGCTCCCGAGGGGTGGCGAAAGACCTTCGTGTCCTCGTACGCGACGATGCACCCGGCGGAGGACTTCGCCGAGACGTTCGCGCACTACCTGCACATCCGCGACACCCTCGACACCGCTGCGGCGTTCGCGATGGCGCCGGCGGGAGCGACCTTCGACGGGGTGTCGCCCGGCGATGTCGGCTTCGATCGCGTCGTCGACGAATGGCTACCGCTGACGTGGGCGCTCAACCAGATCAACCGGTCGATGGGTCACCCCGACCTGTACCCGTTCGTGCTGCCCGAGGCGGTTCTGACCAAGATCCGATTCGTGCACAATCTCGTCGCCCCGGCGGCCTGAGGCCAGGGTTCTGGGTTCATGACACCGCAATGCCTTGTTCCCGGATCGAAGAGCCACCCACCGGCCTCCTGATCCGAGAGAACTGCATAACCCCTGGTCCCTGAGGTGCGAGGAGCGTTAGCGACGAGCCTCGAAGGGCCTGGTGAGACACGTTGCGGGACCCTTCGTGGCTCGCTTCGCTCGCACCTCAGGGAGCAGAAGGTCGCTTCGCTCGCACCTCAGGGAGCAGAAGGTCGCTTCGCTCGCACCTCAGGGAACAAAGGGTGGCTGCTCGGACGTCGGGGAGTAGAGGGTGGCTGCTCACGCCTCAGGGAGCGCAGCGTTCGTTCGCACGTCGGCCCCGGCGGGCCGCGGTGGTGCGGGTCGCGCTCAGGAGACCCCGAGCTCGGCCCGTACCCAGTCGATGAGTCCCGGCATCGAACTCTCGATCTGCTCCCGCGTCACCACGAAGTCGTCGGTGGTCCCGTAGTACGGGTCGGCGAGATCGAGGTCGTCGGCGGACGCCGAGGGGTCGAACGAGCGCAGCAACCGCGTGCGGTCGCCGAGTCGCTTGCGTTCGAGTTCACGCACGTGGCCCTCGTCCATGGCGAGAAGAAGATCGGCGTCGAAGTGCTCGGGCCCGAGCAGCGCGGCGACGTGGGCATCGGAGTAGCCGTGCGCGACCAGTTCGGTCCGAGCGCGGTTGTCGGCCGGTTCGCCGACGTGATAGCCGCTCGTCCCGCAGCTGGACACGCGCACCTTGCCGCCGAGCCCGGCGTCGTCGAGCGCCGTCCGGAAGATGTTCTGCGCCATCGGTGACCGGCAGATGTTGCCCGTGCACACGAAGCAGATGTGAAGTTCGTCAGCCACTGCTACCTCAACAAGTCGATTCGCCGTCAGCCGTCCGTCGGGTGGGGGTCACGCACCCAGGACATCGCGCAGTTCGGCCACGGACCCGACCGCCCAGGTCGCGCCCTGTTCCTCCCCGTCCAGAGCGTAACCCCAACGCACGAGGATCGCTGAGATGCCGAATGTGGCTGCGCCCAGCACATCATGGCTGCGATCGCCGATCATGACGACCGGACCGGTGACGTGGCCGGTCTGCGGGTCGGTGGGCAGTCCGAGCTCGGCGAGGGCCGAGGCGATCACGTCGGCCTTCTCGCGACGTGTGCCGTCGTCGCTGGCCCCGGCGATGTAGCGGAAGTGGTCCGCGAGACCGAAGTGCTCGAGGATTCGGCGCGCGGTGGTCTGGTTCTTCGACGTGGCGATCGCCAGGGTCCGCCCCCCGGCGGCGAGATCGGCGAGCAGCTCGCCCATCCCGTCGAACACCGAGTTCTCCAGCCAGCCGACCTCGGTGTAACGCTCTCGATAGGCGAGCATCGCCTTGTCGGCCGACTCGGGTGAGAGCCCCAGTGCATTGAGGGTGTCGATCATCGGCGGTCCGGCGATGCCGGCCACGACGCGGGGGTCGGGTTCGGGTGCCCCGACCACGGCGAGCGCATGTCGAAAGCTGTTCTCGATCCCTGCGAAACTGTCGGTGACCGTGCCGTCGAGGTCGACGAGAAGGACGGTCTCGGGGTGGCGTGGATCCGGCGTCGTCGTCACGTCTCCATCGTGCACGTAAGGTCTGAACACATGACAGCTGGGTACGACGCGCTCGATGTCGAGAGCGGTCTCTCGTACCCGTCCGCATCCGTCGGACGGGTACGTGCCGGCGAGGGGATGGCGCAGACGCGTCCGCCGCGCGCCGATCTCACCGACCTGGAACGACATGGTGACCAGGACGCGGCGCCGGGGCTCGTCGACTTCGCCGTCAACGTCCGTGGCACGCCGCCTCCGTTCGTGCTCGACGCGATCCGGTCGGGACTCGACGACCTCGCGCGCTATCCGAGCGGAGCGCACGAGCGACGCGCCGTCGACGCGATCGCCGCGGCACATGGTCGCCGTCCGGAGGACGTGCTGCTGCTCTCCGGGGCTGCTGACGGATTCGAGATGCTCCCGCGGCTGGGGTCACGCCATGCTGCCCTGATCCAGCCGTCGTTCACCGAACCGGAGATCGTGCTGCGGGCCGCGGGCATACCCATCACGCAGGTCGCGCTGACCGCACCGTGGCAGCTCCCCACTCCGGGTGGCAGCGGCACCACCTCGACCGTGCCCGACGACGCCGACCTGGTCATCCTGGGCAACCCCACGAACCCGACCTCGGTACTGCATCCCGTCGAGGCCATCGCCGCGTTGCGCCGGCCGGGTCGGATCATCGTGATCGACGAGGCCTTCGCCGACCTCACACTCGGCGCCGACGGGTCGCCCGAACCCCAGTCGCTCGCCGCCGTCGACTGGCCCGATCTTCTCGTGATCCGCAGCGTGACAAAGACGTTCGGTCTGGCCGGACTACGTGCGGGTTATCTGCTCGGACCGCCGGGACTGCTCGACCGACTGCGCGCCGGCCGTCGACCGTGGGCGGTGTCGACGCCCGCGCTCGCCGCATTGACCGCCTGCGTCGAGGAGCAAGGACAGCACTACTGCGCCGAGACCGCGCGGATGGTCGCCGGCGAGCGCGCCGAGATGGTGGACGAGTTGACGCGGGGCGGGGTCCGGGTGGCGGCCGAGCCCGCGGCACCTTTCGTCCTGGTCGAGATGCGCGACGCCACCGAGGTGAAACAGCGTCTGATCCGCCACGGCTTCGCGGTGCGCAGCTGCGCCAACTTCGTCGGCCTCGGAGATTCCCATCTTCGGCTGGCCGTGCGCGGGCTTGCGCAGGTTCGGGCGCTCACGCGCGCGATCGACCTGGTACGAGAGGAGATCGACAGTGGAGTCGACGACGCCGACTGAAGCGTCCGTCACGGTCGGCGACGTGGTCGGCGTCGTCGAGCGTGCGTATCCGCCCGCCCTCGCCGAATCGTGGGATGCGGTCGGTCTGGTCTGCGGAGACCCGGCCGATTCCGCGCGGTCGGTGCTGGTGTGCGTGGACGTCACCGAAGCGGTGGTCGACGCCGCGATCGAGGCCGGCGTCGGGATCGTCGTCGCGCACCACCCCCTGCTGCTGCGCGGCGTCACCACCGTGGCCGCCGACACCCCCAAGGGCCGGATCGTCCACCGGTTGATCCGAAACGGGATCGCGCTGCTGTGCGCGCACACCAACGCAGACAGTGCGCGGCCCGGCGTCTCCGACGCACTCGCCGACTGTCTCGGGCTCCGCGGGACCGTCCCCATCGACCCGAAACCGGTTGCGGCGATGGACAAGTGGGTCGTGATGGTGCCGGAGGGCAACGTCGAGCAGGTGAGTGAGGCGATGTTCGCCGCGGGCGCGGGGGCGATCGGCGACTACCGGGACTGCTCGTGGACGGTCGTCGGGACCGGACAATTCGAGGCGGGTGAGGACGCGTCGCCGACCATCGGTGAGATCGGGATGCGCACACACGTCGACGAGGCACGGGTGGAGATGGTCGCCACCCGTGGGCTGCGGGCCGGGGTCCTGCGTGCCCTGCGCGACGCCCATCCATACGAGGAACCGGCCTTCGACGTGTTCGAACTGGCCGACCTCGGCAGCGACGTCGGGCTGGGCCGGGTCGGGTCGCTCGCCGAACCGATGACGCTGCGCGACTTCGTCGATCAGGCCGCCCGGGTGTTGCGTACCCCGACCGGCGTCCGCGCCGCGGGCGACCCCGACGCGCTGGTGCGGACCGTTGCGGTGTGCGGCGGGGCCGGGGACTCCTTGCTCGGACGTGTCCGCGGTCTCGGCGTCGACGTCTATCTGACCGCCGACCTTCGCCATCATCCGGTCGACGAGAGTCTCCGCGACGGCGGGCCCGCACTCGTCGACGCGGGGCACTGGGCAACCGAATTCCCGTGGTGTGCCCAGGTAGGGGCGTTGCTGGAGGCCGAATCGGGGCTGCCGGTGACGGTCTTCGATGCGCCGACCGATCCGTTCGCGCTACACAGTCCGGGCTGAATCGGCAAACCCGAGCCGCCGCCGACTGTCCCGGACCCCACGCGTACGGTAGGGGGACTTTCAGGGACTAGGAGGCCGCAATGAAAGTCGACGCCGCCGTGCAGCGACTGCTGCTCGATCTCGCGGACTCCGATGCCGAGATCAACCGTCTCGTCCATCGACGCAAGACCCTGCCGGAGGACGCCGAGATCGCCGAGCACAACTCCGCGATCGACGCCGCGCGAGACGATCTGGTGCGTGCGGAGATCGCCGCCGAGGACCTGGGGCGCGAGTATCGTCGCATCGATTCCGAGGTGACCGGCATGGCCAACCGGGAGGCCAAGGACTCGGCGCTGCTGACCGGTGGTGGCCTGGCGCCGAAAGCCTTGTCGGAGTTGCAACACGAACTCGCCGGGTTGGGTCGTCGGCGCGCGGTCCTCGAGGACGAGATGCTGTCGTTGATGGAGCAGCAGGAGGCCGTCGAGTCCGAGCGCAATCGAGCCGCGGCGACCATCGCCCACCTCGAGGAGAAGGTCGCCGAGGCCCAGGTCCGGCGAGACCGCTCTCTGGGCGCCATCGACGAGGACCTCTCGCGGGTGCGGGAACGCCGCGAGTCCCTCGAGGCCGAGATCGACCCACCGCTGCTCGCGGTGTACGACAAGCAGCGCGCCGGCGGCCGCATCGGTGCCGGACTGCTGCGGGCACGCCGATGTGGCGCGTGCCGGATGGAACTCGATCGCGGGACCATCGCCACCATCAGTGCGTCGCACTCCGATGAGGTGGTCCGCTGCGAAGAGTGCGGCGCGATCCTCGTGCGGACCGTCGAGTCCGGGCTCTAGTCTCGTGACAGCAACTGCCGAAGAGTCGGCCTCCGAAGGGAATTCGACGACGAAGGCGCCGTCGTGGCAGGGGCGGCGCGGCGAGCCGACGCGGTTCGTCCTGCTCCGGCACGGACAGACGTCGCTCTCGATCGAGCGCCGCTACTCCGGGCGCGGGAATCCCGAGCTCACCGACGAAGGCCGACGCCAGGCCAGGGCTGCCGCGCAGCGCGTCGCGCGCGAGGACGGGATCGCCGCCATCGTGACGTCGCCGTTGCGTCGTGCCCGCGCCACCGCTGACGAGGTGGGCGCGCTGACCGGGATCGACGTCGTCGAACACGAGGGACTGATCGAGAACGACTTCGGGGACTGGGAAGGGTTGACCTTCACCGAAGCATCCGAGCGCGACCCGGAGTTGCACCGCGAGTGGTTGTCCGACATCACCGTGCCGGCGCCCGGTGGTGAGAGCTTCGCGCAGGTCGCCGAGCGCATCGCGCACACCAAAGCCGAACTGCTGGACAGATATTCCGGGCAGTGCGTGGTGCTGGTCTCGCATGTCACGCCCATCAAGACGCTGTTGCAGGACGCGCTGGGCGTCGGCCCCGAGCTGCTGTTCCGGCTGCACCTCGACCTCGCCTCGGTGTCGATCGCCGAGTATTTCGACGACGGTGGCTCGGTGGTCCGGCTCGTCAACGACGCGGCACACTGGCGCGTCTGACGTCGCCGGGCGCCGGCTTCGACGACCGCCCCCGACCGGACCGGATGCCGTAGCGCACTCGTTCTGGGCGTATCCTGAGTGCGCGAACGAGTCGGCCGGGCGGCCGCGGTGCGCGGAACGGGCGGTTTCCCGCCACGCCGCACACCGAGGAAAGTCCGGACTCCGCAGAGCAGGGTGGTTGTCAACGGCAACCCGGGGTGACCCGCGGGACAGTGCCACAGAGAACAGACCGCCGGCCGTGAGGCCGGTAAGGGTGAAACGGTGCGGTAAGAGCGCACCAGCGGCACGGGTGACCGTGTCGGCTCGGTAAACCCCACCCGGAGCAAGGCCGAAGCATGCACCTCACGGTGCATGTGCGCGGGCGTCACGAGGGCTGCTCGCCCCAGCCCGCGGGTGGGCCGCTCGAGGTACCCGGCGACGGTGTGCCCAGATGGATGGTCGCCACCCGCACCGGTCTCACCGACCGTGCGGGTACAGGATCCGGCTTATGTGCCGACTCGTTCGCCCTTCTCCCGTCTCGGCAGCGGAGAGTCGCGCCTCGACCGACGAAGAGGCGCCACGACGCGGAGAGGGCCGCGTCGTGACCCGCCGGCTCCACCGGCTCTCTAGGGTTGGAGGAGTGAAGCGCATCCTCTCGGCCCCCGACATCGACTTCGCCGGTATCCGCACCGAACTGGGTGTCGACGAGGAGTACGGCGACGACGCCCTGGCCGAAGCCCGGGCCACCGCCCAACTGATCGACTCCGGCGCCCCGGACGCCGACCGGTACGCCGAGGACCGCGAGGACCACACCGGGATCCCCTTCGTCACGATCGACCCGCCCACCTCGCGAGACCTCGACCAGGCGGTGCACATCACCGCCGACGCCGGCGGGTTCGTCGTCGACTATGCGATCGCCGACGTCGCGGCGCTCATCACACCGGAGGGCGCGCTCGACCAGGAGAGCCGACGACGCGGCACCACGGTGTACTTTCCGGACGGCTCGGTCCCGCTGCACCCCCGCGAACTGTCCGAGGGCGCGGGTTCTCTTCTGCCCGAACAGGTCAGGCTGTGCGTGCTGTGGACCATCCGAGTGGCCGCAGACGGATCGGTGACCGATGTGCGGGTGCGACGGTCCCGCATCCGGTCGGTCGCGCGTCTCGACTACGCCGGTGTGACGGCCGATGCCGCCGTCGGCCGGCTGCATCCGTCCATCGCGGCACTGCCCGCGTTCGGCGAACTGCGACGCGAAGTCGCGCTGGAGCGGGGTGCGGTCGAACTCGACCTGCCCGATCAGACGGTCGTCCGTACCGCGGGCGGGTGGCGGCTCGATCTCGAGGCGCACACACCTGCCGACATGTGGAACTCACAGGTGTCGCTGCTGGCCGGGATGTGCGCGGGCACGCTCATGGCCGAGGCCGGCGTGGGGTTGCTGCGCACCCTGCCGCCGGCCGAGGAGGACGCGGTCGACGATCTCCGTGCGGCCGCGCGGGCCCTCGGTGTGCACTGGTCCGACGGATTACCGGTGGGACGGTTCCTGGCGGGTCTGCCCGGCGACGAGCCGAGCACACTGGCCCTGCAATCGGCTGCAGGTGGGCTGATGCGGGGCGCCAACTATCTCGCGCTCACCGGGTCCGACGACGTCGAGGCCGTCGACCGGGCCCGCATGCGGCATTCCGCGATCGGTGGTCTCTACGCCCACGTCACCGCGCCGCTGCGGCGACTCGGCGATCGGTTCGCCACCGAGGTGTGCCTGGCGGTCACCGCCGGTGCGCCGGTACCGGACTGGGTGCAGCGCGCGCTGCCGACGTTGCCCAAGATCCTGCGGTCGGCCGACACGCTCGGCGCCACCGCCGATCGCGCGAGCATCGACCTCGCGGAAGCGGTCATCCTGCGCGAGCGGGTGGGTGAGCGGTTCGACGCGGTGGTGATGTCGGCCGCCACCGAACGCAGAGCGGCGCAGATCTTCCTCGCCGAACCCGCGGTGATCGCGCGTGGCGCCGGCGATCTGCGCCCCGGCGACCGGGTCGTCGTGGAGCTGACCAAGGCCGACGAGATGAGCCGGACGGTGGAGTTCCGCCGGGTGTGAGCTGTTGTCGCCGAGTGGCTTCGGCACGGCGCCTCGACCTCGACGCGCTCCTTCGTCGCTTGCTCGGCCCAGCGGCTGCGCTCGGTGCCGGCTCAACCAGCCATGGGGCGGCCTGCTCGACCAGCGGGGCCGACCAGCGGGCTGGCGGTCAGAGTTCCTTCGCGACCTTTCGATACGCCGCGATCGCGCGGTGTCCGTCGGCCTCGAGCCGGGCGTCGATCCGACCGAGCACGAACATGTCCGGGCCACCGAGGTTCCCGGCCGCGGCGATCTCGGCGAGTCGTGTCCGGTTGATCCGGGTGTCGTTGAAATCACCGAGGGCCGACTGGATCTTCTTGGCCGCCGAACCGACCTCACGGTATTTCTTCTTGCCGAGCGGTTCGGTCGCGTCGATGCTGTAGCGCAACCGCTTCGCGCGTTTGCGAATGGTGTGCAACTGCTCCTCCCACTCGTCCGAACCCTCGGCGAACCCGGCGAGGCGGGCCTGCGCCCGGTGAATGTGCTTGCGGCTGCGGGCGATCGCCTTGTCGACGACAGTGGTCGCCGGTAGGTCGGCGTCGGGTCCGGGCGGGGGAGAGGCGATCAGGCCGTCGATGGTGTCGAGCAAGGTGAAATACCGCTTCGACGACATGGCTGCGTGCGCGGCGCGAAGCGCGCGATCGTGGGCGGCGACCTCAGTCCCGGCGAGTTCGGCGAGCAACTCCGGCGACGCGTGTTCGCCGCGCAGCAGCGACTCGTTCAGCTCCAGCTGGACCTCCGAATCGCGCGCGTCGCCGAGGATCTGGGCGAGCAGCTTGAGTTCGGCGCCGATGTGTGCGGTGCGCGAGGCGTCGAGGACGGTGGGGAAGCCCGACAACACGCTGCGGAGTCGGCGGCAGGCCACGCGCATCTGGTGCACGGCGTCGGGGGCGTCGACCCGCACCAGCGGGTCGTAGGCGACAAGCGAATTGCGGTGCAGCGCGATGTCGGTCACCACGAGTTCGAGTGCGGTGGGCCGCTTGGAGAGTCGTGGTTCGTGCACGGTCGGTGTCGCGCCGATCGCCCGGGCGAGCTTCGACGCACTCGACGCCTCACGGCCGCCCCCGGCGCGCAGCGCCTTGTCGGCGGCCTTGAGCAGCTTGGATGTGCCGCCGGAGAGCAGTTCGAACTCCCACTCCGCCCATTGCTGGCAATGGCCACCCGGCAGGAGCGACTGCGCGGTCACCAGATCCTCGGCGAGTTCGGCGAGCGGCTCGTCGTCGGCTCCCAGCAACCGGGTCACGGTACGCGTCGTCGAGATCACCGCGACCGGGATCAGTGTGCGCGCGCGGATGTGGGCGAGGACCGGGGCCGACAGGGCCTCGGGAACCTCCCCGTCCGCGGGTGCCTCGTCGAAGCTCACCTGCAGCTCGCGCCGTGCTCCCGGAATGTCGGTGGGGCGCTTGAGATGCCAACCCTCGTCGGTGCCCCCGGTCCGCCGCCGCATGGTGATCCTGTTGCCGGCGAGGTCCAGGTTCTCGGTGTCGAAGTAGGTGGCGTCGAGGGAGAACGTCTCCGGGGTGGTCGACGAGACGACGCCCGGGAGGGCTCGCAGGTCGGGGGCCACGTGTCCGGCGTCCACGTCGAACTTGAGCTCCACTTCGACCTGCTCGGATGCGGCCACCTGTTCCTCCTGAGATTTCTCGACGGCTGTCTGTCGAGTTTAGTGGTGTGTCTCAGCAGTCGGAGACCGGTCTCCGGCGATCTGCTGTTGAGCCACACCCCTGGTGATCCGATGCGACGGTCGTCGTCGGGTTATCGCGCGAACCGGTCGGTCGCCTCGATGAGGTGGTGCCGGATGCCCGGTTCGTAGGACGCGTGCCCGGCGTCGGCGACGATGTGCAGATCCGCGGCGGGCCAGGCACGGTGTAGGTCCCACGCGCTGCGTGCCGGGCACACCACGTCGTACCGGCCCTGGACGATCACGCCGGGGATGGAGGCGATGGCGTCGATCTCGTCGAGGAGTTGACCGTCGCGTAGGAATCCGTGGTTGACGAAGTAATGGTTCTCGATCGATGCGAAGGCGAGATCGAATCGGTCCCGGTCGTCCTCGGACGAGTCGGCCTCGTCCTCATCGGGGCGGGGGAGGAGATAACTCGTGGCTTGCTCCCAGCCCGTCCAGGCGCGGGCGGCGGCGCGGGCCGTCGCGACGTCGCCGGAGGTGAGCAGTCGGTGATACGCCTCGACCAGGTCGCCGTCGCGTTCGTCGACGGGTATGGGTGCGAGGTAGCTCTCCCACAGGTCGGGGTAGATGTGCGCGGCCCCGCCGCTGTAGTACCAGTCGATCTCGCTGCGCCGCAGCAAGAAGATGCCACGCAGTACGAGTTCGGTGACCCGCTCGGGATGAGCTTGCGCGTAGGCCAGACCGAGCGTCGATCCCCAGGAACCGCCGAAGACCTGCCAGCGCTCGACCCCGAGGTGAGTACGGAGGCGTTCCATGTCGGCGATGAGGTGCGGCGTCGTGTTGACCGTCAGGTCGGCCCCGTCGGCGATGTGGGGCCGGGACTGCCCGCAGCCGCGCTGGTCGAACAGCACGATCCGGTACTTGGCCGGGTCGAAGAACCTGCGCTGCATCGCACTGGTTCCGCCGCCGGGCCCGCCGTGCACGAACACCGCGGGTTTCCCGTCCGGATTGCCCGAGGTCTCCCAGTAGATCTGCTGGCCGTCACCGACGTCGAGGTGGCCGGCGGCGTAGGGCTCGATCTCCGGGTAGAAGTTCAGCATGGACGTCAGCGTAGGCGTCGAGGCGCGGCACGGGCGGTTGGCCGTCGGAGACGACGGTCGTGCCGAGTCGGGACGGACAACCCGTGGGTCAGTAGCTGTGCTCGGGACCGGGGAACACTCCGCGGCGCACCTCGTCGGCGTATTGTTCGGCGGCCGAACGCAATTCGCCACCGACATCGGCGAACCGCTTGACGAAGCGGGCGGTCTTGCCGTGGGTGAGACCGGCCATGTCCTGCCACACCAGGACCTGGGCGTCGGTCTCGTTGCCCGCGCCGATACCGACGGTCGGGATGGTGAGCTTGCGGGTGATCTGACCGGCGAGGTCGGCCGGGACCATTTCCATCACCACGGAGAAGGCTCCCGCCTCCTGGACGGCGATGGCATCGGCGATGAGCTGATCGGCTCCGTCGCCGCGCCCCTGGACGCGGAACCCGCCGAGCCCGTTGACGCTCTGCGGCGTGAAACCGATGTGTGCCATGACCGGGATGCCGGCCGCGGTCAACGCGGCGATCTGGGGTGCCACGCGCTCGCCGCCCTCGAGTTTCACCGCGTGTGCGCCGGTTTCCTTGAAGATCCGGAACGCGTTCTCGAGTGCGTGCTGCGGCCCGATCTCGTAGCTGCCGAACGGCATGTCGGCGACGACGAGTGCATGCGGTGCACCGCGCACGACGGCGCGGATCAGCGGGATCATCTCGTCGAGGGTCACCGGGATGGTGGTGTCGTAACCCAGGACGACATTGGCCGCGGAGTCACCGACGAGGAGCACCGGGATCTCGGCGGCGTCGAAGATGCGGGCGGAGGAGTAGTCGTAAGCGGTGAGCATCGACCACTTCTCACCCTCGGCCTTCATCTGGGCGAGGTGGTGGACGCGGGTCACACGGCGCTTGGCGGACTGGCCGGAAGCGGGCGCACCGTAAACCGAGGAATCGGACATCGTTGTCTCTTTTCTGCCTCGAGTCCCGGCTGGCCGGAGAGCGGCGCGGCGGGTACCCGGGTTGAACACGGACGTAGGCCATTGTTTCACCGGGGCGGCACGTTGTGACCGGCGATGTTTATGCGATTGGTCACATACGCGAGTGGTGGGGCCGACACGTGGCGTGCGACTCCGGGCGCCGGTCGCGCGCGAGCCGGATCGTCTGTCGAGTCCCAGGCGTCCAACCGTGCGTCTCACATCATGGGATGGCTCACGCAAAACCGCTGCACAGCGAGTTGGATTCGTGCGTGTAACACGGATTTAACAGCGTACTTCTAAGGTCGGCGACCATGGATCGCCAAAAGGAATTCGTGCTGCGGACCCTCGAAGAGCGCGACATCCGTTTCGTCCGACTGTGGTTCACCGACGTGCTCGGTTATCTGAAGTCCGTGGCGATCGCCCCGGCCGAACTCGAAGGCGCGTTCGCCGAGGGTATCGGCTTCGACGGCTCGGCCATCGAGGGCTTCTCCCGGGTTTCGGAGGCCGACACCGTCGCCAAACCCGATCCGTCGACCTTCCAGGTGCTGCCGTGGACCACGTCGGCCGGCCGGCACCACTCGGCGCGCATGTTCTGCGACATCGCGATGCCCGACGGCACCCCCAGCTGGGCCGACTCCCGTCACGTCCTGCGTCGCCAGCTGAACAAGGCCGCCGACCTCGGTTTCAGCTGCTACGTCCATCCCGAGATCGAGTTCTTCCTGCTCAAGGAGGCACCGCTCGACGGGTCGGTGCCGACCCCGGCGGACTCCGGCGGCTACTTCGACCAGGCCGTCCACGACGCCGCACCCAACTTCCGGCGCCATGCGATCGAGGCACTGGAGTCGATGGGGATCTCGGTCGAGTTCTCTCATCACGAAGGCGCGCCCGGGCAGCAGGAGATCGACCTGCGCTACGCCGACGCCCTGTCGATGGCCGACAACGTCATGACGTTCCGCTACCTCATCAAGGAGGTGGCGATCAACGAGGGCGTGTGGGCGACCTTCATGCCCAAGCCGTTCAGCGAGCATCCCGGTTCGGCCATGCACACCCACCTGAGCCTCTTCGAGGGCGACATCAACGCCTTCCACAACCCCGACGACCCGATGCAGCTCTCGGCCACCGGCAAGAAGTTCATCGCCGGCATCCTGCACCACGCCTCGGAGATCAGTGCCGTCACCAATCAGTGGGTCAACAGCTACAAGCGGCTCATCCACGGCGGCGAGGCGCCCACCGCGGCGACCTGGGGCGGTGCCAACCGTTCCGCGCTGATCCGCCTCCCGCTCTACACACCGAACAAGGCCTCCTCGCGGCGCGTCGAGGTCCGCAGCCCCGACTCGGCGTGCAACCCGTACCTCACCTTCGCGGTCCTGCTGGCCGCCGGACTCAAGGGCATCAACGAGGACTACGAGCTGCCCGATGAGGCCGAAGACGACGTCTGGGCGCTCACCCCGGCCGAGCGCCGTGCGATGGGTTACAAGGAGCTCCCGGGCAGCTTGGCCGATGCGCTGAAGGAGATGGAGAACTCGGAGCTGGTCGCCGAGGCTCTCGGCGAGCACGTGTTCGACTACTTCCTGCGCAACAAGTGGTCCGAATGGACCAACTACCGCAGCCTCGTGACGCCGTTCGAGCTGCAGAACTACCTGCCGCTCTAGGGTCCGGGTCGTCCCGGTCCGGGACCGCGGTGTCGTATTCGGCGGACGGGGTCGCTACTTTTGTGATGTGACAACACGATCGGGACCCCCCGCACGGTCCGGCCCCCCCGGGCGAGCCGGACGCAGCACGGTCCCCAGCGCGGGACGACTGGGTCTCCTCGACGACTCCGCTCCGCGGGACCTCGCCGATCTCGGTTGGAACACTCCCGAGTCGGTCGATGTGCTGTGGGCACTGTCGCGGTCTCCCGACGCCGACCTCGCACTGCGCACGCTCGTCCGACTCCGCGGCGCCGCCGGCGACGAGTGGTCCGAGATCGATGCCCTGGTACGTGCGGAACGCTCGTTCCGGGGGCGCCTGTTCGCGGTCATCGGTTCCTCCGACGCCCTCGCCGATCACCTCGTGGCCGAACCGTCGAGCTGGCGGCTGCTGCTTCCCGACGAGCTGCCCGACCGTACCGAGGTCGACCGTCTGATGCTCGCCTCGGTCGAGGCGGAGGCCGTGCCCGGCGAGGTCGAGAAGGGCAATCGCGTGTACCGGGCCGCGCTCACCGGCCCGAAGGCCGTCGTGGCATTGCGCCTGGCCTACCGCAACCTGATCCTGCAGCTCGCCGCCCACGATGTCGCCTCCACCGTCGAGGACGAGCCGGTGATGTGGCTGCCCGAGGTCGGCGCCTACCTGTCCGACCTGGCCGATGCCGCCCTGACCGCGGCGCTGGCCGTCGCCTTCGCGGAGGTCTGCGGCGACGAACCCCTCTCGGTTCGCCTCGCCGTCGTCGCGATGGGCAAATGCGGTGCGCGCGAGCTCAACTACGTCAGCGACGTCGACGTCATCTTCGTCAGTGATCCGGCCGATGGCACCGCGGCGCGCATCGCGGGTGAGATGATGCGCATCGGTTCGCTCGCGTTCTTCGAGGTCGACGCCGCGCTGCGGCCCGAGGGCAAGTCCGGCGCGCTGACGCGAACCCTCGAATCCCATGTGGCCTACTACGAGCGCTGGGCGAAGACCTGGGAGTTCCAGGCCCTGCTGAAGTCGCGCGCGATGACCGGCGACATGCAGCTCGCCGACGACTACATCGCCGCGGTCAAGCCGATGGTGTGGAAGGCCGCCGAGCGACCCGACTTCGTGCCCGAGGTGCAGAAGATGCGGCGCCGCGTCGAGTCCTTGTTGCCCGAGGACGAGCGCGAGCGCAACCTCAAACTGGGACGCGGCAGTCTGCGTGACGTCGAGTTCGCGGTCCAGCTGCTGCAGATGGTGCACGGCCGGGTCGACGAGAACCTGCGCGTGATGCCGACCGTCGACGCACTGGCCGCGCTGACCGCAGGCGGGTACGTCGGTCGCGACGACGCCGCGAATCTCAGTGCGTCGTACCAGTTCTTGCGTCTGCTGGAGCATCGCCTGCAGATGCAGCGGATGTCGCGGACCCACCTCTTGCCGCAGCCCGACGATCATGAGGCCCTGCGCTGGCTCGCCCGCGCGGCCCACATCCGGCGCGAGGGCGAACTCGACGCCACCAGCGTGCTGCGCGAACAGATACGCCATCAGAGTCTGCGGGTCCGGCGCCTGCACCAGAAACTGTTCTACCGGCCGCTGCTCGAGGCGGTCACACGCTTCAAGACCGACGAGTTGACCCTGACCGACACCTCTGCCGAGAGGCGGCTGGCCGCACTCGGTTACGCCAAGCCCGACCGCGCGCTCAGCCACATCCGGGCCCTGTCGAATGCGCCGGGGCGTCGCGGTCAGATCCAGCTCCTCATCTTGCCCCAGTTGCTCGAACACATCGGGGACACACCCGATCCCGACGCGGGTCTGCTGAACTATCGCCGACTGTGCGACGTCATGGAGGACACCGATTGGTTCCTGCGGCTGTTACGCGACGACGGTGTCGTCGCAGCACGGCTGATGAAGGTGCTGGGCACGTCGGAGTACATCGCGAACATGCTGACGCGCTCGCCCGAGGTCATCCACCAGTACTCCGATGGACCCGATGGGCCCAAGCTCTGCAACGTACGGCCCGAGGACGTCGCCAAGGGCCTCATCGCATCGACCGTCCGCCAGCCGGACATGAAACGCGCTGTGGCCGTGGCTCGTTCCCATCGGCGGGCCGAACTGGTGCGCGTCGCCTCCGCCGACGTCCTGGGTCTGATGGATGTGCCGGCGGTCTGCAAGGCCCTCTCCAGCGTCTGGGCGGCGGTCCTGAATGCGGCGCTCACGGTGGCCGTCGACATCTCCGAGCGCGAGCGGGGAAAGCAGGCACCGGCCCGCATCGCGGTGATCGGCATGGGCCGGCTCGGCGGTGGTGAGCTCGGCTACGGCTCGGACGCCGACGTCATGTTCGTGTGTCAGCCCGATCGGGACGCCGAGGAGTCCGAGGCGCTCAAATGGGCGCAGACGATCGCCGAGAACGTGCGATCGATGCTGGGCAGCCCCAGCGCGGATCCGCCGTTGGAAGTCGACACCGGACTGCGCCCCGAGGGCCGCAACGGCCCCATCGTGCGGACGCTCGCGTCGTACGCCGCCTATTACGCGCACTGGGCGCAGCCGTGGGAGGTCCAGGCGCTGCTCCGCGCCCACCAGGTCGCGGGCGACGAGGCCCTCGGCATCGACTTCTTGCACATGATCGACCACGTGCGTTATCCGGCCGGCGGGGTCAGCAACGACGCCGTCAAGGAGATCCGCCGGATCAAGGCCCGGGTGGACGCCGAACGGCTGCCGCGCGGGGCCGATCCGGCCACCCACACCAAACTGGGCCGCGGCGGCCTCGCGGACATCGAGTGGACCGTGCAGCTTCTCCAGCTCAAGTACGCACACCGATACCGCAGCCTGCACAACACGTCGACTCTCGAGTCGCTGGACGCCATCGGCGCGGCGGAGTTGCTGTCGGAGAACGACGTCGCGCTGCTGAAGGACGCCTGGACGACCGCGACGAAGGCGCGCAACGCTCTGGTCCTGGTCCGCGGGAAACCGATCGACCAGCTGCCCGGGCCGGGTACGCAACTGCGCCAGATCGCCTTCGCAGCCGGATGGCCGGAGGATCAGGCCAACGAGTTCCTGGAGAACTATCTCCGCGTGACGCGCCGGGCCAAGGCCGTGGTGCTCAAGGTCTTCGGGGCCTGACACGTCGACACCGAACAGACGAGCCTGACGGGAAGACGACGGGCCACCGGCAACAGATGAATCCGGCGGGGGAAACACCGGGTCACATGGGGGAGCGATGACGAGATTTCTGTGGGCGGCGGCGTACGTCCTGGGGTGGGCGATGCTCGCCGGGGTGGTGCTGGGCGTGTTCCTGCACTTCTACCCGTCACGCGGTGACGTCGCGCTGTACCTCACGAGTGCCGTGCAGTTCGCACTGATTCCCGGGTTGATCGCGATCGTCGTCTTCGCGGTCCTGCGACGCTGGTTCATGCTGGCGCTCGCGATCGTGGCGGTCGGCGGGCTGGCTTACACCCAGGTGCCGCTCGTGATCGCCGAGGCCGCACCGTCCGGCGAGCGATTCACGGTGGTCTCGGCCAACCTCCTCTTCGGCGGGGGCGACCTCGACGCGCTCGAGAAGATCGTCGCCGACGCCGACCCCGATCTGGTGTCGCTGCAAGAGGTCACCCCGGAGGCATTGGAGCGACTGCGGCGCAGCGAGATCGGCCGCACGCTTCCACATGAGTTCGCCATTCCGTACACGTATGCGGCAGGTACCGCGCTGTTCAGCAAGCGGCCGCTGGACGAGCGGTACAACATCCCGGGAACGGTCCTGCACAACCTGCAGGCCCGCACCGATCTGCCGGGGGCAGCCGGGACGCAGGTGCTCGCCATCCACCCGGCCGCGCCGCTGTGGGGCCGGAACTGGGACTGGCTCGCCGACATGGACACGCTCGCCGCACATTTCGAGCAACTCCCACCCGGCCGGGTCATCGCGATCGGGGACTACAACTCCACCTGGAATCACGCGAAATATCGCAGCCTGCTGACCAACGGTCTCGTCGACGGCACCGACCTGGCCGGCGCCGGGTTCCTGCCGAGCTATCCGACCGACAAGCAGATCGGCAACCGGCCGCTGGTCGCCATCGACCGCGTCATCCTGCGCGGGTTCGTGGCGACGTCGATGGACACCCATTACCTGCCGGGTTCCGATCACCGGACTCTGGTGGTATCACTGGTGGCATCATGACCCCCGATCTGCAGAATGCCGAACCCACGGCCGCCGACCGCCCGAGCATCTCCGAACGGCTCCGATCGGCCACCGCGGTGGCGCACGAACGCGCCGAACACGCGCCGTTCATCGACGACCTGATGTCGGGCCGGTTGGACACCGGGGAGTATCAGCGCCTCGCGGTCCAGCTCTACTTCGTCTACGAGGCGCTCGAACGGGTCGGGGCGGAACTGGCCGGGGATCCGGTCGCCGATGCGGTGCTCGACACCAAACTCCTACGCCTGCAACGACTCGGCGCCGACCTTGCGTCCTTCGGCATCGATCCGTCGCACGTTACGCCGTTGCCGGCGGTGGCGCGGTATGTGGCCGCGATCGAGTCCACCCGTGCTGACCCGGCACGCTACGTCGCCCACCACTACACCCGGTACCTCGGCGACCTCAGCGGGGGACAGGTGGTCGCCCACCGCATGCGAGAGCACTACGGCGTCGAAGACGGGGCGCTGAGCTTCTACTCGTTCGACGAGATCGACAAACTCAAGCGCTACAAGGATGCGTATCGGGCACGGCTCGACGCGCTACCCCTCGACCCGGACGGAATCGATCGGCTCGTCGACGAGGCCATCGCGGCCTTCGATCACAACCAAGCGGTGTTCGGCGATCTCGACGGCGCGCGAGCGGCCTGACCCAGAGGAATGCTCGCGCGGTCGGGATCCGATGAGCTGCGGCTCAGTTGACCTGGAGCTTGACCGTGCGGTCCAACACGACCTCACTCAGGTCGTCGTGGCCTTTCACGAGTTCGATGCGGAGCTGATTGTCGTCAAGACGGCTGGTGGTGCGAACCACTCTCGGGGTGCCTTCGAGGCTGATCCGGTCGCCGGGTACAAGGTCTTCGACATATACATCACGGGTCATCCGTCCAAACTACGGTCGTACCGTGTGAGTCGGCAGAGTAACAAGTCCCAAAAGTGATACGGATCACGTGTGAGGGTGTTCACTCCCAACGCATCGCCGAGCGGAGACGGCCGCTCCGGGTGAGCCTCGCCGGCCGACGGCGGTCTCAACATGAGACGGCTCACGTGCGCGAACGGGCTTACGCTGCGCGCATGGCCCGCACACAGAGGAGTCGGCGATGAAAGCTCTCGTTTATCACGGTCCCGGTCAGAAAGCGTGGGAGGACGTTCCGGATCCCGTTCTGCAGGAACCGACCGACGCGATCGTCAAGATGGAGGTGACCACGATCTGCGGGACCGATCTACACATCCTCAAGGGCGACGTACCGGCGGTCACGCCGGGGCGGATTCTCGGTCACGAGGGTGTCGGCGTGGTCACCGAGGTCGGTCCCGGCTGTGAGCGGGTGCGGGTCGGGGATCGGGTGATCGTGTCGTGCGTGAGCAAATGCGGTACGTGCGAGTTCTGCCGAGCGGGTCTGACGTCGCACTGCCAGACGGTGGGTGGCATCGGATGGATCTTCGGTAACCTCATCGATGGCACCCAAGCCGAGTACGTCCGGGTTCCGTTCGCCGACAACGGTCTGATCGCGCTTCCCGAGAAGGTGACGCCGGAGCAGGGCACCATGCTCAGTGACATCCTGCCGACCGGTTACGAGATCGGAGTGCTGTACGGCGCCGTCGGAGAGGGCGACGTCGTCGCCGTCGTCGGGGTCGGACCGGTCGGTCTCGCTTCGGTGATGACGGCATCGGCCGCAGGTGCGTCGAAGGTGATCGCGGTGGACGGCAACAAGTTCCGGCTCGAGCAGTCCCGCGACTTCGGAGCCACGCACACGATCGACGTGAACGCCGGCGGAGACGTGGTCGCCCAGCTCAAGGAGCTCAGCCGGGGCGGGCTCGGTGTGGACGTGGCAATCGAGGCCGTCGGTGTCCCGGCGACCTTCGGCGTCGCGCTCGACTCGGTACGACCCGGCGGGCATGTCGCCAACGTGGGCGTGCACGGCGAGAGCGTCACATTCCCCATCGAGCGGGACTGGATCAACAACCTCACGATCACCACGGGACTGGTCAATGCCACCACGGCCCCCGAACTGCTGGAGAGCATCGAACGCGGCGACATCACGCCGGAGAAGTTCATCACCCACCGGTTCACGTTCGATCAGTTCGACGAGGCGTACGACACGTTCGGTCGTGCGGCCGACGAGCATGCGCTCAAGGTGATCATCGCCGCGGGCGACGCCTGACGCGTCGTCGGCTCGCCTAGGTGGTACACCCGAGACTCGACGCCGACGCCGCTTGTTCTACTCCTTGGCCTCGGCGATGGAGAGGACGACCGTGGTTCGCTCGTCCGAGTCCAGCGCGTCGTCCTCGGCGGTCTGGTCGACCAACGAGAAATGCCGCACATTGGCGAGATTCACGATGTGAGCCGACCCTTCGAGCTCGAGGGCGATCGGTTCGCGTCGTCGGACCACGTCGCGGACGAACTGCATCACCTCCGGGACCGACTCCGCGAACAGCAACCGGATCTCGAATTCGTCGGACGTCAGAAGTGTGCCCATGCGGCTCATCGTCGCACGGTGGACCCGTCGGATACGGCGCCTCGCGCGGATTGATGTCCCGGCCATCCGGCAACGAAACGGCCCGCTCGGCGATCGGAGAGCGATCGCGGAGCGGGCCGGGTCGGACGTCGAGCCCAGAGGCTCAGCAGTCGTAGTACAGGGAGAACTCGTACGGGTGCGGACGGATCTGCACCGGCTCGATCTCGTTCTCACGCTTCAGCGCGATCCAGGTCTCGATGAGGTCCTCGGTGAACACGCCACCGGCGGTGAGGTATTCGTGATCCTCTTCGAGGCGGTCGATGACCGCGGCCAGCGAGGTCGGAGCCTGCGGGATGCTCTTGGCCTCCTCCGGCGGGAGCTCGTAGAGGTCCTTGTCGACGGGCTCGTGCGGCTCGATCTTGTTCTTGATGCCGTCCAGGCCGGCCATCATCATCGCGGCGAACGCCAGGTACGGGTTACCCGAGCTGTCCGGGCAACGGAACTCGAGGCGCTTGGCCTTCGGGTTGTTGCCGGTGATCGGGATACGCACACATGCCGAGCGGTTGCGCTGGCTGTAGACCAGGTTGATCGGGGCCTCGTAGCCCGGGACCAGACGCTTGTAGGAGTTCACGGTCGGGTTGGTGAACGCCAGCAGCGACGGCGCGTGGTGCAGGATGCCGCCGATGTAGTAACGCGCCAGATCCGACAGGCCCGCGTAGCCGGCCTCGTCGTGGAACAGCGGCTTGCCGTCCTTCCACAGCGACTGGTGGGCGTGCATACCCGAGCCGTTGTCGCCGAAGAGCGGCTTCGGCATGAAGGTGACGGACTTGCCGTTCTGCCACGCGGTGTTCTTGATGATGTACTTGAACAGCTGCACGTCATCGGCTGCGTGGAGCAGCGTGTTGAACTTGTAGTTGATCTCCGCCTGGCCCGCGGTGCCGACCTCGTGGTGGCCGCGCTCGAGCTCGAAGCCCGAATTGGTCAGGTTCGTCGACATCTCGTCGCGCAGGTCGACGTAGTGGTCGTACGGGGCGACGGGGAAGTAGCCACCCTTCGGGCGCACCTTGTAGCCGAGGTTCGGGCTGCCGTCGGGATCGGTCGGCGAGGCGGTGTTCCACCAGCCGGACTCGGACTCGACCTCGTAGAAGGTGCCGTTCATCTCGGACCCGAAGGAGACCGAGTCGAAGATGTAGAACTCGGCCTCGGCGCCGAAGAAGCAGGTGTCGGCGACGCCGGTGGAGGCGAGGTAGTCCTCGGCCTTGCGGGCGACGTTGCGCGGGTCGCGGCTGTAGGCCTCACGGGTGAACGGGTCGTGGACGAAGAAGCTGAGGTTCATCGTCTTGGCCTTGCGGAACGGGTCGATCCGCGCGGTGGCCGGGTCGGGCAGCAGCATCATGTCCGACTCGTTGATCGACTGGAAGCCACGCACCGACGAGCCGTCGAATGCCAGACCGTCCTCGAAGACGTCCTCGTCGAAAGCCGACGCGGGGATCGAGAAGTGCTGCATGACACCGGGCAGGTCGCAGAATCGGATGTCGACGTACTCGACACCTTCCTTCTTGATGCCCTCGAGTAGTTCTTCTTTACTGCTGTACACCGTGCGGTGACTCCTTCGTGATCGGTGGTCCGTGTATGGGGACACGCCACATCCGCCACTGAGAAACAGCAGCGGATCTCAACGGCAACCGTATGGAGGCGAGGTTGCCCATGCGCTAAGTCCGTGTTTCCCCCGTGTTACACGAGCAGTGGTGTTCGCTACACAGCGTGTCCGGGGCGCGACGCACTCGGCGCACCCCAACCCTAGCGGCAGGCCCGAACCGGGCGGGACGGGTCGCGACAACCAGCGACTACGATGGTTGCCAGTGCGGCGACGACGCGGGCCGAGGGGGTGCGCGGTCGCGTGAGAGGAGTCATCACCGATGGGACGAGCCACTGGTTCCTGGTTGTCGGGACCGCAGATCGGTCCCGCGGACGGCGTGGACAACGAGCACCGGGGGCAAGATCTCGGCCTGCCGGAGAGCGGCCCCGGATCGCTGGCGACCGGCTGGCCGCGGGTCGCCGGCCTTCTCGTCGACTGGCTGATCGCCGCCGGACTGGCACTGCTGTTCGTCGGTTTCTACTCGCCTCACCTCGCCACCACACAGCTCGGCGTGTGGTTCGTGATGGGCATCTTCGCAGTGACCTTGTTCGGGTTCACCCCGGGCCAGCTCGTCATCGGGATGCGGGTGGCACGAGTGGATTTCGGGCCCGAGCGCAACACCGCCGAGTCGACCGGCGAGCTGAGCCCGGCGGCGGTCGGAATCGTCCGGGCCTTCTTCCGTCAGCTGCTCATGATCTTCCTGGTCCCGGCGCTGATCAACGACTACAACGGGCGCGCTCTACACGACCGCGCAACCGGTACCGCACTCGTCCGGACTCGCTGACGGCGGCCGATCCGCCGCATACGGTAGCCATCACAAAACCCACCACCGAATCTCCATCGGTGGTGGGTTTTGTCGTAGGTCGTGGCCCGTCGAACCCACCTGGGCGCACAGTCGACGCAATTCGGTGCACGGTCGACGAAATCGGACGCCCAGTCGACGGGATCGGACGCCCGGTCGACGGGATCGGGCGGATTCGTCAGCCGCGTCGGCGTGCCGTGCGCTGCATGCTGCGCATCTTGGCGTTCGCAGGGAGCGGCCCCTTGGGCATCCCGGGCCCGGGAGCCTTGCTGCCGAGGGCGGACAGCCGGCCCTCGAGGGTTTCCATCCGCTTGCGGTCGATGTTGCTGGGCAGCTTGTTGAGGTGCCGCTCGAGCTTCGACAGCGGAACCTGGCCATCATCGTTACCGACCATGATCTCGTAGATCGGGGTGTCGCCGACGACGCGCGCCACCTTCTTCTTCTCCTGGCCCAGCAACGACTTGATGCGGGTCGGGGAACCCTCGGCGACCAGGATGACGCCCGGCTTGCCGATCACGCGATGTACGGCGTCGAGCTGCGAGGTGCCGGCGACGGCCTGCTTCACCCGCCACTGTCCGCGCATGTTGCCCAGCGCCCAGCCGGCGGCCCCCGGCTGTCCCTCGGCCTTGGTGTACACGTTCTTCTGGACCCGGCGACCGAACAGGATGAACGCGCCCAGGATGCCCAGTACGACGCCGAGCGGGATCAGCAGCCACGGAGAGCCGAGCACGAACCCGAGTGCGGTGAAGACGGCGATCGACAGGACGATCACACCCACCATGTAGGGGATGAGTCGTTTGTCGTCCTTGCGCTGCATCTGGAAGGCCTGCCAGAGCTGCTGGCGCCGTTCTTTCGATGCCGCTTTACGGGCCTTCTTCTTCTCGGCCTTGACCTCTTTGCTCACCTGCGCCTTTGCCATGAGGCCAGTTTACGTCTGTGGATTGGCGGAACGGGGCATCGGGTGACCGCCGGAAAGGTCACCGGATGCGACGACGAGGGTCAGCGGGCGAGGCGTGCCATCAGGCTGGAGGCCTCCTGGCTGGCCGAACCCTCGGCTGCCAGGTGCGCCAGAGCCGGCGAGATCTCGCGGCCGTGATGTGCCATCGCCTGGGCGTACAGCCGGCCTGCCCGGTACGACGAGCGCACCAGTGGACCCGCCATCACACCGGCGAAACCGACCTCGTCGGCGAACTCGGAGTGATCGACGAACTCCTCGGGCTTGACCCAGCGCTCGACCGGATGATGCCGCGGGGAGGGACGCAGGTATTGCGTGATCGTCAGGATGTCGCATCCCGCCTCGTGCAGATCGACGATGGCCGACTGCACCTCCTGCGGTGTCTCGCCCATGCCGAGGATGAGGTTCGACTTCGTCACCAGGCCGAAATCGCGTGCAGCGGTGAGAACTTCGAGGGACCGCTCGTAGCGGAACGCAGGGCGGATGCGCTTGAAGATGCGCGGCACCGTCTCGAGGTTGTGTGCGAGCACCTCGGGCCGGGCGTCGAAGACCTCGGCCAGCAGATCGGGCTTGGCGTGGAAGTCCGGGATGAGGTTCTCCACCCCGGTACCGGGGTTCAGGCGGTGGATCGCGCGAACGGTCTCGGCGTAGAGCCAGGCGCCCTCGTCGGGCAGGTCGTCACGGGCCACGCCGGTGATGGTCGAGTAGCGCAGACCCATCGCCTGCACGCTCTCGGCGACGCGGCGGGGCTCGTCGCGGTCGAGCGGGTCGGGCTTGCCGGTGTCGATCTGGCAGAAGTCGCAGCGGCGGGTGCACTGTTCGCCGCCGATGAGGAAGGTCGCCTCGCGGTCTTCCCAGCATTCGTAGATGTTGGGGCAGCCGGCTTCTTCGCAGACGGTGTGCAGGCCTTCACGCTTGACCAGGCTCTTGAGTTCGGTGAACTCGGGGCCCATCGTGGCGCGGGTCCGGATCCACTCCGGTTTGCGTTCGATGGGGGTCTGCGCATTGCGCACCTCGAGGCGCAGCAGTTTGCGGCCTTCGGGTGCGGGGCCGGCGGTTGAGGGTGCGGGTGCCGATGCCGAGGGTGTGGCGTCGGGGGCACCGGGTCCGGGGGTGAGGGGGGACGCGGTCACTGAATCGATCCTACGCTTGCAGAGGTGGGTGGTACGGACTGTGTGGTGGCGGGCACCGGGTCGAGAGTCGGGCCGTCGAGCGCGGACACCACCGCGTCGGCAGTGGTGTCGAGAAGCGACTCCACCGACAACGGCCGTGCGAGTTCGCGGGCGAGGGAGGTCACCCCGGCGTCGGCGATGCCGCAGGGGACGATCGCCTCGAACGCCGACATGTCGGGATCGACGTTGAGCGCGAAGCCGTGCAGGGCGATCCCACGCGCGACTCGGATGCCGATCTGCCCGAGTTTGCGTTCCCCGGCGTCGTCGGTGATCCACACCCCCGACCGGCCGTCGACCCGCCCGGTTGTCACGCCGAGTCCGGCGCAGACCGAGATGAGCGCAGCCTCGAGGCGGCGTACGTACTCGACGACATCGAGGGGCTCGGCGAGCTTGACGATGGGATAGCCGACGAGTTGTCCTGGGCCGTGCCAGGTGATGCGTCCGCCGCGGTCGACATCCACCACCGGCGCACCGTTCGTGGGCCGGTCGGAGTCCTCGGTGCGTCTGCCCGCGGTGTAGGTCGCGGGGTGTTCCAGCAGCAGCAGGACGTCGTGGTCGAGGACGCCGTCCGCGCGGTCGGCGGCGAGACCGTGCTGGAGTTCGTAGGCCGCCTGATAGTCCACGACGCCGAGTCGACGGACCTCGACCGGCCCGGTACTCGCGCGGATGGGTCGGTCAGTCATGACGGTTGGCTCCGGTGGCGTAGGCCAGGGCCTCGTCGACACCGGGATGGGTGAAGGTGAATCCGTGATCGGTCAGCACCTCAGGTGCAACGCGCTGACTGAACAGAATCATTTCCTCGGCCATCTCGCCGCCGACCCGGCGCGCCGCGAATGCCGGGACCTGGAGCACCGTCGGGCGATGCACGGCGCGGCCGAGCGCTGACGAGAACTCGCCGAACGGGACGGCGCCCGGCGCGCTCAGGTTCACCGGTCCCGACACATCGGATTCGAGGAGGAATTCGATGGCACGTACCTCGTCGATCAGGCTGATCCACGAGAAGTACTGCTTCCCGTCGCCGATCGGCCCGCCGAGGCCGAGCTTGAACAACGGACGGAGCTTCCCGAGGAGGCCGCCCTGCGCGCTGAGTACCGGCGCGGTCCGCAGGAGGACCAGGCGGGTGTCGGCACCGACGTTGGTACGGGCGGCGGTCTCCCAGTCGACGACCAGGTTCGCGAGGAAACCCTCTCCGGGACCGTCGGTCTCGACGGCGGGACGGCTGCCGGTGTCGCCGTAGTAGCCGGACGCACTCGCACTCAGGAATGTGCGGATGCCGAGGTCGCGCACGGCCTCGGCGAGTACCTCGGTCGGCGTGATCCGGGAGTCTCGCAGTTCTTGCTTGAACCGGCCGGTCCACCGGCCGTTGCCGACTCCCACGCCACCCAGCGACACCACCGCCTCGACGCCCTCGAGACTCTCGTGCGGGACACCGATCGTCTCGGGATCCCAGCTGAACTCGTCATCGGCGCGTGCCTCGCGGCGGACCAGACGTGTGACCGTGTGGCCCGCCGCGCGCAGCGAATTGACCAGGGCGTTGCCGATGAGTCCCTGTGAACCTGCGACGGCGATGCGCATCGTGTGTCCTCGGTGTGCCGTCTGAAGGAGATCTGGGCTAGAGGCCCAGGTCCGCGGCGAAGGCGGCCTCTTCGAGACGCTTCTTCACCGTGGTGAGGAAGCGGCCGGCGTCGGCGCCGTCGATGAGACGGTGATCGTAGGTCAGCGGTAGGTAGGACATCGAGCGCACCGCGATCGATTCCGAGCCGTCCTCGCCGGTGATGACGACCGGGCGCTTGACGATCGCTCCGGTACCGAGCATCGCCGCCTGCGGCGGAACCAGGATCGGGGTGTCGAACAGCGCACCCTGGCTGCCGATGTTGGTGATGGTGAAGGTGCCGCCGGCGAGCTCGTCGGGCTTGAGGCCGTTGGAGCGTGCCCGTCCCGCGATGTCCGCGATGGCGCGTGCCAGACCTGCGATCGACAGATCGTCGGCGTTGTGGATGACCGGCGACAGCAGTCCCTGCGGGGTGTCGACGGCAATACCGAGATGCACCTTGTCGTAGTAGGTGATCTCCTTCTTGTCCTCGTCGATCGACGCGTTCACGTTGGGATGCGCCTTCAGCGCCTCCACGACAGCCTTCGCGATGAACGGGAGGTACGTCAGGTTGACACCTTCGGACGCCTTGAAGCTCTCCTTTGCCGCCTTGCGGAGCCCGGCGATGCGGGTCATGTCGACCTCGAAGACCTGGGTGAGCTGGGCGCTCTGCTGCAGCGACTCGCGGGTCTTCTTGGCGGTGATCTGCCGGATGCGGTTGATCTTCTGGGTGGTCCCGCGCAGTTCGGCGAGCTCGGGCCGGATCTCCGGGGAGCCCGACGACGCGGCTGGTGCCGACGATGCCGCGGGCTTCGCGGCAGGCTTGGCCTCCGGCGCCGGAGTCTTGGCCTCTTCGGCGGCGGCGAGGACGTCCTGCTTGCGGATCCGGCCACCGACACCGGTGCCCTTGATCGCATTGAGATCGATGTTGTTCTCCGCGGCCAGCTTGCGCACCAGCGGGGTCACGTACGGAGTCGACTCGACGGTCGGCGGATCGGACTTCTCGGCGACCTCTGCCTTGGACTCGGCGGCCTTGGGTTCGGGCTTCTGCTCTTCTTCGGGGGCCGGCGCCTGCTCGGGCTCCGGCTCCGGCTCGGCTTTCTGTTCGGGCTCGGGCTCGGGCTCCGGTTCCGACTTCTGCTCGGGCTCGGGCTCCGGCTCCTTCTTCGACGGCGCGGCCGAGGCGTCGCCGATGACGGCGAGCTTGCCGCCGACCTCGATGACGTCGTCCTCCTGCGCGAGGATCTCCAGCAGGGTGCCGGCGACGGGAGAGGGGATCTCGGTGTCGACCTTGTCGGTGGAGACCTCGAGCAGCGGCTCGTCGGCGGCCACCTCGTCGCCCACGGACTTCAGCCAGTTGGTGACCGTGCCCTCGGTGACCGACTCACCGAGTTCGGGCATCAGGACATCTGTGCCCTCGGCGGAGCCGGAACCGGTGTCGGCCGTGGGCTTCTCGGCGGGAGCGTCCTCGTCGACGGAGGGCTCCTCGGCCGCCTGCTCGGGCTCGGGCTCCGGAGCGGCGTCGGTGGGCTCGTCGCCACCGGCGGAGTCGGAACCGGAGTCGTCCGATCCGGCCTCGTCGGCATCACCGATCAGGGCGAGGTCGCCGCCGACCTCGACGACGTCGTCTTCCTGGGCGATGATCTTCGTCAGCACACCCGAAGTGGGGGCCGGGATCTCGGTGTCCACCTTGTCGGTCGACACCTCGAGCAATGGCTCGTCGGCCTCGACGGTGTCGCCCTCCTCCTTCAGCCACCGGGTGACTGTCCCCTCGGTGACACTTTCACCAAGGGCGGGCATCTGGACGGAGAAGGCCATCGTTGTGAACTCCTGAACTCGACGTGGTGGTCTGTAGGTGATGCCCAATGGTGTGTGCGCCGTGGGCACGGGGTCGGGGGCGGTTCTTCAGACCGCGCAGATGAGTGGCGGATCAGCCGCTCATCCCCGCGGCCAACCCTACCCGCACGGTGCGTCGCCGACTCGGTTCGGCTCGTACTCGTCGGTAACGATTCTCATCGGGCCCGTCGCGGGTGTCGGTCACTGTCTGCCGGCCGTTCGGTCAGCCGTTCGCGGCGATGTCCTCGAGCACCGCGGCGATGGTCCGGACGGGTACGCCCGTACCGCCCTTCGTGGTGTATCCCCACGGCCCGCCGGTGTTGAAGGCGGGTCCGGCGATGTCGATGTGGGCCCACTGCACGTCCTCGGGCACGAACTCCTTCAGGAAGATCCCGGCGGCCAGCATGCCGCCCCAGCGGTGCGGGGTGACGTTCGCCAGGTCCGCCACGCGCGACTTCAGATCGGCGCGCAGTTCCGCGGGCAGCGGCATGGCCCAGGCGTTCTCGCCGACATCGGCCGACCGGGCCGCCACGCGGTCGCGGAACTCGTCGGTGCCCATGACGCCGGGGGTCCGGGTACCGAGCGCCACCATCTGCGCACCGGTCAGGGTCGCGGTGTCGATGAGGTAGTCGGGATCGTCCTCGCAGGCCCGCACGATCGCGTCGGCGAGGATCAGGCGACCTTCGGCATCGGTGTTGAGGACCTCCACGGTGCGTCCGCCGTACTGCGTCAGGACATCACCCGGGCGCTGGGCGGTCGACGACGGCATGTTCTCGGCCATCGGCACGGTCGCGGTGACCGTGACGTCGATGTCGAGGCGTGCGGCCAGGATCGTCGTCGCGATGACCGCGGCGGCACCGCCCATGTCGGAGGTCATGGCGTCCATGTTGGCGGCAGGCTTGATCGAGATGCCGCCGGTGTCGAAGGTGATGCCCTTGCCGACGAGTGCCACCTTCGTGGGCGACTTCTTCGCGGCGTGGGTCAGTCGGACGAGGCGGGGGAGCCGGGAGGAGCCCTTGCCCACGCCGATGATCCCGCCGTAACCCTGGGCCTCGAGCTGCTTGTCGTCGAGGATCTCGACCTTGAGGCCGGCCTTGCTCCCGAGCGTGCGCGCACGGGCGGCGAACTCCTCGGGATAGAGGTGGCTCGGCGGGGTGTTGACGAAGTCGCGTGCGATGGCGACAGAGTCGGCGACCGCGATCGCGCGTTCCAGGCCGGCCTTGGCCTCCTTGGACTTCGACTCGACGAGCAGCGTGATGCGTTGCGGCGGAGTCTTCTTCGGCTTCGACTTGTCCGAGCGGAACTCGTCGAACCGGTAGGCGCCGAGGAACAGTCCCTCGGCCGCGGCGACCAGGTCGGTCGAGGAGAGCGTGGTGGCCACCGACTCGTGTCCATCGAGCTCGCGGGCCACGATGCCCGCTGCCTGGCGAACCTGATCGGCGTCGTCGAGGTTGTCGGCGTCGCCGAGGCCGACGGCGACGACGACACCGACCGGCAGCGTGTCGGGGGCCGCGGTCCGGGTGACCTCGCCGTGCGAGCCGGTGGCGCCGAGCGCGGTCAGTGCGGCGCTGATGGCGGCGGCCTGGGCGTCGTCGAGGAGGCCGTCGCCGATGGCGAGCGTCGGTTCGGCAGCGGGGCCGGCGCCCTCGTCGTCGGGCGACGACGCGCTGATCAGGCCGATGACAAGGACGGAATCGTCCTTGCCGATCGAGGTGGACAGTTCGAGTTCGGGGCCGCGTGCGCGGTCGACGGTGTCGTTCTTGCTCACCCGGTCAACTCTGCCACAGCGGCGCCGCGGCCGGGGGTGCCACGAACCCCCATCCGCCAGTGGTGCCGTCTCGCACGGTCGGCGCCCGGGGGCACGGGCCGCCCGATAGCGTGGGCGCCATGAGTGAACTCCTCGCCGGGCCGATCGCCGACCGCCATGCCGCCCTGGGCGCGACATTCGCCGAGTTCGGTGGCTGGAACATGCCGGTGTCGTACTCGGGCACGGTCGCCGAGCACGCCGCGGTGCGGGAGGCCGTGGGCATCTTCGACGTCAGTCATCTCGGCAAGGCGCTGGTGTCGGGCGCGGGTGCGGCGGCATTCGTCAACTCGACGCTCACCAACGACCTCGGCAAGATCGTCCCGGGTAAGGCGCAGTACACGTTGTGCTGCAACGACTCCGGCGGAGTCGTCGACGATCTGATCGCGTACCTGGTGGGTGACGACGAGGTGTTCCTGGTGCCCAATGCGGCGAACACCGCGGCCGTCGTCGCCCAGTTGCAAGCGGTTGCGCCGGAGGGAATCTCGATCACCGACCGGCACCGCGACCTGGCTGTCCTGGCGGTGCAAGGGCCGAAGTCCGCGGACATCCTGACCGGACTCGGGTTGCCCGCCGACATGGAGTACATGGCCTTTGCCGACGCCGAGCTGGCGACGCCGGGCGGAACGGCCCGGGTACGGGTCTGCCGGACCG
This sequence comes from Gordonia sp. NPDC058843, assembly GCF_042743165.1. NCBI lineage: Bacteria > Bacillati > Actinomycetota > Actinomycetes > Mycobacteriales > Gordoniaceae > Gordonia > Gordonia sp. NPDC058843. Next base: position 45,592 of record NZ_JBHYNC010000013.1, read on the forward strand.
GCTACACCGGGGAACGGGGTTACGAGATCGTGCCGCGGTGGGACGACGCGGGCGCCGTCTTCGACGTCCTGCTGGAGGCGATCACCGCAGCCGGCGGGTTGCCCGCGGGTCTGGGCGCGCGGGACACCCTGCGGACCGAGATGGGCTATGCGCTGCACGGGCACGAGCTGGGCCCGGACATCTCTCCGGTGCAGGCGCGGTCGAGCTGGGCGGTCGGCTGGGACAAGCCGTCGTTCTTCGGTCGCGATGCCCTGCTGGCCGAGAAGGAGGCCGGTCCGTCGCGTCGACTCTACGGTTTGCGGGCGACCGGTCGTGGGGTCCCGCGGGCGGGGTGCGCGGTCCGTCTCGCCGGTGACTCCGGGGGTGCCGACCAGATCGGGACCTGTACGTCGGGCACGTTCTCGCCCACCCTGAAACAGGGCATCGCACTGGCGTTGCTGGACACGGCGTCGGGGGTGCGGAAGGGTGACGAGGTCGTCGTCGACGTCCGTGGCCGCGACCTGGCGTGCGAGGTCGTGATCCCGCCGTTCGTGCCGTCACACGTGTGACCTGCGAGCACTTCGACGACGCCCCACCGGGGTCCTGCGGTGACCCGACCGGGCGCGGAAATGCTCTTGTGGCCGACGGTACGATGGCGCCATGACCTTGGAGTTCAACCGTACCGAGCACCCGCACCCGGTGTCTGAGGGCCGGCGCGCGGAGATCCTGTCCGCCCCGGGATTCGGGCGCCATTTCACCGACAACATGGTGATGATCGACTATGACGCCGAGGTGGGCTGGCACAGCGCCACGGTGAAGCCGTACGGTCCGATCGCGCTGGACCCGGCGGCGACGGTTCTGCACTACGGCCAAGAGGTGTTCGAGGGGTTGAAGGCCTACCGGCAGCCGGACGGTTCGATCGCCGCGTTCCGGCCCGAGGCCAACGCGGCGCGGTTGCAGCGCAGCGCCGAGCGACTCGCGATGCCGGCGCTGCCGGTCGAGGACTTCATCGCCTCGCTCAAGGCACTGCTGGACGCGGACAACGAATGGGTGCCCGCCGCCGGTGGCGAGGATTCGCTGTATCTGCGCCCGTTCATGTTCGCCTCGCAGGCGAGCCTGGGCGTGAATGCGCCGTCCACCCAGTACATCTATTCGGTCATCGCGTCGCCCGCAGGCGCCTACTTCGCCGGCGGCATCAAGCCGGTGAGTGTCTGGCTCTCCACCGAGTACGTGCGAGCGGCGCCGGGGGGGACCGGGTTCGCCAAGTGCGGTGGCAACTACGCCGCCGCGTTCCTCGCGCAGCGACAGGCCACCGAGCAGGGGTGCGACCAGGTCGTGTGGCTCGATGCGATCGAGCGCCGCTTCATCGAGGAGATGGGCGGCATGAATCTGTTCTTCGTGTTCGGCTCAGGCGCCGACGCCCGCTTGGTTACCCCGGAGCTGTCGGGATCGCTGCTGCCCGGCATCACGCGTTCGTCGCTACTCACACTGGCCACCGATGCCGGCTTCGAGGTCGAAGAGCGCAAGATCACCACCGAAGAGCTGCGCAAGGGTGTGGCGTCGGGCGACATCACCGAGGTGTTCGCCTGCGGCACTGCTGCGGTCATCACCCCGGTCGGTCGGGTCAAGGGTGAGGGCGAGGACTACACCATCAACAACGGCGAAACCGGTGAGGTGACCCAGGCGTTGCGGGACACCCTCACCGGCATCCAGCGCGGGACGTTCGCCGACACCCACGGGTGGATGACGGAGCTCTACCGCCGCTGAGCAACGGCGCGGCGGTCAGAGCAGCAGGCCGACGACGCCGAGCGCGACCCCGAGTTCGATCGTCGCGCCCAGCACGTCGCCGCTCATCCCGCCCATCCGCCGCGCGCAGTGCCGGGTGAACCACCAGGCGAATGCCGCGACGCACAGCACGACCATGACGCCCCGGACGACGGTGGCCGCCTCGAGGTGGCCGCCGTCGAATCCGTTGGGCGACAGTCCGAGTGGCACGGTCGCGGCGAGTGCGAGGAGCAGCCACACGACGACGGAGGTGCGCTGGGTACCCGCCACCAGCGCGCCGAAGCCGTTGGGATGGGCCGGTTCCAGTGACCGGCGGGTGCCGATGACGGCGCCGAGCCGGCCGAGTGCGATGGCGAAAGCTATTTCGTACCACCGTGATTCATCTGCGAGCGCAGCGAATCCGGTCGCCTGTACGGCGAGCGTGAGGACCAAGGTCGCCACGCCGAACGGTCCCACGGTACCGCTGCGCATGACCTCGGTGACACGCTCGGGCGGCCCGTAGCATCCCAATCCGTCGGCGGTGTCGGCGAGCCCGTCGAGATGCATGCCACGGGTGGCGGCGGCGATCAGGACGACGACGAGCACCCCGATCATCAGCATGGGGAGCCCGGTGTGCGCGAGGCCGAAGGCCACGATCGCCGACGCGGCACCCAGTACCGCGCCCACCACCGGGACCGCCGCCATCACCGCGGCCCCCAGCGACCGATCGGGGGCGGCCGACGTGTCGTGACCCCCGACGGGCGCGATCGTGAGCCAACTGAACGCGGTCCGGAGCGTCCGGGTCGGCGGAATCATGGCGGATCCGTTCGGCGTCAGGCTGTCTCGGTGTCGTCGGTGGTGTCTGCATCTGGGGCGCCGTTGTCGGTCACCCCGGCCTCGTCGAAGGTGGCCATCGAGACGAGCAGGTCGGCGGCCGACTGCACGATCGGCAACGCCAGGACGGCGCCGCTGCCCTCGCCGAGTCGCATCGAGAGGTCGAGCACCGGAACGAGGTCGAGATGGTCGAGTGCGATCTGATGTGCGGGTTCGACCGACCGGTGTCCGGCGATCCACCAGCGCATCGCCCCCGGCGCGAGTTCGTTGGCGACCATCGCCGCGGCGGTGATCACCACGCCGTCGAGGATGACCGGTGTGCGGCGCAGGGCCGCCTGGGCGAGGAAGCCGACGGTGGCGGCCAGATCGGCCCCGCCGACGGCGGCGAGCAGCGCGAGCGGGTCGTGGATCACCTTGCGCGCACGGCGCATACCGTCGCGGATGGCGGCGGTCTTGCGCATCCACCCGGCGTCGTCGACGCCGGTGCCGCGGCCGACGATCTCGACCGGCTCGCGACGGGTCAGCGCGCCCACGAGGACGGTCGCCGGGGTGGTGTTGCCGATGCCCATCTCGCCCGCGATCAGCAGATCGGTGCCCGAGTCGACGAGATCGTCGGCGATGGCGCGGCCGGCGGCCAGGGCCTGGCGGGCTTCGGCGAGAGTGATGGCGTCGGTGGTGCGGAGGTCCTCGCTGCTGCGCCGGACCTTGTACCGCGACAGTTCCGGTGAGGTGTCGGCGTCCACGGACATGTCGACGACCTTCACCGTTGCGCCGACGCGCCCGGCCATCACGTTCACCGCGGCACCGCCCGCGGAGATGTTGGCGACCATCTGGGCGGTCACCTCGGGCGGGAACGCCGACACCCCGCCGCGGGCGACGCCGTGGTCGCCGGCGAAGACGACGACGGTGGGGGAAGTGAGGGGCGCGGGCGGGCACTGACCCTGGCATGCGGCGATCCAGACGCCGATCTCCTCGACGCGGCCGAGCGATCCCGGTGGCTTCGTGAGGCTCGCCTGGCGGTTGCGCGCGTCCTGAGCGACCGCCTCGTCCGGCGGCGTGATCGGCGCGAACACCTCGGCATCCGTCGGGTCGGGCCGGGGTCGCTCGGAAACGCCCACGCCGGCAACGGGTTCCGGTGCTGCGCTGACAGTGGTCGCGTTCATGGACGCGATGGTCGGGGTGGATTCGCCGCGGTCGGGCGCAGTCGTCGCCGCGTCCGACATCGCGTCGGCACTGTCGGCGGTGCCCTGGTGCGGGGCAGCCTCGGCCGGCGCCCCGACGACATCCGCCGGGTGCGAGGTCGTCGCCGCCGGCTCGGCCGGGAGGTGGAGAACCCGGCCTGCGACGACGAGATCGACCCGCTCGCACACCGCGGCGATCCGGCCGTTGAGGGTTCCGAGCAGGTCCTGGAACACCCGGCCGGCCGGGGTGGGCGGCACGAGCGAGAGCCCGGCTTCCGGGCTGATCAGCACCACATCGGCCGACATCGCGCGCAGTGCGTCGCAGAGGTCGTCGATCGGGCCGTCGAGGTCGATTTCCGAACCCGAGGTCCAGCCGTGGACGGCGTCGATCTGCGCGGTGAGCCAGTTGCCGAGATCGTCGACGAGGGCCGGGATGTCGGGTGCGGCGCGGAGTGCGTGCCCAAGATCGGTGGTCTCGATCGTCGTGTACCGGTCGTCGCGGCGTTCGCGATGTACCCGGACGCGGTCCATCCACTCCCCGTCGGACGACGTGAGCGGTCCGGTGGCCAGGTAGCGGATCTGCTGGTGGCCGCCGAGCAGCGACTCGCCGTGCGCGGACTTACCCGAGCGCACGCCTCCCAGGACGAGGGTGCGCACTGCGCGATCGGTCATCTATCAGACTTCGTCGCCCGGCGAGACCATCGGTTTCGGAGCGCGCATCTTGCGCAGCTGCATCGCGCGGGTGAACGCATACCAACCCAGCTTGAAGCCTCCGTCGCTGGACTCGGGGAAGCGTTCGGCGACGCGCCTGTTGACCATGCGTCCCAGGATCACACCGTCGATCGCCATGAGCACGACGAAGGCGACCAGGATCAGGTTCGTCAACGCCGCGGCCTGCGGGACCAGGAACATGAGCACGATCAACAGGATGGCGAACGGCATGAACAACCCGGCGAAATTGCGCCGGGCGTCGACGATGTCGCGGGTGTAGCGCCGCGAGGAGCCCTTGTCGCGCGGCATCAGGTAGGCCTCGTCGCCCGCCATCATCCGTTCCCGCTGCTTGAGCCGCTTCTCGCGACGCTCGGTGGAGAGTTGGCGCTTCTCCTCTTTGGAGAGCGTGGACTTGAGTTCCTTCTTGCGGGCGCGTGCCTCGGAACGATTCGTCGGCGGCGGTGCGACGGGTCCGCGCCGCCTGTTCTCGGCCTGCCGGCGGGACGGCGTGGGCCGTCCCTTGCCCGGGGTGTACTTGCTGCCCTTGGCCGAGGGCGCGACGTCGGTGCCGGACTCGTCGTCGGCGGTGTAGGTGGAGACCGAGCTGTCGCCGGAATCCGCCTGGGTGTCGTCCTTCTTCCATGGCAGCTTCACGCCTGTAGAGCCTAGGTGATCGGTGTCGCGAGACAAACGCGTGGTCGTTGCTATCGGGTGGTCACCGCTCGCCGGCGCGCCGAGGAGGGGGCCGCGACGGTCCCGGCGTCATCCCGGTGGGTCCCGCGGGCGCCGAAGTCGCGCTGCCGGGGTGGGGCCGGCTACCTATACTCCGTGCTCATGACCGGGAACGATACGACGCGCGGTGCGGCACGCACAGAGTCTGCGGCAGGGTCTCGATGCGCATCCTGATCGCCCCGGACTCGTTCGGCGACACGATGTCCGCGGTGGTCGCCGCGCGTGCGATCGCCCGGGGGTGGCGCGCTACGCGGCCGACTGACGAGCTCGTCGTGGCCCCGCAGTCCGACGGCGGGCCGGGTTTCGTCGACGTTCTCGCGTCTCGATTCGGGACCGAGCTCGCCGAGTCGGTCTCCGGCCCCCTCGGCGCGGGAGTCATCGCGAGGTGGCTGTTCGACGATCGGTCGACCGAGGTCTCGGTCGCCTACATCGAATGCGCGCAGGCGTGCGGACTGCACCAGCTGGGCGGCTCGCCGACGCCGCGAACGGCGTTGGGGGCCGATACCCGAGGTGTCGGGGAACTCGTCGTCGCGGCGTTGGCGCGCGGGGCGGGTCGGATCGTCGTCGGCCTCGGAGGCAGTGCCACGACCGACGGCGGTGCGGGGCTGATGGACGCTCTCGGTGGAGCCGCGCGGGCCCGCGAACGACTACGCGGCGTTGAGCTGATCGTGGCGTCCGATGTGGAGAACCCGCTCCTCGGCCCGCAGGGCGCCGCGACGGTGTTCGGTCCGCAGAAGGGGGCCGACCCCGCGACCGTCGAACTGCTCGAGAAGCGTCTCGGCGACTGGTCGCGGGTCCTGGCCGACCTCGCCGGTCGGGACATCGTCGACGAGCCGGGTGCCGGTGCCGCGGGTGGCCTGGGTGCGGCGCTCCTCGCGCTCGGCGGTACGCGGGTGTCCGGTGCCACTGTCGTCGCGGAGGCGACCGGCCTGGCCGCCGAGGTCGCCGCCGCGGACGTCGTCGTCACCGGTGAGGGAAAGTTCGACGCGCAGACCCTGCGGGGCAAGGTCGTCTCCGCGCTGCACTCCGCCGCGTCGTCACTCGGCGCCCGGGGCGCCGGTGCCGCGACGATCGTCCTCGCGGGACAGGTCGCGCTGAGCGCGGACGAGATCGCCGCGGCCGGCGTCGCGGCGGCACATGCGATCGTGGAGGTCGCCGGTTCGGTCGAGGTCGCGATGAACGATGCGGAGAACCAGCTGGCGGCGCTCACGGAGTCGGTCGCGTCGGACCTCGGGTCGGCGGTCGCGCCGGGCTGACCCTGACCGGACCGGCGGGCGAGACCGGGCGCGGAACCCCGCGGAAACGCCCGTCCGACTGGACGGGAATACCACGGGGAGGAGTACGGTTATACGCACGGGCACAACCGGTCGACCTCCCGGCGAGCGGGGTGAATCCCGAACGACCGTGCGGGGCCGCCACCCACGACGGCATCGGGCCACATCGCATCGGGACCACACCACCTACAGGAGCATCCATGACCGTGCAGAACGAAACGGGCACAGCCACGAGCACCGGCGTCATCCTCAGCGACGCTGCCGCGTCCAAGGCGAAGGCGCTGCTCGATCAGGAGGGCCGCGACGACCTCGCGCTTCGTATCGCCGTACAGCCGGGTGGTTGCGCGGGCCTGCGATACCAGCTCTTCTTCGACGATCGCACCCTCGACGGGGACATCACCACCGACTTCGGCGGCGTCAAGCTCGCCGTCGACCGGATGAGTTCTCCCTACGTCCAGGGAGCCACCATCGACTTCGTCGACACCATCGAGAAGCAGGGCTTCACCATCGACAACCCGAACGCCACCGGCAGCTGTGCCTGCGGCGACTCGTTCAACTGACGCGACGCTCGTCAGAGGCTTTCCACGCCGGCCGCATCCCTCGGGGGTGCGGCCGGTGTCGTGTGCTGAGGGTGTGAGTAGCGTGGACACCTGTCTGTGTCATTCCCTATAGGGTCACCACCTGCCGGCATCGCCTGGCGGGCAACCACATGAAGGGCTGAGATCTCCAGTGGCAATCGTTGTGTGCGGGTCCATCGCAACCGATCATCTGATGAAGTTCGCGGGCAAGTTCTCCGAGCAGCTGCTCGGTGACCACCTCGAACACATCTCCCTCAGCTTTCTGGTGGAGGACCTCGTCGTCCGGCGCGGCGGTGTCGGCGGGAACATCTGCTACGCGATGGGGCAGCTCGGCGGCGCCCCGGTCCTGGTCGGCGCCGTCGGGTCCGACTTCCACGACTATCGCCAGTGGCTCGAGTCCAACGGTGTCGACTGCCGCGGTGTCCGGGTGTCGGAATCCCACCACACCGCTCGCTTCATGTGCACGACCGACGAGACGATGGCCCAGCTGGCCACGTTCTACGCGGGTGCGATGAGCGAGAGTCGGGACATCGCCCTGACCGAGGTCATCGCCGAGGTCGGTGCGCCGGATCTCGTCCTCATCGGTGCCGACGACCCGGCCGGCATGCTCCGTCACACCGAGGAGTGCCGGACTGCCGGCATCCCGTTCGCCGCCGACCCGTCGCAGCAGCTCGCTCGCCTCGACGGCGAGCAGACCCGCACGCTCATCGACGGCGCCGCCTACCTGTTCACCAACGAGTACGAGTGGGGACTCCTGCGGCAGAAGGCCGGGCTGTCCGAGGCGCAGGTCGCCGAGATGGTCGGCGTCCGCGTCACGACCCTCGGCAAGGACGGCGTCGAGATCGTCGACCGCGACGGCACCCGCATTCACGTGCCCGTCGTGCCGGAGACGGCGAAGGTCGACCCGACGGGTGTCGGCGACGGTTTCCGTGCCGGGTTCCTGTCCGCGCTGTCCAAGGGGCTCGGCTTCGAACGTGCCGCGCAGGTCGGCTCGATGGTCGCGGTCCTCGTGCTCGAGACCGTCTCCACGCAGGATTGGTCGTGGGAGTCGGACTCGGCCCTGGCCCGGATCGAAGGCGCCTACGGCACCGAGGCCGCCGCGGAGATCAAGGCGGCGTTCGCCGGCTGAGCCGGCCGGTCCCGGGTGGTGACGCGTCTGACGTTGCCACCCGCGCCCGGGCGTGAGACGTTGGAACGGAGTCCCGATCGAGGGCTCCCGGACGAGGGGTGCTGTACCCGGTGTGCGACAAGACGGCCCGGAGGAGGCGTCATGTCGTGGCTGATCCTGGTGGTGTCCGGTGTGCTGGAAGCCGTATGGGCGACCGCGCTGGGCAAGTCGGAGGGTTTCAGCCGACTCGGCCCGTCGGTGGTCTTTATCGTGGCACTCGCGGCGAGCATGGCCGGACTGGCCTACGCGATGCGCGACCTGCCGGTCGGGACCGCGTACGCGGTGTGGGTCGGCATCGGCGCGGTGCTGACCGTCGTCTACGCGATGGCCACCGGTGAACAGGCGGTCTCGGTACTCAAGGTGTTCTTCCTGCTGATGATCGTGGGCGGGGTCATCGGTCTCAAGCTCGCCCACTGAGCCGCCCAGCCGACAACCGCCCCCGAAAAACGCCCCCGAAAGAAGCCCTCCGTGCGGGACTCGGCGACCCATCGTCGTCGACTCCGTTGCTCAGGGCGGTTTGCAGGGGCGGTTCGGTTGCCGCAGAGCGGGATTCCGGACTAGACCCGCACCGGGTAGGTGTGATCGATGATCTCCGGGACGATCGTGCCCTCGACGAAGATGCCGTGCCAGACCATGAACATCAGGACCGTCCAGAGTCGACGGCTGTTGTCCACCACGCCCTCTCGATGCTCGTTCAGCATCGCGAGTACCGCGTCCTTGGCGAAGATGTGGTCGGTCTGGGAGTTCGTGATGGTCTCGTGCGCCCAGTCGAACATCTCCGTACCGGCCAGCCAGTGCCGGATCGGGACCGGGAAGCCGAGTTTCTTGCGGTGCAGGACATGCGCCGGGACGATCTGCTCCAGTGCCTTGCGCAACGCGTACTTCGTCGTGCCGTGGGCGATCTTCTCGTCGTGGGGGAGACCTTCGGCGATTGCGAAGACCTCCGGGTCGAGGAAGGGCACCCGCAACTCGAGCGAGTTCGCCATCGTGATCTTGTCCGCCTTGACCAGGATGTCGCCACGAAGCCAGGTGAACAGGTCGAGATGCTGCATGCGGGCCACCGGATCCCAGCCCTCGCTCATCGCGTAGATCGGCGCGGTGACGTCGGTGTGGGTCCACTCGGGGCGGTAGTCGCGCAACACCGCGCGAAGCCGCGCGTCGTCGAAGCTGCGGGCGTTGCCGTAGTAGCGCTCCTCGAGCGTGAGTGAGCCGCGGTGGAGCAGGCTCTTGCCGCGGGTTCCCTCCGGAATCCGCTCGGAGACCTTGCCGGCGGCACGCCGCAGCACACGGGGTAGCCGGTCGAAGGCGGCGAGGGACAGCGGTTCCTTGTAGATCGTGTAACCGCCGAACAACTCGTCGGCGCCCTCCCCGGAGAGCACGACCTTGACGTGTTTACGTGCCTCGGCCGCCACGAAATACAACGGGACGAGCGCGGGGTCGGCGACCGGGTCGTCGAGATACCAGACGATCGAGGGAATCGCCTCGATGAACTCCGACGGCCCGACGACCTTCACGACGTGCCGGGCGCCGATCGCCTCCGCGGACTCGGCGGCGACATCGACCTCCGAGTAGCCCTCGCGCTCGAAACCGGTGGTGAAGGTGATGAGGTCGGGGTTGTGCCGGATCGCGAGCGCGGCGATCGCCGTCGAGTCGATTCCGCCGGAGAGGAACGACCCGACCGTGACGTCGGCGCGCATGTGCTTGGCGACGGAATCGGCGAGGACGTCGGCGATCTCGTCGTAGCGCTTCTGACGGGTGGCGTCGGTGACCGGACGGACACCGAACTGGGGGGTGAAGTAGCGCCGGATCGACAGGGGACTCCCCGGCGTCGCGGTCGCGTGGCAGCCCGACTCCAGTCGCCGGATCGAGGCGTGGATGGTCTCGGGCTCGGGGACGTACTGCAGCACGGTGTAGTGCTCGATGGCGCGGGGATCGAGCTCCGTGGACAACCCGACCCGCTCGATCAGTTCGAGAAGGCTCTTCTTCTCACTGCCGAAGATCAGCCCGCCGGGTCCCGACGCCACGAACAGCGGCTTGATGCCGAACGGATCGCGGGCGAGGAAGAGCGAGCGGTTCTCGGTGTCCCAGATCGCGAACGCGAACATGCCGCGCAGGCGTCGGACCGCGTCGGGGCCCCAGTGGTGGAACGCCGCGACGATCGCCTCGCTGTCGCCCTCGGTGCGGAACAGTGCGCCCTCGTCCTTCGCGAGTTCGGCGCGGATCTCGAGGTAGTTGTAGATCTCGCCGTTGAACACGAGCGCGTACCGGTCGGGGTTCTCGGGCGGGCCCCAGCGAAGGGGCTGATGCGAATGCTCGATGTCGATGATCGAGAGCCGGTTGAACCCGAACACGATGTCGTCGTCGTGCCATGTGCCGGGTTCGTCGGGTCCGCGATGCCGCATGCAATGCGAGGCCACCGCCACCGGTTCGACGACATCGGCGGCCGTTCCGTCGGATGTCAGCAGGCCGAGCAGACCACACACGTCTCGTTCTCTCCGTTCAGTTGCCAGTACACGCACGGGTTCCCCGCGCCGCGCCGGATCGCGTCCGAGTATGCCTGAAGCGGACGGTCCGGTCCGACGTGGCGGGGGTGGGACGACGCGAGCGAACAGGACGGCTGTCGGTGAGTCGCGGACACCGGTACGGGTAGGGACGAGCGGGACACGACACCGATCGCGCCCCGATTCCGACAGCTTCCGCGGGTTGGTCTACGCTGCGTAGTACTAGGTGCAAGAATTGCTGTGTGTCCACGGCAAGACCTTGCCCCGTGCAGGTCATGTGGCATGCACTCACCTCGGCGCGAGGGCGCCGGTGAGCGAGCAGGAAGGCGTGAAATTGGCACACGGTGGACGGCCCCGAGCGAGGCGTGTCTCATCAGCGTCGCGGACGATGAAGCGACTGGGATTCGTCGCCACTCTCGGCCTCGGCGCACTGCTGATGTCGGGTTGCGACGCCAGTGAGGCGATGCGTTTCGGTTGGCCCGAGGGCGTCACGCCCGACGGCAAAGAGATGGTCGATCTGTGGACCTGGTCGGTCATCGCGGCGCTCGTCATGGGCATCCTGGTCTGGGCGCTGATCTTCTGGACGATCACGTTCCACCGTGCGAACGACGCGAAGAAGGGCGTGTTCCCGCGCCAGACCGCGTACAACGTGCCGCTGGAGCTCACCTACACGGCCATCCCGTTCGTGATCATCGCCGTGCTCTTCTACTTCACGGTGATCGTGCAGAACAACGTCGAGAGCAAGAACGACGACTCGAAGGTCGTCGTCGATGTGACTGCGTTCCAGTGGAACTGGAAGTTCGGTTACAACCAGGTCGAGTTCTCCGACGGCACGACCTACGACGGCTTCGAGCAGAACGGCAACCCGTTCGAGGTCCAGGAGCAGACCGGTAGCGGTTCGGAGAGCGAGCACGCCGGTGGCGGCGACCACGGTGGCGAGCACGGCGAGCTCCCCGGCCCGGCCGGCGGTCGTGACGACGACATCCGCGACTACCTGAAGTTCGACCGGATCGAGACGGTCGGCTCGTCGTCGGAGATCCCCGTGCTGGTTCTGCCGACCGGCAAGCGCATCGAGTTCAACATCGCCTCGGCCGACGTCATCCACTCGTTCTGGGTGCCGGAGTTCCTGTTCAAGCGCGACGTGTTCCCGTTCCCGGAGCAGAACGCGACCGACCCGGTCTTCCAGATCAAGTCGATCGACCGGACCGGAGCGTTCGTCGGCCGCTGCGCGGAGATGTGCGGCACCTACCACTCGATGATGAACTTCGAGGTTCGCGCGGTCGCGCCGGAGGACTTCGACAGCTACATCCGGTTCCGTGAGGCGAACCCGGGAGCCACGAACGCCGAGGCTCTCGAGGCGATCTGCCAGGCGCCGGAATCGGTGACCACGGTGCCGTTCGACACCCGCCGCGCCACCGACGGTTCGGTCGGTGCCACGGGTAATCCGGACGACCCGACTCTCGCCAACTGCACCAAGAAAGTGAGCTGACGATGAAGATCGAGGCACGCCTCTTCGAGATGCTGACCGCCTTCTTCTTTCTGACGGGCGTCGCGTACACCCTCTTCACCGGTTTCACCAGCAAGGGCATCGAGTGGGTCGGCGTCGTCGGCCTGTTCTTCGCGGCCGGCCTGACGCTCATCGCGGGCACGTTCTTCCGGTTCGTCGCCCGGCGCGTCGAGATCCGCCCCGAGGACTACGAAGACGCCGAGATCGAGGACGGCGCCGGTGAGTTGGGCTTCTTCAGCCCGCACTCCTGGTGGCCCATCCTGATCGCGCTCGGTGCCTCGACCTTCGCGGTCGGCTTCGCCACCGGCAACTTCTGGCTCTCGATCTTCGCGGCCGTGGTCATCATGGGCACGTCTGCCGGACTGGTCTTCGAGTACCACGTCGGTCCCGAGAAGCACTGAGGCGGCGCACCACACGCCATGTACGACCTGCACGCGACGAGCCCCACCGGATATCACCGGTGGGGCTCGTCGCGTTGCGGTGGAGGTGCGGTCGGCCTGCCGGGTCAGGACCGCTCTCGGGCGGGCCGGAACACCTTGAGGACGCGGTAGTCGACCCGGAAGTCGGCCCGGGAGTACGAATCCTCGACCTCGCCATCGTGCGAGACGGCGACAGGGCCGTCGACGGCCGTGAACCGGAACTCGGGAACCTGCATCTCGTGGTACAGGTGGGAGCGCTCGAGGCGTCCGAGGGCCAGTGAGCCCAAGAGCCGCAGTGCCGCCCAGCGGTGGCTCGTCTCGAGAATCCGTACGTCGAGGAGTCCGTCGTCGAGTCGGACACGGCGTGCGGGCAGGAAGCCGGTGGGCTGGTAGATCGAGTTGCCGACGAGGAACAGCGACGCGTCGAGCACCCGGCCCTCCACCTCGATTCGCACGTGCGGGTCCTTGCGGAGGACGTGCAGCACAGCTGCCGCCGTCGCGAGCGGCCGGCTGATCCTCCGCTGCAATCGTCGCCGCATCCGGACGAAGTCGGGGTGCGCGCCGATGCTGGCGGTGTTCAGGATCAGCCGGGAGTCGTTGAGCCACACCGCGTCGACCCGGGACGCCGACCCGGACCGGATGGCCGCGATGGTGGCGTCCACCGTGCCGCAACCGATGTCGCGGGCGAAGTGGTTGAAGGTGCCGGCCGGGAAGACCGCGAGCGGGATGTCGGCGGCGAGTGCCGGTGCGGCTGCGCATGCCACGGTGCCGTCGCCGCCGGCCACCCCGAGGATCTCCGCGCGGGTCGCGGCTTCGGCGAAAACGGCTGCCATGTCGTCGGTCTCGTCGAGTTCGATGATCTCGGCGGCCGGCAGTCTCCCACGGATCGTCTCGACCACACGACGCCCGCGGCCATCCGCGGACCCCGGGTTCACGACGACGACCAGACCTGCACCGTCGGAATTGGGGCGCACATCGACGACCGACGGTGCGGCAAGAGACAGTGACGGTTCGGTGATGGGCGGCACGACGCGCGCACCGATGGTCGCGATCGCGGCACCGATGCCGAGCCCGGCGACGACATCGCCGGGATAGTGGGCACCGGTCGCCACCCGGGACAACCCCACGAGCCCCGCCAGAGCGGACAGCAGCAGGCCCGCAGGTGGATTCTCCACCGCCACACCCACCGCGAACGCGGCGGCGCTCGCGGAGTGCCCCGACGGCAGCGAGTTCGAGGTCGGGCGCCGGTGTCCGCGTCGGGACAGCGGGATCAGGCCGTGTGCGGGACGTGACCGGCGGCGGACGCGCTTGGCCCCCTGGTTCGTCACGACACTCGTCACGGCGAGCGAGACCAACCCGCGCGCGGCGCCGCGCTGCAGAGACGGCCGCCCGGACACCGCGAGCCCGACCGCGATGGCCGTCCAGAGCTTGGAGTGATCGGCGGCCCGCGTGAGTACCGGCATCGTCGCGTCCAGCAGGGGGCTCGGGGAACGAGCGATCGAGTCGTAGATCTCGGCGTCGAGAGTGCCCATCCCGCGGGTGATCTGGGACAGACCGGAACTTCGGGGAGGTAACCGGCGCATGGGGTACACCGTGCCACATCGGACCCGCCGGGGCAGCGACGTGGGGGAGGGGAGTGGTGTGCGGCCGGGAACGCACCGCGGGCCGTCGTGCACCTGATGGTGCTCGACGGCCCGCGGTGGGTCGTGTGCGAGAACTCCTCGCAGTCGGCTACTCGCCGAAGGGGTTGCCGCCCTTGGCCTGCAGCTCGCGGAGAGCCTTGCGTTCGCCGGCTTCGATCTCGTGCTCGAGTTCGACGTTGCGCAGCTGCTCCTCCGGCGGATCGGCCGTGAGGATCGAGCCGGTACCCGGCGCACCTGCCGAACCGAGTTTGTTCATCCGCTTGGGCAGAGCCGCACCCTCGTAGGGGAGCGGGATCGGGTGCCCGTGGCTGTCGACCGGGCCGAGCGGCTGGTGGACCTCGATGTACTCACCCTGCGGGAGCCGCTTGATGATGCCGGTCTCGATGCCGTGGGCCAGGACCTCACGGTCGCTGCGCTGCAACGAGATCGCCCAGCGGTACGCGATGAAGTAGACCAGCGGCGGCAGGATGATCAATCCGATACGGCCGATCCAGGTCGTCGCGTTGAGTGAGATGTGGAATTTGAACGCGATGATGTCGTTCATGCACGCGATCGTCAGCAGGATGTAGAACGAGAACGCCATGGCACCGATCGCGGTCCGCACCGGGGTGTCGCGGGGACGCTGCAGCAGGTTGTGATGCGCGTCGTCGCCGGTCAGCTTCTTCTCGATCCACGGGTACGCGAACATGACACCGAAGATGATCGTCATGATCAGCACGACCCAGTTCGACATGACCACCGTGTAGTTGCCCAGGTAGAGCTCCCACGCCGGGAACAGACGTATCAGGCCGTCGGTCCACATCATGTATATGTCCGGCTGCGATCCCGCGGACACCTGCGCCGGGTTGTACGGACCGATGTTCCAGACCGGGTTGATCTGGAAGATGCCCGACATGATCGCGAGCACGCCGGTGACGAAGGCGAACATCGCGCCGGCCTTGGCGGCGAACACCGGCATGATCCGGACGCCGACCACGTTCTTCTCGGTGCGTCCGGGGCCGGGGAACTGCGTGTGCTTCTGGTACCAGACGAGCGCGAGGTGCGCGCCGATCAGCGCCAGGATGATGCCCGGGAAGAGCAGGATGTGCAGCACGTAGAGGCGCGGGATGATGATCACGCCGGGGAAGTCACCGCCGAACAGCGCCCAGTGAATCCATGTACCGACGACCGGGATACCCAGGACGATGCCGCTCATCGCGGCGCGGACGCCGGTGCCCGAGAGCAGGTCGTCGGGGAGCGAGTAGCCGAAGAAGCCCTCGAACATCGCCAGCACCAGCAGGAGGCAGCCGATGATCCAGTTGGCCTCACGCGGACGACGGAACGCACCGGTGAAGAAGATGCGCGCCATGTGGACGATGATCGACGCCGCGAACAGCAGTGCCGCCCAGTGGTGGATCTGCCGGACGAACAGACCACCACGCACCTCGAACGAGATGTTCAGCGTGGTCTCGTACGCCTTGGTCATCATCACGCCGTTGAGCGGCTGGTAGGCGCCGTCGTACACGACGCGGGTCATCGACGGATCGAAGAACAGCGACAGGTAGACGCCCGAGACCAGCAGGATGATGAAGCTGTAGAGGGCGATCTCGCCGAGCATGAACGACCAGTGGGTGGGGAACACCTTGTTGATCTGGCGGCGCATACCCGCGGCGAGGTGATATCGCGAGTCAACTTCTTCGGCTTGAGTGCCGAGACGATCGGCGATGCTCATGATCTACGCTCCCAGAATGCCGGTCCGACGGGCTCGATGAAGTCGCCTGCGGCAACGAGGTAGCCCTCGTTGTTCACCGTGATCGGCAGCTGGGCGAGCGCACGGGCGGCCGGTCCGAAGATGGGCTTGGCGTACTCGAGCGCGTCGAACTGCGACTGGTGGCAGGGACACAGGATGCGGTTGCTCCGCTGCTCGTAGAGCGAGGCGGGGCAGCCGAGGTGGCTGCAGACCTTGGTGTAGGCGAAGTAGTCACCGTAGTTGAAGCTCTCCTGACCCTTGCGCTTGACGGCGCGGGCCGCGTCCTCGGGACGCAGACGGATGAGCATGACGGGGTTGCGGACCAGGTGGAGGCCCTCCTCGAGCAGGTGGCGGGAGTGCTCGGACTCGCCGAACCCGTCCGAACGACGCCACGGGAACACGGTCTCCATGCCGCCGGCGTCCAGATCTTCCGGCCGGACCAGTGCGACCTGGAACGGGTTGCCGGTGTCGCGACGCATGTAGATGGTCTCGTTGGGCGCTTCCGGCGGGTTGTAGATCGGGGACCAACCCGAGTGCCACAGCGGCGAATCGGGACCCTCGGCCCACGGGTTCTTGATGAAGCCACCCAGGAAGGCGACGAGCCCGGTGACCGCGAAGGCGCCGAGACCGAAACCGGCCGAGCCGATGATCATCTTGCGTCGACCCAGGGTCGAGGTGGTGCCGGTGTCCTGCAGGAGTCCGACGATCGTCTTCTTGTCGACCTCGGCCGATCCGCCGTCGTGGCGGTCCTGGACCGAGATCTCCGCCGGGATGAACTTCTTGGTGATGAGGATCATCGCGACGCCGATGGCGAGCACCGACAGGCCGAACGTCACGCCCAACAGCGGCGTGTTGAAGGTGTACCACCAGTAGTTCGGGTCGTCGGGAAGGGCGAACTCCCAGTGGTTGAACAGGAAGATGCCGAGGCACGCGAGCGCGGACACGCCGGCGATGGTGAACCAGATGGCCACCTGGCGCTCGGCACGCTTCTCGACCTTGGTGCCGGGCACCGTGTAACGCTCGGACCGGTGGATGATCTCGACCCCGTCGAGATTGGTACCGAGTTTGACCAGTTCGTCGGTGCTCATCTGGTCGAGTTCGTCCCGCGACGGGACGTTCTTGTCCCCGCTGCCGTTGTTGTTGGCGCTCATGCTCGAGATCCCATCCACATGGCGCCTGCGACGATGGCGATGACGCCCACGAACCACATGACCATGCCCTCACTCACCGGGCCGAATCCGCCGAGTCCGAGGCCGCCGCTGGGCTTGGCCTCGCTGACGTACTTGACGTAGGCGATCACGTCCCGCTTTTCTTCCGGATCCAGCTGTCGATTCGAGAACTTGGGCATGTTCTGCGGACCGGTCAGCATGGCGGTGTAGATCTGTGCCTCGTTGACACCGTCGAGGTTGGGTGCGAACTTGCCCGAGGACAGTGCGCCACCGCGACCGGTGAAGTTGTGGCAGGACGCGCAGTTGAGCCGGAACAGCTCGCTGCCGCGACCGATGCTGTCGCCGCGGAGCTCACCCATCGCGACGGTGCCGTCGGCGTTGCGCGGCACCTGCGGCCCGCCGCCCTCGGCCTGGATGTACGCACCGAGCTGGTCGATCTGCTCGGTGGTGAACTTCGCGGGCTTGCGCTGGGCCTGGGCCTCGCCACGGGCCGCAGGCATGCGGCCGGTCGACACCTGGAAGTAGACGGCGGCGTCGCCGACGCCGAGCAGTGAGGGACCGCGATCGGGCACACCCTGCAGGTTGGAGCCGTGACAGGTGATGCACGAGGTCTCGTAGAGCTTGCGACCGTCGTCGATCATCGCGGCATTGCTCTCGTCGGCGACCGCGACCTGGGGGTCGGGGGTCAGGACCGACGCGAGCACGCCTGCCATGACGAGGCCGGCCAGCAGCACGATGGTGCCGCCTGCGCGCCGACGGAGCTTGCGTCGGGCCTTGGCGCGGCGGCCGGCGTCGCGTGCAGAGGAGCGTCGGGCCGAGGCATCGGGTCCGACCTCGGTGCCGCTATCCGACGGACGCGGTGGAGATGAACTCATCTGTGACTCTCTACTAAGCGGGGCGGACTGTTGTTCTGGAGCGAGCTGCGCTCGTGTTCGGTGTCATCGGATGAAGTAGATCGTGACGAACAGCCCGATCCACACGATGTCGACGAAGTGCCAGTAGTAGGAGACAACGATTGCGGCGGTTGCCTGCGCCGGGGTGAACTTCGACAGTTTGGTCCGGATCAGCAGGTACACGAACGCGATCAGACCGCCGATCACGTGGAGGCCGTGGAACCCGGTCGTCATATAGAAGACCGAGCCATAGGCGTCCGACGCGAGCGTCGTGCCGTGGCCGACCAGAACGGTGTACTCGTACGCCTGCCCGATCACGAAGATCGATCCCATGATCAGGGTGATGACGTACCAGCGCCGCAGGCCGAAGACGTCACCGCGTTCAGCGGCGAAGACGCCCATCTGGCACGTCACCGACGAGAGGATGAGAATCGTCGTCACCGGGATGGCGAGGGCGAGATTCAACTCGGTCGGCGGCGGCGGCCAGCCGACCGCGGAGTTGGCACGGGCGACGAAATACATCGCGAAGAGGCCAGCAAAGAACATGAGCTCACTGGACAGCCACACGATCGTGCCGACGCTGACCATGTTGGGCCGGTTCAGCGAGTGCACGCGCGAGGTGATGGCTGTTCCTGAGGTACCTACAGCGCTTGTCACAAGTGAAGTATGACGGTTCGTAGTAAGCGGTGGCCACCCGGGTCGGAAATTGCCGTCGACCAATTCTCCAGATGCAGGTCCGAGGCGGTATCCGATGGCCTCCGGCGTGTCCGAAAGGGGCGTGCGAAGCGTCCGACTGGCTACCGTGTGTTCATGTCCAGTTCGGCGTCTTCCGGCCCTCGCGACCTCAACGGCCGCGTCGTCGAGCAGGGTCGTCTGGCGCGGCTCCGCTCGCGGCTGCGACCCCGGGCCGAGTCCGGGCCGCTGACGCTGGGCGAGCGGGTGGAGGTCGTCGCCCGTTCCGAAGACGATGCGATCGCCAGTTCGGTCGCTCTCGAGGCGTCGTCCTGGCGCGCGGACGACGAGGTGATCCTGCGTCACCACGTCGAGGTGCCACCCGATCGGCAGGCAGACGCGGCAGCGGTGGCCGCACTCGACGGGTACGAGTCCATCGCCGATGAGCGCTGGGGACCGGCTCCGTCGCCCCGCGCCGAGGGACTCGTGGTGCTGGTCCTCGCCCGGGTCCAGCTACTCGACGCGATGCACCTGTCGCAGGAACGATCCCGCATGGCCAGCCTCGGCTCGCGCCACGGCGGATTCGCGCGCGAGTGGGCCGTCCTCCAGCGTCCGCCCGGCTGAGCAGCCACGAGTCGCGTCGGAGAATCGGGCGGCCCCATCTCCGGCGCTCCACCGGATACCGGCCACCTGTTTCCGAGACGCACCACTAGGCTTTGTGCTCGTGAGCACCGCACAGTCCGACTTCAGCTGGCCGCAGATCCTCGGCAAGATCATCGATCGTCTCGACCTCAGCGCCGACGAGGCGGCGTGGGCGATGAACGAGATCATGACCGACAGTGCGACCGGAGCCCAGATCGCCGCGTTCGGTGTCGGCGTGAAGATGAAGGGTGCGGCTCCGGCGGAGCTTCTCGGCCTGTCGCGGGCGATGCTCGACCACGCGACCCTCGTGGATGTCAGCCGTCCGGCCGTCGACGTGGTCGGTACCGGTGGCGACCGGTCGCACACCGTGAACATCTCGACGATGACGTCGATCGTGATCGCCGCTGCGGGTGTCGCGGTGGTGAAACACGGCAACCGCGCGGCGTCGTCGAAGAGTGGTGGTGCCGACGTGCTCGAGGCGCTGGGCGTCAACATCTCCCTGGACGCCGCCGCCGTGGCGCGATGCGTCGAGGAACTCGGGATCGGGTTCTGTTTCGCGCCGGTCTTCCACCCCGCGTTCCGCTTCACCGGTCCGCCTCGGAAGGAGATCGGCATCCCGACCGTCTTCAACGTGCTGGGCCCGCTGACCAACCCGGCGACGCCGTCGCGTGGACTGATCGGCTGCGCCTTCGCCGATCTCGCACCGGTCCTGGCGCGGGCCTTCGCCGAGCGCGGCGGATCGGCACTGGTGGTCCGCGGCGACGACGGCCTCGACGAACTGACCACCACCACCACCTCGACGGTGTGGCAGGTCGCTGCCGGGCAGGTGAACGAACTGACCATCGACCCGACCGATCTGGGGATCGAGCGGGTGGAGCTCTCGTCCCTGCAGGGTGGCGATGCGACGGTCAACGCCGCGATCGCGCGCGAACTGCTGTCCGGGACCACGGGACCGGTTCGCGACGCGGTGCTGCTGAATTCTGCCGGTGCGATAGTCGCGTTCGAGCAGGAGGCGCCGATGAGTGCGGCGGAGCTGACCGCAGCGCTCGGCGTGGCGAAGGATCGCGCCGCCGAGGCCATCGACAACGGCGCCGCCGCAGACCTGCTCCAGCGGTGGGTACAGCTCAGCGGGCAACTCGCGGCGTCGGTCTGACTGCGGCTCGCCGGTCGGACTGCGGCTCGCCGAGGTGCGACGCGCACGATCTGGGCGCGTCAGCTCTCGCCGATGGAGAAACCGCCCTCGACGTCGGAGCTGGAATAGCTGCGGAACGCGATGTGCGTGGCGCTCTTGAGCACTCCCGGTAGGCGATTGATCTTGCCGGTGACGACCGTCGCGATCTGCTCGTGGTCGCGGACCCGGATCTTCGCGATCAGGTCGACGTCGCCCGCGCAGGAGTAGACCTCTTCGACCCCGGGAATGTCGGCGACGGCCTGGGCGGTCTCCGGGATGCGGTGGATGTCGGCCTGGATGAGGACGATGGCAGTGATCATGGCGCAAGCCTAGTCGGCGGCGCTCAGCCGGCCCGCCGTGCGCGAGCGTCCGTCACGGGCCGTGCCGAACGTGCGTCGTGCGCTGATTGCGACCATCCGAGCCGGCGCTCGGCCGAGCCCGCCGGCAGCGCGACCGGCTCGCTCGTCGACACGATGCGCGCTCCCGGCTCGGTCATCCAGCGGTAGACGAGACCGACCTCCTCGGCCGGCGCGCCCCGTAGCGGGCCGACGCCGGGCAGCACGGTTTCGGCCGCGGCGATCAGTGCGTCGACGACGGGCATGGGGGAGACGCCGCGTCGAGCGCGTCCAGCTGCCGCGAGCCGTCCGTGCCGGATGACCGCGAAGTGCCATCCACGTTCGCCGTCGGGCCGCGCGACGACGATCTCGGCGATCGCGCACAGCGCGGCCAGTCGCTGACAGCGGGCGAGGCTGTCGATCGTGAGCGCGAGCCGGTCCCGATGCCGTGCCGCGGTCTCGAACATATGGGCCTGCGCGAGATCGGCGAGGCGTGAGGTGAGGCCGTCGAGGAGTTCGTCGGCCTCACCGCGCATGAGCCGGCGTGCCGCGGTGACCCGCGGGGAGTAGTCCGGGACGGTCTGTGGCTGCGCGGTCGACGCCCGGCACGATCCGGGGCGACGCCTCCCGTCGGCGTCGGGGCACCAGTGGTAACCATTCACACCGGGTCGCGTCGTGCACGTGCGCAGACCTGCGGCCGCCGAGATCACATCGGCCACGGTCGCCGCGTTGGTGCGATTGCCGACCGGGCCGATCGACTCGTCGGTGGGCGTGCGGGTGACCTTCAGCCGGGGGTAGCGCTCTTCGGTCAGCGTCACCCACCATCCCTTGTGCGGCTGGGTCGAACGCCGGTTGTATGCCGGCGCGTGTGCACCGAGCAGACGCAGTTCACGTACCGCCGCCTCCAGGGCGTGGGAGCACTCCACGATGTCGACGCGCTGCGCGAGGAGCACCATCTCGGCGATGCGGCGACGTGGGTCGCCACCACCGAAGTACGAGCGGACCCGGCGGCGGAGGTCCACGGCGGTGCCCACGTAGAGGACCTCGTCTGACGGGCCGCGGAAGAGATACACGCCCGGGCGCGAGGGGACGTGGTCGGCGAGGGAGCGCTTGGCCCGCAGCCGCGGGTCTGTCCGGGGCAGGTAGGACGTCAGGTCGCCGACGGTCGCGATGCCCTGGTTCCCGACCCGTTCGAGAAGTCGGTGGAACACCTCAACCGTGGCGCGCGCGTCGTCGAGGGCCCGGTGCGTGGGACGCACCGAGACGGCGAACAGGTCGGCGAGGGCGCTGAGTTTGACCGTAGGCGCCTCGTCGCGCGTGAGGATGCGCCGGGCCATGGTCACCGTGCACAGGCTCAGGCTGAACGTCCACGGCAGCTGGAGGCGGATCGCGTTCTGGCGCAGGAAACCCATGTCGAAGCGGGCGTTGTGCGCCACCAGGATCGAACCGCGGGCGAACTCGAAGAACGCGGGCAGCACCGACTCGATCCGCGGTGCGTCGGTCAGCATCGCGGTGGTGATGCCGGTGAGGGTGACGATCTGGGGCGGGATCGGACGACCGGGGTCGACCAGGGTGGCGAACTCGCCGATGACCTCACCGCCGCGGATCTTGACCGCGCCGATCTCGGTGATCCGGTCACGGGCCGGGTCCGACCCGGTGGTCTCGAGGTCGACGACGACGAGGGTCGTGTCGAAGAGGGAGCGGTCGCTGAACTCGTTCGACGTCTCGCCCGTGGCCACCTGATCGGCGGCCTCCAGGTCGGCGAAGGTGAGCTGCCCCGCGGGGGAGCCGTCCACGCTGGTCTGCGTCACCCGGCGAACACTAGTTCGATCCACTGACATCACGACGCCGACGCACCGACTGCTCGGCGTGTGGCTCGTGTGACTGCTGTGTCGATCGCTGTTCGACGGACTTGTCGGTGGGCGCCCCTAGTCTCCACCTGGACGTGAGAAATGCGGTGCTCTCACGGTCACAAGGACCCGTACGAGGGCCGACACGGCCCCACCCCGTCAGATGAGATGGAGATCACACTATGTACGTCGACTGCGCGCGCTGCCCGGCTCGTCCCGTCGCTTGCGACGGGTGCATGATGACGGTGCTGTTTGGCGGCCCGAGCTGGGACGATATGCCGGACGAAGGTGGAGTTTCGGTAACGACTGCGACTGCCGACGCCGACGCCGAACTCGACCTCGCAATCGACGTTCTGCAGGCTGCTGCAATGGTGACGAGTGGTGCTGCACGATCTGCAAGATCGGCCAAAACTGCAGTTCAGGGCACAGATCAGCGTGCCTCTCTCACGGTGCTGCGGGCCGGTTGAAAATCGGGCGAGGTTTGGCTGTCAGTCGCCTAGTGGACAGAGCGCATCCGATTTCGTAACCTTTCTGAGACCTTTGCGGAGCGTCCCGCTTCAACAGAAGTGGTCCGCAGTAGTCACCGCTCAATCGCCCTCGCGGCGAACCGGGGAACCACAACCTTCGGGCGGGCTCGTCGGAGCGCATCATCACTGATGTCTCTCGCGCGAATCCGTTCCGAATCGGGGTGAATCGCGTTGCCATGCATGAGTGTCCAGTGGATGCCTCATGTTCGAAAACGTGTAGGGCCACTCTTCCGGCCCGAACCCGACAGCTAACTCGGTCGGCGGTAGAGGAAGATCTGAAGGAGAACTCGCTTCGTGGCCAAACATCGTTTGGAACAGCCCAACCGCGGCAGCACGGTCGCCAAGAAGGCGGTGATCGCCGGATCGATCACGCTCGGTTCGCTCGCCGCAGCTGCCGGCCCTGCGCTCGCCGCCCCGGTCCACACCCCGCTGGGCACTTTCGAGATCCCGGCCCTGCCCGGTGCGAAGGCCCCCGAGGCCAAGCCGGCGCCTGAGGCCACGCCTGTGAAGAAGTCGCCCGCGGCCACGGTCGAGATCCCCAACCTGGGACAGTTCACCGTGCCGGGCATCGCGCCGGACCAGATCCCGCAGCAGTTCCGCCCCCAGGGTGGCGCTCCGCTCGGCCAGCCGCAGCTGACCGCGGGTGAGAAGGCCGTCAAGGCCGCCGAGAGCAAGATCGGCTCGCCCTACTCCTACGGCTCCGCCGGCCCCAACGCATTCGACTGCTCGGGTCTCGTCTACTGGTCCTACAAGCAGGCCGGCAAGACCGTCCCGCGCGACAGCTACGGCCAGCTCGGTGGCGGACGCGCAGTGTCCTACTCCGACGCCAAGCCCGGCGACGTCATGATCTTCAACGGTGGCGGCCACGCCGGCATCTACGTCGGCAACGGACAGTTCGTCCACTCGTCCAACTACGGCACCCCGGTCAAGCGTGACGCCGTCAAGGAATGGACCCTGACGGGTATCCGTCGGTACTGACGACAACCGAACCACGAGAGCAGACTGAGCACGAGGGTCACCGAACGGGGGTATCGCGATCTGCGATCCGCCCGAATCGGTCCAGGGGTACTGCGGGCCGCCCTAGGGTGGTCGTCGGGGGCCGGGACTGCTCGCAGATCGACAAGCACACACGAGGGAGTGGGTACGACCGTGCTGATCGGGGAGGAACGGGCGCGCGCGACGCGACCACGTCTGCGTTCGGGTCCGCTGATGCTCGCAATCTGTGTCCTGACGGCGCTGGCAACGCTCGTCCCGACCGTTTCCGGTGGAATCGGTGACGCCCATGCGGTTCCGGCACGGTCGGCCGACCAGTTGCTCGACCGCTACAAGAAGCTGGGCATCGACGCCGAGAAGACCACCGAGGCGATGCACAACGCCAAGATCGAGTACGACAAGCAACGGGGGATCGTCGCGTCGGCCAAGAAGGCCGCGGCGGAGGCGCAGCAGACGCTCAACACCAGCCGTGCTCAGCTCGCGGTGCACCAGAACCGGGTCGATGCGATCGTCCGCGCCAGTTACCAGGGCGCGCGGGTCAGCGGGCTCTACGCAGTGATGGTGAGCGACTCCCCGCAGGCGCTTCTCGACCAGATGTCGGGCCTCGACATGATCTCGCGTCAGGCGTCGGTGGACCTGACCGCCATCAAGAAGGTGCGGGCACGCACCGCCATCGCCAAGAAGGACGCCGAGCAGACGGCCGTGGCCGCCTCCGAGGCGGTTTCGCGCGCCGAACGGGTTCGCGGTGACCTGCAGACCAAGCAGGCCGATCTGCAGCTCCAGGCGATCCAGATCCGGTCGATCTACAAGTCCATGACCGGCAAGCAGCTGGCTGCGCTGCGCGGTCCGACCTTCGACTTCGATCCGCGACTGGTGCCCAAGGGCACCGCCGCCGGACTGATCGCCACGCACGCCGCGCTGACCCGGATCGGGGATCCGTACGTGTGGGGCGCGACCGGACCGAGTTCGTTCGACTGCTCGGGACTCATGGTGTGGGCCTTCCGCCAGGCGGGCAAGACCATCCCACGGTCGAGTCAGGCGCAGATGGCCGGCGGGCAATCAGTGGCGCGAGACGACCTCGAGCCCGGTGACCTGATCATCTACTACCCGGACGCCCATCACGTCGGCATGTACGTGGGCGACGGTTACGTCATCCATGCCTCGACCTTCGGTGTCCCGGTGAAGGTCGAACCGCTCGACGAAGCCGGACCGTACAACTCCGCCCGCCGGTTCTAGTCCCCGGTGATCCCACGGCGCCGGCGTGCCGGCCCGGCCTCCGCCATCGTCGCCCTGGCCGCTGTCGTCGCCCTGTCCACTGTCGTGGCCACCGGATGCGGCACGGTCGGAGTGCCCGGCGGCCCCGGCTCGTCCACCGCGCCCGCGTCGTCGAGCACCGAGGTCAACGTCTACGAGCGTGATCGTGCCGCGGGGGTGACCCGGCTGCTCGACTCGCTCACCTCGACCGTGAGTTCCGGCGACGTACGGGCGATCGGCACCCTGTTCGACACCGCCGCCACCCCGGCCTTCAAGGACAGATTCAGCACCGCGACCGCCACGTTCGCGCCCCGCCGGTTCGCTCCGCGGAACGGCCGTTCCGGCACCCTGCGGTTCGTACGGTTCCAGTACCAGCTCGCGCCCACCGAGGAGGCGGAGGTGCTCGTCCCCGGTGAGCTCCAGGAGCTTCTCGACGCCGGGGGGAGTTCGGACTCATGGGTGGCACCGGTGGAGTTGCGCTACGCGCTCGGCGGCGAGACCGTCCCAGGGGTCGCCGAGGCCGAGGTTGTCGTCGGCATCCAGTTGGTGGTCGCCCGTCACGGCGACGACTGGCGCCTCGTCGGCGACGCCGAGGCCCTGGGTCGCGAGCCGTCGCCGACGCAGATGTGGGAGCTGCCCGGCCTCCAGGTCGCCGACACCGCCACCGCCGGCGGCACGTCGGTGGTCGCCTCATATCCCCGGACGGCTCCGACGGTGGCGACGCTGCGACGGGAACTGCCCGGGGCGGTCGACGCCGTCACCGCGTTCTGGGGTGACTCCTGGGATCGTCGCGCGGTCGTCGTGGCGACCGCGACCGACGACGAGTTCAGCGCGCTGGTGCCCGACGGCCGCGCGGCCACCGGCGCGGCGACCGCCGCGACGGTGCACAGCAGCGTCGACCTCGTGCAGCGCACGGCGACCGGGCAGCGGATCGTGCTGACCCCGGCGGTTCGGGAACTGGCGCCGCCGACACTCGCCGTGGTCCTCCGGCACGAGCTGACACACGTCGCCGCCCGCACCTCCACCGCGCTCGACGCGCCGCTGTGGATCACCGAGGGCGTGGCGGAGTACGTCGGCCGCAGGGGCACCTACACGCGATTCGCCGACGCCGCGCCCGATCTGACCGCGTCCGTGCGCGCCGGCGCGATGCCCGCGGGCCCACCCGCCGACACCGACTTCGCGATGGACGGGCAGACTTCACAGGTGGCTTATCAGAGTGCGTGGTCGTTGGCCGCCTACGTCGCCGATCGTTTCGACGAGGCCCGGCTCAAGAAGATGTACCTGGGAGTCGCGGCGTCGGCCCTCCCGGCCGCCCAGGACGCGGCCATCACCTCGAGCCTCGGACTGACACGCGCCGAACTGGTCGCCGACTGGCAACGCTGGCTGGCACGGCAGGTCAGCTGATGTCTCGAACACTGTTGCTCACCAACGACTTTCCGCCGCGGCCCGGCGGCATCCAGTCCTACCTGCAGAACCTGGTGGACCTGCTCCCGCCGGAGGACGTGGTCGTCTACGCGCCTCGATGGCGCGGCGCCTCGCACGAGGAGTTCGACGCCGCAGCGGCCTACCGGGTCTACCGGCACCCGACAACCCTCATGCTGCCCACTCCGTTCGTGGCACGCCGAGCCGCCGAGATCGTGCGCAGGGAAGAGATCTCGACGGTGTGGTTCGGGGCGGCCGCACCGCTGGCCATCCTGGCACCCGCGATGCGCCGCGCGGGCGCGCAGCGGATCGTCGCAAGCACCCATGGCCACGAAGTCGGGTGGTCGATGCTGCCGGGTGCGCGACAGGTGCTCGGCCACATCGGTCGCCACACCGACGTGATCACCTTCGTCAGCCGATACACCCGCGGCCGCTTCGCATCGGCATTCGGCGCCCGCGCGGCGCTCGAACACCTGCCGCCCGGCGTCGACACCGATCGTTTCGCCCCGAATCCGGTGCTGAGGCAGCAATTTCGCGATCGACTCGACCTGGGGGACCGGCCGACAATCCTCTGCCTGTCGCGACTGGTGCCACGCAAGGGGCAAGACGTGTTGATCCGTGCGCTACCGCTGATCCGGCGCACGATCCCAGACGCCGCCCTCGTCATCGTCGGCGGTGGTCCCTATGCGAAGACGCTGCGCGACCTCGCCGAAGACGCGGGGGTCGCGAGCGACGTGATCTTCACCGGATCGGTGCCCGCCGCCGAACTCGCCGCGTACCACAACATCGCCGACGTCTTCGCGATGCCGTCCCGGACGCGGGGTCGTGGACTCGACGTCGAAGGTCTGGGCATCGTCTACCTCGAGGCGTCGGCCACCGGCGTGCCCGTGGTCGCCGGCCTGTCCGGTGGCGCGCCGGAGACCATCGAGGAGGGCGTCACCGGCACCGCCGTCGACGGCACCGACGTCGACGCGGTCGCCCTGGCGATCCTGTCGATCCTCGGCGACCGCGCGGCGGCAGCCGAGATGGGCCGGGCCGGAAGGCGTTACGTCGTCGAGAACTGGCAGTGGAGTCAGATGGCCGCCCGGCTGCGTCAGCTGCTCTGAGGCGCAACCGGCGCGGGCATCCCGCGCCGGTCGCCGGTAGCTCACCGCTGGTAGATCGCCTCGATGTCGCCGGCGAACTTCTCCACGACGACGTTGCGCTTCACTTTGAGGGTCGGCGTCATCTCGCCGGTCTCCTCGGTGAAGTCCGTGGGCAGGATGCGGAACTTCTTGATGGCCTCGGAATGCGACACCGTCTTGTTGGCGAGATCGACGGCCGACTGGACCTCGGCGCGGAGATCAGCGTCGTCGGCGAGGTCGGCGACGGTCGAGGACGCGGGCTTGCCCATGCGCTCCTTCCATGCCGGGAACGCGTCGGGGTCGATCGTGATGAGTGCGGCCACAAACGGTTTGGCGTCGCCGACGACGGTTGCCTGCGAGATCAGCGCATTGGCGCGGATGACGTCCTCGAGTCCGGCGGGGGAGACGTTCTTGCCGCCCGCGGTGACGATCAGTTCCTTCTTGCGGCCGGTGATGGTGATGAACCCCTCGGCGTCGACGGTGCCGAGATCACCGGTGTGGAACCAGCCGTCGACGACTGCCGACGCGGTGGCCTCCGGGTTCTGCCAGTACTCGGTGAAGACGACGCCGCCGCGAAGCAGGACCTCGCCGTCGTCTCCGATCCGTACGTCGTTGCCCGACAGTGGCTTCCCGACACTACCGATCTTCGAGGCCGAGGGCGTGTTCACGCTGAAGGCCGCGGTGGTCTCGGTCAGGCCGTACCCCTCGAAGACGGGCACGCCGACGCCGGAGAAGAAGTGGCCGAGGCGGGCACCGAGCGGCGCGCCACCGGAGATGGCCATCTGGCACTCACCGCCGAGGGCGGCCCGGAGCTTCTTGTAGACGAGTGCGTCGAAGACGCCGTGCTTGACCTTCAGCGCGAGACCGACCTGACCCTTCTCCTTCGCCTGCGAGTACGCGATCGCGGTGTCGGATGCGGCGTCGAAGATCTTGCCCTTGCCACCGTCGTGCGCCTTCTGGCGGGCGGTGTTGTAGACCTTCTCGAACACGCGCGGCACCGACAGGATGAGCGACGGCTTGAAGACGGCGAACTCGTCCACCAGGTTCGGGATGTCGCTGGTGTGCCCGACCTCCGCGCCGGCCTCGATGGCGACGAGCGTGATGGCCCGGGCGAGGACGTGGGCGAGGGGCAGGAACATCAGCAGGCGCTTCTCGTCGCGTGCGATGACCTTGTCGAGGATGTCGCCGGCGAGAACCGCCCGCACCTCGGAGAGCATGTTGGCGTGGGTGAGCTCGCAGCCCTTCGGGCGCCCGGTCGTCCCCGAGGTGTAGATCAGGGTCGCCGCGTCGGCGGCCTTCACGGTCCCGCGGCGTGCCGCGACCTCGTCGTCGTGGACGTCCGCACCCGCCGCGACGAGCTCGTCCACGGCACCCGGCGCATCGGTGCGGTCGATCTGGAAGACGGTCACCGGCGCGGTGAGGGAGTCGATGGACTCGAATTCAGCGCGATGTCCGTCGTCCTCGAGGACGATCGCCACGGCGCCGGAATCCTGCATGATCCATTCGATCTGGCCCGCGGAGGACGAATCGTAGATCGGGACGGTGATCGCACCGGCGGACCAGATCGCGAAGTCGAAGAGGTTCCACTCGAGGCGTGTGCGTGACAACAGTGCCACCCGGTCGCCGGGGTTGACGCCGGACGCGATCAGGCCCTTGGCGATCGCGGAGATACGAGCGGCGGCATCGGCGGCGGTGACCGGTTCCCACCGGTCGCCCTGCTTGTGGCGGAACACGATGTGCTGCGGCGATCGTTGCGCCAGGCCGAAGATGATGTTCGTGCAGTTCTCGTCGTCGTCGATCGAGAACGTCGCGGGCACGCTGTACTCACCCATCGTGGTTACCCTCCAGTAGACATCAGTCACCGAATCGTATCCCCGCTGCTGAACCGCACTCATCGCGACGTCGCTTTCGGGTGCACTACCCTGCGTCGACACGAGTATGTGAAGCTAGTGGGCGTGACGAGCATCCAGGTGGCCGACGAGGTCTTCGTCGCCGCGGCACCGCCGTCGGCAGCCGCCGTGATCGGCGACCCCGCCAAGTGGCGTCAGTGGTGGCCGGACCTCCGTCTGGCCGTCACCGAGGACCGGGGCGAGCAGGGCGTGCGCTGGCGGGTCGAGGGCCCGGTGTCGGGAACGATGGAGATCTGGAACGAGGCGGTCCTCGACGGCTTCGTCCTGCACTACTTCCTCCACGCCGAACCCACCGGCCGACTGCCCGAGGACCCACGTGTCCGTGCCGACGTGCTGGCCGAGGCGAACAAAGAGCGTCGCGTGATCGGTAAGGAGGTCTCCTTCGAGGTCAAGCGACTGCTCGAGGAAGGCCGGGTCGTCGGTGGTCCCGCCGCCGGTTGGCCGGCCACGGGGGCCGACGCGACTCCGGCCGGGACTCGGTGATGGCCGATCACACCGAACGCGACATAGTCATCGGCGCCGATGCCGACGCCATCCTCGCCGTCATCGCCGACTTCGAGCACTATCCCGAGTGGGTGACCGCCGCCCGCGAGGTCGAGGTGCTGCGCACCGATGAGTCCGGCCGGGCCCTCGAGGTCCGCTTCGTGCTCGACGCCGGTGTCCTTCAGGACACGTATGTACTTGCCTACGAGTGGGATTCGAACACCACATCGGTGTCGTGGCGCCTGGTGTCCAGTGATCTGCAGAAGGATCAGCGCGGGCGATACATTCTGACCCAACAGGTTCCGGGATCGACGAAGGTGACCTATGAACTCATGGTCGACCTGCAGGTGCCGATGATCGGGCAGCTCAAGAGGCGTGCCGAGAAGGCCATCACCGATGCGGCGCTGAACGACCTCAAGAAGAGGGTCGAAGGCTGATCGATCTCACGCCCATCCACGTGGTGCTCGGTCCGGGGGGTTCTGGTGTCTCCGCGATCGCAGCAGCCGGTGCGACCCAGCGCCCCGTCGCCTCCCGGTCGGACCGGTCGGCGCCCCGATCGGGACTGACGGTCGCCGAATCCGACACCCTTCTCATCACCGTCGACCGCTGGTCGCCGGTGCCCGACTGGGCGCGGGTGTATCGCCGGCCCGGCGAACCGGTCGTCGTCTCCAAGTACCTCCATCTGCTGACCCTGGACCGGCTGGACCTCACCGAGCGCACCTGGTCGGCTTTCGTCGAGGTGCTCGAGCACACGGTGAGCCGCAGCAAGACGGCGCTGCCCGGGGTCGGCACGCTGGCCGGGATCGATGCCGCCGAGCTCACCTCGTTGCCGGGGATCGACGACTTCCTCCTCCTGCGACGCATTCGGGACGAGGCGGTCAGCGGCCGGTGGCAGCGGATCGTCGTCGACTGTTCCGGATGCGGCGACCCGCTGCAGTTCTTGCGTGGTGGAGCGGTTCTCAGCCAGGCGCTCAACCGGTTCTGGCCGCGGCACCGACGTCTCGCGATGGCTGCCGAGCGTCCGATGGTCGCGCAGTTGACGGCCGCGGTCGACGCGATCGACCGGGATTGCCTCGACATCGCGGAACTGTTCGCCGATCCGCACGCGGTGGCAGTGCACCTCGTTCTCGCCGCCGACGACCGGAGCCGGCGACTGACCGGCCACCACGTCGCCACCGCGGACCTGATGGGGCTCCCGCTGGCGTCGGTGCAGGTCAACGGCGGCGTCGGTGCAGAATCCGCGACCGAGATCGCCGAGACGGTGCGGGCCGAACTCGCGGGTTCCGACAGTTCCCGATCGGTGCGCGTCGAGGTGGTCGACAAATCGGTCGACAGGATCGATCGCATGGCCCGGTTGCGGAAGCTCTCGGTGTCGCTGCCTGCGCCGCACGGCGTGCCACGGGGTTCGGCAGCGGCCGAGGTCGAGGCGGGGCAGGGGCGCGTGGACGGCCGTCCCGCCGGTCCGGTGTATCGGTTGTCCTGGCCGCAGCGCCTCCCGGACCCGGATTCGCTTGCTCTCGGGCGCAGCGGAGACGACCTGCTGGTGACGATCGCCGGATTCCGCCATCCCGTGCGCCTACCGTCTGTGTTGCGGCGGTGCGCGGTGGTCGACGCCGACTGGGACGGAACGACCCTGGGTATCAGGTTCGTCCCCGACCCGTCGGTCTGGCCACGACCACAGGACTGATCCAGCTGACCGGCCGCGACGAGGTGGCACGATCCTGCGCGACGGCAATGGTGGAACGGACCGGCCCGGGCGGGGTACGTTCGGAGACCGCACTGTCCGAACCGGCGCGGTACGGTTCCGGTGACCCGGACGCCAGACACGCGGGTGGGTGGACGCGCGGGGCCAGAGAAGGGGAGAGTTCGCGATGGGCACGGACGACGAGACGTTCCGGCAGGCCGGTGACGGGTCCGCGGACGACCGCCGAGACGGCCCCGCAGACCCGGTCCGCGACCTGCTGCTCGGGCTGGCCACCCAGATCGACAACCTGGCCGGGCTCTTCGCGCCGGCTCCACAGTCGCACACCCCCGGCAGTGGGGAAGCGGCGGGAGCCCGACCCGGTTTCGCGGCCCTCGTCGACGGGGGTCCACTGGGACACGCGCTCTCGGGGGCATCCGGGGAGATCACCTCGCTGCTCGCCGAGATCGGTGACCTGGTCGCCCGTCTGATCGCGGCGGTCATCGCCGTGCTGGAGGCCATCGCCGAGGCGCTGCGCTCCTCGCCCACGACCTCGTCGGCGCCACGGCAGTACGAACCGATCGCAGTGCGCTTCAACGGTCCGGCGGCCGGTCGCGACACCGGGACACCGCGTCCCGGTGATGGACCGGGGCGGAGCGCGCCGTCACCCGGACCCGGCTCCGGGCAGGAGAACTGATGGGCGACTTGACCATCGGCATCGACATCGGCGGCACCAGTGTGCGCGCGTCGGTGGTCGACGACCGGGGCACGATGCTGGACACGCTGCGCGCGCAGACCCCGCCGACCGCGCAAGCGCTCGAACACTGCCTGGACCGGCTCGTCGGTGAGCTGACCTCGCGCTGGGACGCGAAGGCTGTCGGACTCGCGATCGCCGGCTTCCTGACGACCGACCGCAGGATCGTCCGGTTCGCGCCGCACCTGCCGTGGCGCGAGGCGCCGGTGGCCGAGGAGATGACCCGGCGCGTCGGCATCCCGGTCTACGCCGAGCACGACGCCAATGCGGCCGCCGTGGCCGAATGGCGGTTCGGTGCGGCCGCGCGCGGTCACAACACCGTTGTCCTCGCGATCGGCACCGGCATCGGTGCCGGGTTCGTCATCGAGGGGGAGATCTACCGCGGAAGTTACGGCGTCGCACCGGAACTCGGGCATCTGACGATCGTCCCGGACGGGCGCGCCTGCGCCTGTGGCAAGCGCGGCTGCTGGGAGCGGTACTGCAGCGGCACCGCGCTGGTGGACACGGTGGTGGAGTTGCTCGCCGACGGCGACTGGGGTCGCAGTCAGCTCGCCGCAGACGTCGCGGCCGATCCCGGGTCGCTGACCGGCCGCCGGGTGGCCAGAGCCGCCGCCGACGGGGACGCGGTCGCGGTGGCGGCGTTCGCGCGGTTCGCGACATCGCTGGGCCAGGGGCTCGCGATGATCGCCGACATCTTCGACCCCGACCTCATCGTGCTGGCCGGTGGCGTCGGCGCGGCGTCGGGCCTGTTCCTCGACGAGGCCAGGGAACACTACGCCCGTCAGGTCACCGGTGCCGGACACCGCCAGCTCGCTCGGATCCGCGGTACCCAACTCGGCGAGACCGCCGGTGTCGTCGGTGCGGCAGAGGTTGCGCGGCAGGCGATCCGGACGGCCGCACGGCCACTGGCCGATCCCCGTGCCGAGACTCGTCCGGTCTCCGGCCTCTGAGCACTCCGCGAGTCCACGGCCGGTCCTGGCCGGACGGTAGAGTTCGACGCGGGTAAGGTCTTGGCGTCGGGGCACCCGCCGGTTCCCGCGGTCTCCGTGGGACGATCGGCCGGCGGGAAGTCATCGGGTCGTGTGCGCGGCGAGGAGAATCTCATGTGGTACTGGGCGTTCAAGTACATCTTTCTCGGCCCGATCCTGAGGGTCCTCGGCCGGCCGACCATCGAAGGGCACGAGAACATCCCGACCGACGGTCCGGCGATCCTGGCGAGCAATCACCTCGCGGTGATGGACAGCTTCTTCCTGCCGCTGATGGTGGACCGCCGGATCTACTTCCTCGCCAAGAGTGAGTACTTCACCGGCACCGGTCTCAAGGGACGTCTGCAGCGCTGGTTCTTCACCGCCGTCGGCCAGATCCCCATCGACCGGTCCGGGGCCGAGGCGGCCGAGGGTGCGCTCACCGCGGCACGCCGTCAGCTCGACAAGGGAAAACTGATGGGGATGTACCCCGAGGGCACCCGGTCCCCGGACGGATGTCTCTACAAGGGAAAGACGGGGCTCGCGCGTCTGGCCATGGACACCGGGGTGCCGGTCATCCCCGTTGCCATGATCGACACCCACAAGTTCAACCCGCCCGGCAGCATCCTGCCGCGACCCACCCGGGTCGCGGTGCGCATCGGCAAGCCCCTGGACTTCTCGCGGTACGAGGGCATGGAGGGCAACCGCTTCATCGAGCGCTCGGTCACCGACGAGATCATGTACGAGCTGATGCAGCTCTCGGGCCAGCAGTACGTCGACGTCTACGCCGCGAGCCTCAAGAATCAGGTCCCGCCGGTCGAGCCGCCGGCAGCCGACGCCGCCTGAGGAGCTCCGCACAACCGGCTCGGCGAGCGAGCAGCGAGTCCCCTTCCGGATCAGCCGGCGTCGCCTACCCGGGTGCCGTCGAGGACTTCGCACAACTCCGGGATCCACTCGCGGTCGGCCGGAACGATCTCGGCGGCGTCGAAGAGTCGCAATTCGTCGGCGGAGAACCAGCGCACGTCGAGGTGCTCGAGTGCCGTCGGAGTGCCCGAGCGCACCCGCGCCAGGTAGGCGTGGAGGGCCAGTCCACCGGGCAGCGTCACCGGGGAGCCCACACCCTCACCCGGCTCGATCTCGGCGCCGAGTTCCTCACGGATCTCTCGGATCAACGCGGCCGCATGCGTTTCCCCTGATTCGACACGGCCACCGGGTAGTTCCCACTGGCCGGCGAGTTCGGCGGGACGGGATCGCTGTGCGAGCAGCAACCGGCCGTCGGCGACGATCGCCGCGGCGACCACGTCGAGCGGTCGCGTGTCCCGGGGGTCGTCGCGCGCGGCCCGGGTCGCGATCAACCAGGCGAAGGTGACGACGGTGGCGAAGGGCCACGCAGCCCCGAAGATCGCCTCGAGGGCCGCCGGGGGCTCGGGGCCGTACTCGATGGTGACCCGGAGCAGCCACGGGATACCCAGCCCCGCGACCGCGACCCACATCGCGAGCACGGCCCGCGCGCCCCGACGCCGCGATCCGGCACCGTGGACGAGCCAGATCGCCAGCGGGATGACCCACACCCAGTGATGTACCCACGAGATCGGCGACACCAGTAGTCCGAAGAACTGCACCACGAGCAGGATGCCCAGCGCGTCGGACACCGCCCGCCAGGCGAACACCGCCACCACGATCGCGACCAGGACGCCGACCATCCAGATCCAGCCCGTCCCCACGTCGAATCCGACGAAGCGCGACAGGGTGCCACGCAGACTCTGGTTGATCACCGCCTCGACGGGGCCGATGCGCTCGGCGTCGCCGAACAGCTTGCCGTAGTACGTCCGGGTGACGTCAGGGAACAGCAGCAGGCAGCCGAGGACCGTGAAGAAGAAGGCGATCGCCGCGGACACGGCGCCCAGCGGTCGGCGTGCGGCCAGATACCAGAGACCGGAGATCGCCGGGGTCAGCTTGATGCCCGCCATCAGGCCGATGAGCGCACCGCCGGCCAGTACTCCTCGATCGCTGCGTGCCCAGGTGACCGCCAGGAGCGTGCCGAGCATCAGGAAGACGTTGATCTGGCCGTAGTCGAGGGTCACCCGGACCGGCTCGCACCAGATCGCCGGCGCGGTCCACAGCGCGGCGACCGCGTAGACGTGGGTGGTCGAGCCGCACAGGCGCAGGGCGAGCACGACGCAGGCGTACAACGCGCCGAACGTGGCCAGCTGCCATCCGATCGCCACGAGGTCCCACGGCACGAGGGACAGCGGGTACAACACGACGGCCGCGAACGGCGGATAGGTGAAGGGCAGCGCGAAGTCGGTCTCACCGGCGTAGGTGAACAAATAGAGCGACCCGTCGGCGAGACCCGCCGAACCGTCACGGTAAACGTGCAGGTCCACGAAGTTCCTGCCGTTCACGGTCAGCGTGTCCCAGACGAGCCGCGCGATGATCGACGCCGCCAGGAGAGCGGTCGCCAGCACAGACCTGGAGCGCACGAAATACCAGGGTAGACAGGCAGAGGGCGGTATGGCGAAACGGTGCGCGATGAACGGGTGGGCGCGAGGGTGTGTGAATACTTGACCCATGCGCTTCTTCTACGACTCGGAGTTCATCGAGGACGGCACCACCATCGAGCTCGTCTCGATCGGGGTCGTCGGTGAGGACGGTCGCGAGTTCTACGCGGTGTCGACCGATTTCGATCCCGGCCGGGCCGGGGACTGGGTGCGGGCCAATGTGTTGCCGAAGCTGCCGTCGCCGTCGTCGTCCGCCTGGCGGGATCGGCGCCGCATCCGGGAGGACCTCCTCGAATTCCTCACCGCCGACGGCTCCGACATCGAGCTGTGGGCCTGGGTGGGGGCCTACGACCACGTCGTGCTCTGCCAGCTCTGGGGTCCGATGACCGCGCTGCCGCGCGCGATCCCCCGGTTCACACGGGAACTGCGCCAGCACTGGGAGGCCGCGGGTCGTCCGGCGCTGCCGCCGACCCCCTCGGACGCACACGACGCACTGAGCGACGCCCGGCACAACCTGCGCCGGTGGGAGGCGATCGAGAAGGCCCGCGTCTGACCCGCGAACGGGACGACGGCCGCGTCTCCTTTACCCTGGACGGGTGGTGAACTGGACCGTAGACGTGCCGATCGACGAGCTCCCCGAGCTCCCTCCGCTTCCGGGTGATCTCCAAACGCGTTTCGACGACGCGCTCAGCCGCCCGGCGGTGCAGCAGCCGAGCTGGCCGGCCGACGAGGCGCGCAAGATGCGTACGGTCCTCGAATCGGTGCCGCCGATCTGTATGCCGGCCGAGGTCCAGACCCTCGCCGCGCAGCTCGCCGACGTCGCCGAGGGGCGTGCCTTCCTGCTGCAGGGCGGCGACTGCGCGGAGACATTCGCCGACAACACCGAGCCCCACATCAAGGGCAACATCCGCACGCTGCTGCAGATGGCCGTCGTGCTCACCTACGGCGCCAGCATGCCGGTGGTCAAGGTGGCCCGGATCGCGGGTCAGTACGCCAAGCCGCGCTCGTCCGACGTGGACGCCCTGGGTCTGCCGTCGTACCGCGGGGACATGGTCAACGGTTTCCCGGCCGACGCCGCGGTTCGGGCACACGACCCGTCCCGGCTGGTGCGTGCGTACGCGAACGCGGCCGCCGCGATGAACCTCGTCCGCGCCCTCACCCAGGCCGAGGCGGACCTGAGCCGGGTGCACGACTGGAACCGTGAGTTCGTGCGCACGTCACCGGCCGGCGCACGCTACGAGGCGCTCGCGTCCGAGATCGACCGCGGTCTGCGCTTCATGGACGCGTGCGGGGTCACCGACAGCAGCCTCAACTCGGCGGCGATCTTCGCGTCGCATGAAGCGCTCGTCCTCGACTACGAGCGCGCCATGCTGCGACTCGCCGACGACCCCGACGGTCCCGGCAAGGTCCTCTACGACCTGTCGGCGCACTTCCTGTGGATCGGAGAGCGGACCCGCCAGCTCGACGGCGCGCACATCGCGTTCGCCGAGCTCGTCAGCAACCCGATCGGCGTGAAGATCGGACCCACCACGACGCCCGAGCAGGCGGTCGAGTACGTCGAGCGTCTCGACCCGCACAACGTGCCGGGGCGGCTCACGCTCGTCGCGCGGATGGGCAACGGCAAGGTCCGCGACGTGCTGCCGGCGATCGTCGGCGCCGTCGAGGCGACCGGGCACAAGGTCATCTGGCAGTGCGATCCGATGCACGGCAACACCCACGAGGCGTCGACCGGTTTCAAGACCCGGCACTTCGACCGGATCGTCGACGAGGTGCAGGGCTTCTTCGAGGTGCACCGCGCGTTGGGCAGTCATCCCGGCGGTGTCCACGTCGAGCTCACCGGCGAGGACGTCACCGAATGTCTCGGTGGCGCGCAGGAGATCTCGGATCTCGACCTCGGCGGACGCTACGAGACCGCCTGCGATCCGCGGCTGAACACCCAGCAGTCGCTCGAACTCGCGTTCCTCGTCGCGGAGATGCTGCGCGGCTGAGATGTTGGGCGGCTGAGATGTTGGGCGGCGCTGCTGAGGGGCGGCGCGACTGAGGGCTGGGTCAGCCGATGGCCAGGAACGTGCTGCCGACCCAGAAACCGAGGGCACCCAGCCCGCCGGTCAGCAGGAGCACGACGACGATCCACAGCAGCGCGCCCAGGCGGCTGCCGCCGATGAGTTCGGGTTCCCCGGCTTCGGGCCGTGAGGTGCGTCGGCTCGCCGGGCGCGGCGGTGCAGGGTCGTCGCGTTCGATCTCCGGTTGGTCGACCGGGGTGTCGGTGTGCGCCTGCCGCACCGGCTCGGACGCCGGGGTGTGCGGACCCGGCACCGACTGCACTCGGGTGCCGTGCCCGCCGGGATCCGGGCCCCGGTAGCGGGACACCGTCTGTCGTTCGGCCGATCGGCGCGGGGCGGGCACCGTGAAGGGCGGGAGATCGAGCTCGTCGGCGACGGCGAGCAGCGCGCGCTGCATGTCGAACCCGTCCGCGTACCGATCGGCCGGGTTGCGCTCGGTCGCGCGCAGCACGATCTCGTCGAACTCCTCGGGTACCCCGGCGATCACGTCACCGGGCGCCGGCACATCGAAACTGAGTCGCTGGTAGGCGAGTGCGAGCGGCGAGTCACCAGAGAACGGTGTTCTGCCCGTGAGGAGTTCGAACATCATCACGCCCATGGAGTAGACGTCGCTGCGGGCGTCGGCGTGGGTGGACTCGACCTGTTCGGGGGACAGGTAGGCGGCGGTCCCGAGGATCACGCTCGCCGAGGTCACCCCCGCCTCGGCCACGGCTCGCACCAACCCGAAGTCGGCGACCTTGACCTCGCCCTCGTCGGAGATGAGCACATTCTCCGGTTTCACGTCGCGATGGACCAGGCCCGCCGCGTGCGCGGTGCCGAGCCCACCCAGAACCGGCGCGGCCACCGCGACCACCGCGTGGGGCGGCATCGGACCGCGTTCGCGCAACAGCTCTCGCAGACTGCCCCCGTCGACCAATTCCATCACCAGGAACGCGATGCCGTTGTCGATGCCCTGGTCGTACACGGCGACGAGCCCCGGGTGTTTCAGTCCGGCGACCGCACGTGCCTCGAACTCGAAGCGGCGCAGGAACTGTGAGTCGCCCGAGTACCGGGAGTCCATCACCTTCACCGCCACGTCGCGCCCCAATCGGAGGTCGACGGCGAGGTACACGGCCGACATGCCGCCGCGCGCGATGGGCGCGTCGATCCGGTACCGGCCCTCGAGGACGGTCCCGAGCAGCGTGTCGACGGCGGAGTTCACGCTGCCGAATCTACCTGCAGGCCGGGCCGGTCGAGAGCATCGGCACGATGCCGGCACCGAGCGTCGTGACACCGGGTGTCACGCCGGTCTCCTGCATCACGGTCGTCCCGACCCGATGGTTTCTCCCGATCCCCACTACCGGCTACGCTTTCGACGTGGGTTCCCTACCGTTGTCGCCTGACACTCTGCCTTCCGACACCGAGTTCCTGTCGATCGACGATGTCGCCGACCGCCTCGGGGTGTCGACCAACCGGGTGCGAACACTCATCCGTGACCATCACCTGCTCGCGGTCTCCCACGGCGGGTATCCGGCGATCCCGGCGCTCTTCTTCGACGAGGACGGTGTCGTCAAACACTTCTACGGTCTCGTGGCGGTGCTGTTCGACGGCGGTTACACGCGCGACGAGGTGATGGAGTGGCTGTTCACCGAGCAGGACGACCTCGGCCTGCACCCCGCGGCGGCACTGCGCACCGATTTCGCCCGCGAGGTCATCCGGCGGGCGCAGGCCCAGGCTTTCTGACGGACTCCCCGGCCGGGGTCGTGCCCCACGCCCATCGGCCGAATCGGCCCAGTCGCAACGGGTCCCGGCGGGTGAGCGACCAGGCTGCGAGGCCCGCCAGTGCCGCAGCCAGGCCCACCTCGACCGGCTTGTAGAACACGATCGCGTCGTCGGGCTGGAACACGATCAGCAGGAAGGTCGAGGCTCCGACGACCGTGGCCCGTACCCACATCGGCAGTTCGAACGCCACCGCGATCACCAGCACCCAGGTGTAATACCAGGGCAGCGTCGACGGTTCGAGCAGTAGGACGGCCAGCATCGCCCAGGCCATTCCGGCCACCGCGTCGCGCACATCGTGGCGGTGGCGCCACCACAGCGCGACGAGCGTCACCGCGAGAACCACGTAACCGATCGCCCGCGTGACCTCGAGCACCGGTTGCAGGTTGAGTGCGACGAACGGCGCCGCGACCAAGGTCACCAGGTGGGCGGCAAGGGTGGGGATGGTGAACCAGTTGATGATCACGTCGGCCCAACCCAGACCGGTGAGCCAACCGAGTCCCAGACCGATCGCCAGGGTCCACACACCGAAGACCGCGACCGCGATGCCGACGATCGACGCGAACACGGTCACCACGTCGCGAGCCGTCACCGGTCGGCGAGAACGGATGTGCGACAACCAGATCCACAACACGAACGGCATCGCGATCCCGGCCGTGATCTTGATCGACACCGCGAGTGCCAGGACCGACGTGCCCAGCACGTGCTTGCCGTCGACCACCAAGACGATCCCGGTGACGAGTACGCCCATCATCAGCAGCTCGACATGGGGGCCCGCCACGAGGTGGATCAGAATCAACGGATTGAACAACACCAGCCAGAGCCCGGCCTGGGGAGAGGCGCCGAACCGTTCGGCCAGGCGCGGGATCGTCCACAGGGACAGAAAGAGTCCGGGTAGCAGTACGAGCCGGATGGCCAGCACACCGACGACCACCTGATCGCCGGTGATCTCGGTGACGACGCGCAGCATGCCCATGAAGAACGGGCCATAAGGTGCCGTCGTGGTGGCCCACACCTGCGCCATGCTGTCCACGAGCGGACCAGGTGCATGGGCGGGACCGTCGGCGTACGGATCGAACCCGGCGCCGAACACGGCCCCCTGCGCCAGATATGCGTAGACATCGCGGGAGTACACCGGCACCGCGACGAGAAGCGGTGCGGCCCACACCAGCACCCACCGACCGAGCGTGCGGGTCGTGGGTACGGCGTCGGAAGGGGAGGGCGCTCGCTTCGCTCCCGGCGCC
Source organism: Gordonia sp. NPDC058843 (assembly GCF_042743165.1). Classification (NCBI taxonomy): domain Bacteria; kingdom Bacillati; phylum Actinomycetota; class Actinomycetes; order Mycobacteriales; family Gordoniaceae; genus Gordonia; species Gordonia sp. NPDC058843. The sequence continues at coordinate 87,023 of NZ_JBHYNC010000013.1, forward strand.
GCCGTCCCGAAGATCCGGCGCCCGAGCCGGACCCACCCCAACACCATCAGGAAGACACCCAGCCAGAACAGGGTGCCGAAGACGTTCTTCCCGTGTCCGTAGGTGATCCAGCTCAGCCCGAGATCGGAGAGGACAGCGGAATTGCGCGGTGGGTCGCCGACACCGAAGCTGCCGAGGCAGACAAGGGCGGACCCGATCGCGCCGAGGACGAGATCGCGTCGACCGGCCGCGCCGCCGCCGGCAGCGCGTGGTGCGGGAGTGCTCACGCCTCGCGATGCGCGACGCGATGTGCGACCGCGATCAATTCGGTTCGGATGTCCGCGCCGATATCGGCGGCGTCGAGTGCGGTCAATGCCGACCGCAACAGTTCGTCGATCGAGTTCTCCACCTCGTCCACCGCGCCCACCTCCACGAAAATGTTTCGGGCGGTGTTCAACTCGTCATCATCCAGTGAACGCCCCAGATAAGAGCGCAGCCGCGCGCCGAGGGCCGGGTCGGCCGCATCGGCGCGCTGCAGGGCGATCGCCAGCAGGGCTGTGCGCTTACCCGCGACCAGGTCGTCACCGGAGGGCTTGCCCGTCCGTTCCGGGTCGCCGAACACGCCGAGCAGATCGTCGCGGAGCTGGAAGGCGATCCCCAGATCGTGCCCGATCGAACGCAGACCCGATACGAGTTGTTCCGAGCCGCCCGCAAGTCGCGCGCCGAGTTCGAGTGGCCGCGCGACGGTGTAGGCGGCGGTCTTGAACTCCATCACGCGATAGGCGGCCTCGGTCGAGTCGTCGCCGCCGGCCTCGTTCACGATGTCGAGGAACTGGCCACCGAGCACCTCGGTCCGCATGGCCGCCCACGTCGCACCCACCTCGGCGGGCAATCGCCGGTCGCCGTCCCAACTCGTCGAGCCGCCCGGCCGATGTCCGTGCACCAGGTCGTCCGCCCAGGCGAGCGCGAAGTCGCCGGCCAGGATCGCGGCCGCGACCCCGTGTGCACCGGAATCCCCGGTCCACTCCGCGCCCGCGTGCCGAGCCTCGAACTCCCGGTGCACGGTCGGATGTCCGCGTCGGGTGTCGGACCGGTCGATGATGTCGTCATGGATGAGAGCGCAGGCCTGTACGAGTTCGAGCGCGGCGCAGACGCGCAGCGCGTCGTGCGGGCCGGGAGCGTCGTCGTCGGTGACGGTTCGGTCCGAGGACGACGTCCCGCAGCGCCAGCCGGCGAATGCGAAGACCGGCCGGATGCGCTTGCCGCCGCGCAGGACGAACTCCCGGATCAGTTCGGCGGCCTCACCGACCACCGGCGCGATCGCAGTGGCGGCCGGAACCGCATCGGCGAAGAAGGCACGTAATTCGGCCTCGACGGCGCCCGGGACCGCATCGAGCGAGGTGGGCGTGGGGATCGTGGAGGTCACCCTGCCAGGCTATGCGACCAGCTCCGTACACTGTGCCGGTGACCCCAACCGCTCCCGCACCCTCGATCGTCGAACGACTGTCCGCTCCGCACCGCGGACCGGTCCCGTTCTCCGTCGAGTTCTTCCCGCCGCGTGACGCCGAGGCCGAGTCCCGGCTGTGGCGGGCGGTGCGCATCTTCGAGCGGTTGTCCCCGGCGTTCGTGTCGATGACCTACGGTGCGGGCGGCTCGACCCGGGACCGGACGGTGCGCATCACCGGTGAGCTGGCGGCGCAGACCACGCTGCTCCCGGTCGCGCACCTGACCGCGGTCAATCACAGCATCGCGGAGTTGCGCGCACTCGTCGGGGCCTACGCCGACCGGGGCATCACCAACATCCTCGCGCTTCGTGGCGACCCGCCCGGTGATCCGCTCGGCGAGTGGATCGCTCATCCCGACGGCGTCGAGTACGCCGAGCAGTTGGTTCGGCTCATCGACACCCTGGGTGATTTCCACGTGGGCGTGGCGTCGTTCCCCGAGACCCACCACCGGTCGCCCGACGTCGACCACGACACCCGCACGCTCGTCAGCAAGCTGCGATCCGGTGCCGAGTACTCCATCACCCAGATGTTCTTCGACGTCGAGCACTACCTGCGGCTGCGCGATCGAGTCGCGGCCGCCGATCCCGAACAGGGGGCCAAGCCGATCATCCCGGGCATCATGCCGGTGACCTCGCTGGCCACCGCCCGGCGGATGGTCGAGCTGTCGGGCTCGGTGATCCCGCCCGACGTCGAGGAACGTTTCGTCAAGGCCGCGGGCAACGGTGCCGAAGAGGACCGCGCGTCGGTCCGCGCCGTCGGCATCGACTTCGCGACCGAGATGGCACAGCGCCTCATCGCCGAGGATGCGCCGTGCCTGCATTTCTGCAGCCTGAACTTCGCCAAGGCCACCACGGAGGTCCTCGGGCGGCTCGGCGTGGATGTCGACGCCGCCCTGCACGTCCCGGCCTGAGCTGCTCGGCCGGAGCGGCGGCGCGCCGTCAGCCGGTCCAGATCACCTGGCGGCGGGCGGCGTCTGGTCCGGTCCGGTCGCCCCCGGTGCCGGACCCGTGACAGGATCGGCGGCGGCGGCGAGTCCCTCGCCGGAGATCGTCGGCGGTGCAGTCTTTCCCGGGACGGGACGTCCGGGTCGCGGACCGCGGTGGCGCTTGGCGTAGGCGATCCGGACGATCACGAGGACGACCACGACGCACAGCAGGGCGACGAACCACGACCAACTGCTGACCGCGGCGGTCGCCGGGTCCGGGTAGGTGGCGTCGGCGCTGAAGTCCGACGGTTCACCGGGGGCAGGTGTCCAGGTCACCGTCGACTCGCCGACCTGCTCGCCGTTCGTCGCGGTCACCGGACCGCCGAAGGTGACGGTCAGTTGGACGTAGTCGCGCGCCGGGACGAGTTCCGACAGATCCGCGTCGCCGCGGAAACGCACCACCTCGCCGCTGCGCTTGGCGGTGAGGTCCATGGTCAGCGAGGTGTCGCCGTAGGCATCGGCCACGATGTCGCCGAGCTGGGCGAACTGGCCCGCAGTGAGGTCGCTGAACGATGCGCGCGTCCCCACGCGGGTGGCGGGATCGTCCTCGTCGGGATTCCCCTCTGCGCCGGCGTCGTCGTTCCTGGCGGTCTCCGATGATGCAGGAGATCCGGGCTCGGCGGTGTCACCGGGGGTCGACGACGGCGCGTCGGGTTGCTCCGGCACCTGCCGGTAGTCGGTCACCGAGACCTGCCCGACCATCGACTCGGGCAGGTCGAGCTGCGGCGTCCCGCGCGGGTTGTCCGGGGTGGTCGCGACGACGACGCTGCCCGAATAGCGGTCACCGACCGTCGTCGACCGCTCGAGACAACCGGCGATCAGCGGGGACAGGGCGACGAGGACGATGGCCACCGCGGCCGGCAACAGGCGCCGGGCTCGGCGGGACTCGGGCGCACCCGGTACGGGATTCGACGAACGCACGGTGCTCATCGTGCCAGACCCCGGCCGCGCTGCGGGTCACCCGTCACGCCGCGCCGCGTCCGGGTGCCCGGCCGAAGCCGCCCCGCGTGTGGGCGTCGGCGACACAGCGCTTTCGGGCCCGTCTTCAGGGCGCATCTCAGGGACCAGTGACAACGGACACAGCCGCGGCCCGCCGGGACCGCGGAGGTACCGCGCTGATCAGGATCGGCGGCGGAGCCCTCGGCGTCCGCGACGCAGCGCGAGGTGCGCGGTGATGTATCCGCTCGCTCCGGTGACACCTCCGCCGGGATGGGTCGACGCGCCGGCGAGGAACACACCGTCGGCGCCCGGGACCTGGTGACCCGCGAGATCCGGGGTCGGACGCCACATGAACATCTGGTCGATGGACATCTCGACGTGCATGATGTTGCCGCCGATCAGACCGAGTTCGTCGGCGAGGTCTCGCGGTGTCTGGATGTATCGGTGGGCGATCGATTCGGCGAATCCGGGTGCATGACGATCCACCTCCTCGCACACGGCCTTCGCGGCGCGGTCGGCCGCGGAGGACCAGTCGCCCTCGGCCAGCCGGTACGGATGCCACTGCGCCCAGAGATTGATGACGGACCGGCCCGGCGGTGCGAGCGTCGGATCGATCGCCGAATAGCTCATCGCGACCACCGCGGGACGCGGGGGGAGCTCACCGACCGACGCCGCGGCGTGGGCCCTGGTGAGGTGGGCACGGTCGGTCACGAGTAGGCCGAGGGCCGAGTGGACACCGTGTTCGGGCAGGTCGGACGGCAGATCCCGATAATCGGGCAGGCTCGTCGTCCCGAGTCGGACGGCCATCCCGATGCCACTGCCCACGACGATGGCGCGTCGCCAACGGTCGATGATCCCCGCGTCGAAACCGCCGGCCGCGAGGAGATCCAGCGTGGTCAGCACGTGACACGCGTTGATGACGGTGCCGGCGCAGCGGGCTTCGCCACTGCTGGTGAGCACCCGCCAATGGTCGCCGCAGCGGGCGACCGACACCGCCGGGTCCCCGCACGAGACGCGGCCGCCGTCCCGATCGATCCGGTGCACGAGCGCGTCGGTCAGGGCGCCGCTTCCCCCGATCGCGCGGCCGGGCGGAATGAGGTGCATGAGTGCGGCGAAGCCGACCATCGGTGCGGTCCCGGGTGCACTCATGGGCGGCCCGGACTGGGCGCCGAACCAGGCGAGACCGGCCTTGAGCTGTTCGGACTCGAAGTACTCGTCGAGGAGGGAGTCGCCCGACGTCATCAACTCGGCGGTGAGGTTCATGACCCGGCCGCTCCGCCGGCCGAGGAACCCGGTGCGTGCCGTGCTCGCGGTGTCGCCGAGGCCGCCGAACGCCCGGCCGAACCGGCCCATCGTCGCGGGTTGGTAGAACGCGTCCATGACAGCCCGGGCACGCGGCATCCACGTCGCGACGAATCGCCGATACGCGGCTGCATCGGCTGCGCCACAGGCAGTTTCGATGGAAGCGCAGGTCGCGTCCAGGTCCGTGCGGAAGACGATCGGCGGGGCTGTCGCGGTCGCCGGGACGAACGCCCACGGATCGCAGTCGACGTAACGCAGGCCGTGTGCGGCCAGGTCCAGGTCGTCGAGCACGGGGGAGTGCCGGATCATCAGGTGTGCCGACGACCCGCGATCGACCCGATGTCCGGGGAAGCGTTCGACGGTCGAGACGGCGCCGCCCGGGATCTCGTCCCGCTCGAGGACTTCCACGTTCCGTCCGGCCTGCGCCAGGTAGGCCGCGGCGATCAGGCCGTTGTGGCCCGCGCCGATGACGACGGCATCGCGTCGAGTGCCGTGCACGGTCAGCTCCCGGTACCGACGCGCTGTGCCGCGGTCGGGGGTTGTAGTTCCAGCGGGAGTGGACGCCCGAGGAAGGCGAACGGACGTGGGTCGCCGGTGAAGGTGAAGTGGCGCAGGACGTCGGTGAAGCCCATCCGCCGGTACAGCGACCACGCGCGGTTGTCCTCGGCGGGGATCTCCGGCGTCGACAGCAACACATGACGTTCGGGCCGGTCGGCGAGTAGCCGGGCGAGCAGCCACTGTCCGATCCCTCGTCCCTGGGCCGTCGGGTGCACATGCAGCTCGGTGAGTTCGAAGTAGTCGCGGGCGATCGCCTCGACCGTCGCGGGTGGGCGCCCCGTCTCGCGGAGTCCGAGTCGCAGTTGCTGATTCCACCACTGGCCCGTCGCGCCGGTGTAGCCGTAGGCGATCCCGACAAGCAGGTCGTCGGGTCCGACGCCGACCGGTGGACCCACCCGGCGTCGAGCTGCCGGCATGGTCCGTGCTTCGTACGGGGTCACGGTTTCTATCGCGCCCACCGCGCGCCATCCCGGCCGGGCGATGTGCTCGCGCCAGAGGCCGGCCCGATGGATCTCGGTGCCGCGCGGATAGTTCATCGCGGTCACGTAGATCTCCAATGCGGGCTCGAGCCAGGCGCGGGCGTCGTCGCCGCTCAAGCTCACCAGACGGATGGTCAACGGACTTCCGTTCTCTGCGTCGTCGGTCTCCGGTCGTCGTCGACCCGCATGCGAGGTCGCCCGGCATCGGGGACGGCGGGACCGTCCCGTCCTGGGGCATCGCATCGCGGGCCACTCCCGGGAGTTGTCCTATCGATGATGCACACTCGGCAGGAATCGGGTCGCAGGTGGTGGCGTTGTACATCGCAGGCGATGGAGTCGGGTCACAGATGTCTTGAACACCGACGCCGGGATAGCTATATTGAACGTGTCGAACGGATGTTCGATGAATGTGCCTCCGCAAGCTGTTCGCGTTCATCCTCGACACGGTCCGGCGGCGGACGAGGGAAGCGTCTGCCGCCGGACGCAGCAACACGATGAGGAGGACGGCATGGCCAGGCAGCGCAGCGCCACAGCTCTCACCCACGCGGCTTTGGTCGACCCGATGATGGTCGGCCGTGCCCGGGATCTCCTCGAGCGTGCACACCTACTCCTCGACAACGCCGATGGCGTCGAGGATGGTGCCGAGCGTTTCCGCCAGCTCTACCTCGTCGCCCTTCGTGCCTCGGGTGCGGCCCTCGCGGTGCACGAGCCGGTCGGCACGGTCCGGCGTAGGACGTCGAACGCCTGGACCCGCATCGGCGTGGTCGCACCGGACCTGGCGCCGATCGCGGCCCGCTTCGCCGCGCTCTCACCGGTTCGGATGAAGATCGAGTCCGGCATCATCCGCACGGTCGATCCCGACAGTGTCGCGGGGATGCGGCTCCTCGTCCTCGACTTTCTCCGTCAGGTCGAGACGATGGTCATCGCCTACGAGCAAGGAAAACTCGGTTCCGACGCCCCTCAGATCGGGGCGACAGCGTGAAACCGGCCACACTTTGCCGGTTGACGCACCGGACGGTCATCTGCAACGGCGAGTAATGGTGGTCGCGGTCGATTTCACCTCGTATCATGGGACGATATAGGCGCAGACGCCTTTCCGGTCGCGGGTGACCTTCGTCGGCGTCGCGGATCAGTGAGAAGGAGGGTCGGTGCCACTTTCGGAGCACGAGCAACGCATGCTCGAACAAATCGAGAGCGCGCTGTACGCGGAAGACCCCAAGTTTGCGTCCAGTGTCAAGCGTCGACGTCTGGGGAAGTCGAGCGGACGACGTCGCTTGCAGGCGGCGGCGGTCTTCGTCGTCGGTCTGGTGATGCTGGTCGGCGGACTCATAGTCAACATCAACATCGGCGGGTTCCCGATAGTGAGCCTTCTGGGGTTCCTGGTGATGTTCGGGGCAGGCCTCTTCGCGCTGTGGGGAGACAATTCCACCGAGGCCGGTTCGCCGACGCCCAGGGCGGGGAAGAAGCAGTCCGGATCCTCCGGTGCCAAGCGCAAGCTGTCCGAACGTATGGAGGAGCGATTCAATCGCCGATTCGAGCAGGAGTGATCTGCCGATCCTGACTCCGCGTTCGCCGATCGGCTGAACGACCCCGGCGAACAACCGCGACACCACCGCGACAACCGCATACGTCAGAGCCGCGTGCCCCACGGGTACGCGGCTCTGTTGTGTTGCCGCCCGCCTCTCGCGCTGACTGGATGACCACGCGGCGCACAGTCGACGGGATCGGGCGCACGGTCGACGGGCTCCACTTCTCCCCACCGGTCTGCCCCACTTCTCCCCACCCGGGTGCCCCACTTTGCCCCACCTGCACGAATGGGTGGGCGGTAGACGTACCTTTGACGTCCCTTTGGCCTCATCAGACCTCATTTGTCACGTGGCTACAGCGTGGAACCTGGAGGCGACGCGCCGGAACACGCGCTGACAGAGCGGTGTTTCACCGCTCTGAACTGCAACTTTGCTGGGTGGGGGTGAGCTAGGGGGTTCTGGGGGTGGAAAGTGGTGGAAAGTGGGGTACTGTGGCATCACTGGGTGAAGCGATTCACCACAGCGCCGGGAGCGAAGCGAGCGGGCTGCACACAACCGCAGCGCCGGGAGCGAAGCGAGCGGGCTGTGTAGGGAAGGCGCGGAGCCCAGTGGGCAGGAGGTGTCGACGTGTCTGTGCGATTCGTCGGTACCTACACGCCCAAATTGGATGACAAAGGGCGACTCACGTTGCCCGCCAAGTTCCGCGATGCACTGGCAGGAGGGGTAGTGGTCACAAAAGGCCAAGATCACAGCTTGTCGGTGTACCGGACCGAAGAGTTCGATGCGATTGCGGCAAGGATCGTCGAGGCGTCCCGAAACGACCCTGATCTGCGGGCTTTCCAGCGAACGTTCTTCGCCGGTTCGGAAGAACAACGACCGGACGGTCAGGGCAGGATCAGCCTGTCCCCCGACCATCGTGTGTACGCGGGACTGTCCAAGGAGTGCGTGGTGTTCGGCAGCTTCGATCACCTCGAGATCTGGGACTCGGCCGCCTGGGACGAGTACCAGACCCGGCATGAGGAGAACTTCTCGGCCGCCAACTCCGCTGCACTGAACGCGGTGCTGTAGCCGGGAGGCTCGGCGCGGCGATCGCAAGAGACGCAACCGACTAGAGACAGCAACCGATGGGCGAGTTCGGTGCCCAAAGGCTTCGGGTGGCACGAGGCCCCGGCCCGGTCCGACCCTGGCGTACTTCCCCAACGCCAGGTGCGTGATCGGGCCGGGACCCCGCTCCATCCGACCGCCTGCTCTCGCCGACGAGAAGAAGCCGCCCACCGCCGATACCGCACACACGCCGATGGGGGGTCTTCATCATGGTCGATGCAGGTGACGAACCGCGCCGCTCCGGCGAGTTCGGACACATCCCCGTCATGGGTGGTCGCATCGTCGAGTTGCTGAGCCCGGCACTGGAATCCGATGAGCCGCGGGTGTTCCTCGACGCCACGCTCGGCGCCGGCGGGCACAGCCAGCTGATTCTCGAGTCGTTCCCGAACGCCCGTGTGGTCGGGATCGACCGAGATGCCTCGGCGCTCGAGATCGCCCGTACCCGCCTGGCCCCGTATGTCGACCGGATCTCCCTGCATCAGGCGACATTTCACGAGATCCGAGATGTGATGGAGGCCGCGGGGGAGTCGGCGGTCGACGCCGCGCTGTTCGATCTCGGCGTGTCGTCGATGCAGTTGGATCAGGCCGGGCGTGGATTCGCGTACGCCGTGGACGCCCCGCTGGACATGCGGATGAACGCCGACGACCCCCTCACGGCCGCCGACGTACTCAACACCTATTCGCACGGTGACCTGGCGCGCGTCCTCTCCGAGTACGGGGAGGAGCGCTTCGCCGGACGCATCGCGTCGGCGGTTCTGCGTGAGCGGGACAAGGAGCCGTTCACGACCAGTGCGCGCCTCGTCGAACTGCTCTATGCCGCGATCCCGGCCGCCACCAGGCGGACCGGCGGTCACCCGGCGAAACGGACCTTCCAGGCGCTGCGCATCGAGGTCAATCACGAATTGGACGTTCTGCGTGAGGCATTGCCTGCGGCGCTGGACTTCCTCGTCATCGGTGGTCGGGTCGTCGTGATGAGCTATCAATCGCTCGAGGACCGGATCGTCAAGCGCGAGTTCGCCACGCGCACATCGTCGACCTCGCCGCCTGGGCTGCCGGTCGAATTGCCGGGTACGGCAGCGGAATTCCGGCTGGTGACCCGCGGAGCAGAGCGTCCGGACGAGAACGAACTGGCCACCAACCCGCGCTCGGCGCCGGTTCGTGTCCGCGCGATCGAACGAGTCGAGAAGGGCTGAGCATGACCATCCTGCACGAGGCCCCGTCGCGTGCCGCCGACGACGATCGCGACTCACGACGGTCACGCCGGACCCGCATCGAATCCGAACGCGCCACGCGATCGCGCGCCGCCCAGCGCGCGCTCGACCGACGTCACCGCCGCACCGCGGCGGGTCGTGCCACACCACCGCGTCGAACCGGTGGCGGCCTCTCCATGACCGGGGTATCCCTGCGACAGCGGCTGCAGCACACCCCATTCGTGGTGCCGGTCATCGCGCTGCTGGTACTCGGGCTGGGTTTGAGTCTGTGGCTTTCCACCAAATCGGCACAGGACTCCTACAAGCTGGGGATCGAACGGACGCAGAATCAGTCCCTCATCGACCAGCGCGACGCGCTCAAGCGCACCTATGAATCGGGCAACTCGGCGCCCGAATTGTCCGACAAGGCAGCACGTCTCGGCATGATCCCGGCGGACAATCCCGCCCGGATGATCGTCGACGATCCGCGACGTCCGCGAGTGGTGGGCAAACCAGCGCCGGCTTCCGGCCGTCCGATGGGGAGCCTGAATCCCGACACCGCACCGGATCCCGCGGAATCGGTCGACCCGAGCCAGGTGGATGACTCGATCGGCCTTGGCGGACGGTCGGGTTCCGAGGGGCCGGACGCGGGCGGGACCACGACGCCGCAGCCCACACCGTCGGACGCCTCCGGGCAACCGACTCCGGGTCAATCCACGCCGGGTCAATCCACGCCCGGTGGATCCACTCCGTCGCAGACTGCTCCGCCCGGCGCGAATCCGCTGCCGTCCGGGGCGAATCCGACGCCGTCGGGAACTAGTGCGGTGCCCCCGGCCGCGCCGTCGACGCCGACCCCCGCGCCGAATGTGGTGCCCGCCCCGTGAGTTCGTCGGCTCCCAGCGCACGACGTGCGCCGGGTCTCCGGTGTCATCTCCAACCCGCCGGGGTCAAATCCGGTGTAACCACGTTGAAGCGGTGAACAATTGACGACCATGACACGTGCGACCTTCGAGCGGCTCGGCGCCGGGCCGTCGGGCCCGAGACGTCGCCCCGGGCGAGGACCCGGCGCGGGGTCGGGAGGTCCCAAGCGCACGGGGCCCGGTGGGCGAAACGGCCGGGGTCCGCAGACTTTCGTGTTCCGTGCGCGCGCGGCGGGTGTGCTGGTCCTGCTGGTGGTCCTCGCGGTCGCGGTCAAGATGATCGTCGTGCACACCGTGCAGGCGGGCTCGATCTCTGCCGAAGCCGCGCAACAACGCGAGTACACCCAGGTTCTCACCGCCAAGCGCGGAGCGATCCTCGATCGCAACGGGCGTCCACTGGCCTATACCGACGAGGCCAGGTCGTTGACGTTCCTGCCCAAGGCCGTTCGCAAGTCGATCGAGGAAGAGAATCGCAAGAACCCGGCTCTGCCCGATGTCGAGACCAGACTGAAGGAGATCGCCAAGGGGGTGTCGGTGGCGCTCGGCGGGTCGATCAGCGAAGAAGATCTCCTCGAGAAGGTCACCGGCGAGGACACCTTCGTCTATCTCGCACGGTCGGTGAGTCCCGACGTCGCGTCGCGGATCACCGAAGAGTTCCCGGAGGTCGGCGCGGACCCGCAGAGTATTCGTCTCTATCCGGGCGGGTCCCTGGCGGCGAATGTGGTCGGCGACGTGAACTACGACGGCAACGGACTCATCGGACTCGAAGCGTCGCTGGATTCGATCCTGTCCGGCACCGACGGTTCGCGGACCTACGACCGTGGGTCGGACGGCGCGGTGATCCCCGGCAGCATGCGCAATGTGCACCCGGCCCTCAACGGTGCGACGGTCCGTCTCACACTCGACTCCGACATCCAGTGGTTCGTCCAGAGCCAGATCATGAAGGCCAAGCAGGCCTCGGGTGCTCGTGGGGCGTCGGCGGTCGTGCTGGATGCGAAGACCGGCGAGGTGCTGGCGATGGCGAACGACGGGACCTTCAACGCGTCGATCCCGCTCTCGGAGCAACCGGACGCCGAGTTGGGCAATCCCGCGGTCACGTCCCCGTTCGAGCCGGGGTCGGTCAACAAACTGATCGCTGCCGCGGCGGCCGTCGAATACGGGATCACCAAGCCGGACACGGTCCACCAGGTGCCCGGGAGCATCCGGATGGCGGGCGTGACGGTGCGCGACGCGTGGCCGCACGGGGTAGAGCCCTACACGACCACCGGCATCTTCGGTAAGTCGTCGAACGTCGGCACCCTGATGCTCGCGCAGCGGATCGGGGAGGAGCGCTTCGCCGACATGGTCAAGAAGTTCGGACTCGGACAGCGAACCGGGGTGGGGCTGCCTGCGGAGAGCGCGGGAGAGGTGCCCGCGCTGAGTCAGTGGTCGGGTGGTTCGTTCGCCAACCTGCCCATCGGACAGGGACTTTCGATGTCGCTGCTCCAGATGACCGCGATGTACCAGGCGATCGCCAACGACGGGCTGCGTATCTCGCCGCGGATACTGTCCTCGGAACAGCGCGACGGGGAGGCACCGGACGACCGCGCGCGGCCTCAACCCGTCCGTGTGGTGAGCGAGTCCACCGCCCGTGCCGTCCGGGACATGTTCCGGTCGGTGGTGCAGGACGATCCGACCGGCGAGCAACAGGGCACCGGGACCAAGGCGGCCGTCGACGGTTATCAGGTGAGCGGCAAGACCGGCACCGCGCAGCAGGTGGACCCGTCGTGTGGGTGCTACTCGAACTCGCGGTACAACATCACGTTCGCGGGCATCGCTCCCGCCGACAACCCGCGCTATGTCGTCGGAATCATGCTCGACAACCCGCGGCGGAGTTCCGACGGCTCCGGTGGCCAGTCGGCCGCCCCGTTGTTCTCGACCATCACGTCGTGGATGCTCCAGCGTGCGCAGGTGCCGCTGTCCGCGCCGACACCGCGGTTGACCCTGACCGCGCGCTAGGCCCGGGCACTTCGTCCGACCCGGACCGGCGGGCGATCGCAGGCCGGTCGCCCGGGGCGCACCGTGTGCCGGGACCGTCCGGGTGGGTCGGTATCGTGAGTGCGATTCTGTGCCCTCGGCGGAGGTCCGACGCGGCCCGCGGTCAACCTGATCCGCCGCCCGAACAACCGGTCCGTCCCGCACGACAACCCACAGTCCAGCGTGGGGCGCAGCCCCGAGCAGGCCGGCCGGCCCGCTCGCCCGAGAAGAACTGCCGACAGAAGAACCGAGGAGGCGAGGAGCACCGATGGCGTCTCGTCGACGATCACCCGACCGAGGTGATGGACCCATTCGTCCGCGCGAGGTCATGCCGACCCCCGTGTCCGTGCTGTCCACCGCCACCGGGGCCAGACTCGACCTCGTCGGCGGCGCCGACGCCGATACACAGGTGACGGGGGTGACCCTGCGGGCCCAGGAGGTCCGCCCCGGGGACCTGTTCGCCGCGCTGCCCGGGTCGAGCACGCACGGCGCGCGGTTCGCCGACCAGGCGGTGGCGGCCGGCGCGTCGGCCATCCTCACCGACCCGGCCGGCCGGGCCGAACTCGCCCGCGTGCTGCCGCCGGAGACCGCCGTGGCGGTGCTCATCCATCCCACGCCGCGCACGGTCCTCGGGAACGTCAGTGCCCGCGTCTACGGCAACCCGTCCCAGCGGCTCAAGCTGATCGGCATCACCGGCACGTCGGGCAAGACCACCACGTCCTACCTCGTCGAGGCGGCCCTGCTGTCCGCGGGCCATTCGGTGGGACTGATCGGCACCGTCGAGACGCGGGTGAACGGCGTCGCCCAGCCGAGTTCGTTGACGACACCCGAGGCGCCGACCCTGCAGGCGCTGCTCGCGTCGATGCTCGAGGACGGCGTCGACATCGTCGTCATGGAGGTGTCGAGTCACGCACTGGCGCTCGGCCGCGTCGACGGTGCGCATTTCGCGATCGGTGCGTTCACCAACCTCTCGCAGGACCACCTCGACTTCCACCAGACCATGCGTGCCTACTTCGATGCGAAGGCGCAGCTGTTCGTCCCGTCCGCGCCCACCCACGCCGTCCGTGCGGTCGTGTGCGTCGACGACGAGTGGGGACGACGCATGGCCGAGCTCGCGCGGCGTCCGGGAGAGGCCGCCCACCTGCAACCGGTGACGGTGTCCACCGGACCGACGCCGGCCCACTGGCACGCGGGTGCGTCGTCGCTCGACGCGGATGGGTCGTCGCGCACACCGTTCTCCGAGCCGGACGGAACCCACGAGCTCCACATCCCGCTGCCGGGCCGATACAACGTGGCCAACGGTCTGCTCGCGGTCGCCGTGGCGCACGCCGCAGGTGTGTCGGTGCCGGCTGCGCTCGATGCGGTGGCGTCGGTGAGCGTGCCGGGACGGTTGCAGCGCATCGACCGTGGGCAGTCCTTCCTGGCTCTGGTCGACTACGCGCACAAACCGGGTGCCGTCGAAGCGGTGCTGGCGACGCTGCGCGGACAGACGGGCGGACGCGTCGCCATCGTCATCGGCGCCGGCGGCGACCGCGACACCGGGAAGCGACCACTCATGGGGGAGGCGGCGGCACGCGGCGCCGAGCTCGTGATCGTCACCGACGACAACCCGCGTACCGAGGAACCCGGCGTGATCCGTGCCGAGGTGCTCGCCGGGGCGCAGACGGTGCCCGGGACCGACCGACCCGCTGGCGCCGAACCGATCCGCGAGATCGGCGACCGGGCCGCGGCCATCGAGGCGGCGATCGCGTGGGCGCGACCCGGCGACATCGTGCTGTTCGCAGGTAAGGGACACGAGGCAGGTCAGGAGATCGACGGCGTGAAGCATCCGTTCGACGACCGCGAGGTCGTGGCCCGCGCGCTGGAGTCCCGCACGTGGGGGCCGCGCACGGACGAGGCCCCGGGCTCGGCTGCCGAGGACCGGCGATGACCACACCATCGGTCACGGTGATCCGCGGGAACCCGCCGGTCTCCGTCGACGACGCCCGCCTGCTGCTCCGGCGCCTCGCCGAGTCGGCCGGCGCGGGCCGCACGTGGGCGATCATCGCCGAATTGGCCTCACCGAGCGGCCTGACCGAGAACCAGCGCGTGGTCGAACACGATCTGCTGGGTCGCCTGGCGGTCCGGCTGGCTGTCGACAAGACTCTCTGCGTGGGCGACTCGCGGTCGGTGCGCGCGCTTCATCAGGGCGCGGTCATGGAGGGTTCGTGGGGCGACGAAGCGCGCATCGTCGAGTCGGTGGACGAGGCCGCGGGTCTCGCCGACGCCGACCCGGACTGGCGGCCTGCGGCCGGCGACGTCGTCCTGCTGGCGACGGCCACGGCCGATCTCGACGCGGTGATCACCGCGTGGGGGCGAAGCGGGGGATGGCAGGTCGTCGACGCCGCGACCGGCGAGGAGACGGCGCCATGACCTACGGGGGAACCAGCAGGTCGGCGATGCCGCACCGGTGCGGGGCACAGGACAGGTTCGGGGAGACGCTCGTGGTCGAGCACAGGATTCCGGTCGGGTACGAAGAGGATGCGGGGGCAACGCGGTGACACAGATACTCCTCGCGGGCGCGATCGCGATCGCGGTGTCGATCCTGTTGACGCCGGTCCTCATCAAGGTGTTCTCCCGGCAGGGATTCGGGCAGGAGATCCGGGTCGAGGGCCCGCAGAGTCATCAGACCAAGCGCGGCACACCGTCGATGGGCGGTGTCGCGATCCTCGCCGCGCTCTGGGCAGGCTACTTCGGCGCCCATCTGATCGGGGTCTTCACCGACGCCGGGAACGGACCGACCGCATCGGGGTTGCTCGTCCTCGGACTCGCGACCGCGCTGGGCGTCGTCGGATTCCTCGACGACATCATCAAGATCCGCAAGCACCGCAATCTCGGCCTGAACAAGACGGCGAAGTCGATCGGCCAGTTCATCGCCGCCATCCTCTTCGGCATCCTGGTGCTGCAGTTCCGCAACGACTACGGGTACACCCCGGCGAGCACCAACCTGTCCTACGTCCGCGACATCGACGCGATCACGCTCGGGTCGGTGGTGTTCGTGGTCTTCTGCTGGCTCGTGGTGGCGGCGTGGTCGAATGCGGTGAACTTCACCGACGGACTCGACGGCCTGGCAGCCGGGTCGATGGCGATGGTCCTGGGCTCCTACGTCCTGGTCACCTTCTTCCAGTTCGTCAATGCCTGCGCGGGTGGCGCGAAACCACCCAGCGAGATCCCCACCGGCTGCTACCAGGTTCGCGATCCCCTCGACCTCGCGCTCATCGCGGTGGCCGGCGGCGGTGCATGCCTGGGCTTCCTGTGGTGGAATGCCGCGCCCGCCAAGATCTTCATGGGTGACACCGGCTCGCTGGCCCTCGGCGGGATGCTCGCCGGCCTGTCGATCACCACGCGTACCGAGCTGCTCGCGGTCGTCATCGGCGCCCTGTTCGTCGCCGAGATCATGTCGGTGGTCATCCAGATCGCCTTCTTCCGGACCACCGGCCGACGCGTGTTCCGGATGGCGCCCTTCCACCACCACTTCGAACTCGGCGGCTGGGCCGAGACGACGGTGATCATCCGATTCTGGTTGCTCACCGCCATCGCCTGTGCCCTCGGTCTGTCCCTGTTCTACGGCGAGTTCCTGACCACCAATGGCTGATCGCCCGGTGCCGGACCCGAAGACTGCCGGGCCCGACCCGCGCGAACTGGCCGGCCGGACCGTCGTGGTCGGTGGTGCCGGCACCGCGGGCCTGTCCGCGACCCGGTTCCTGGTGACGCTCGGCGCGCGGGTTCTGCTGGCCGACGACCGCTTCGCCGATCGCGATGCCTCCCCGGCCGATCGCGAGGCAGCGGCGGTGACGGTCGCCGGCGTCGCGGAACTGGCGTCGCACGGTGTCGAACCGGTCGCCGTGTCGGATCTGCTCGCCGCCCCCGGGCCCGACCCCGGCCCCCTGGCCACGGCCGCGGTGGTCATCGTGTCGCCCGGCTTCGCGCCCACCCACCACCTGGTCCGGGCGGCGGCCGCGAGCGGCGTGCCGGTGTGGGGTGAGGTCGAGCTGGCCTGGCGCGTCGACGCGTCGGGACTGCTGGGCCAACCGCGCACCTGGCTCGTGGTGACCGGAACCAACGGCAAGACGACGACCACCTCGATGCTCGCCGGGATCGTCGAGGCCTCGGGGCGTGCGGGCGCGGCCTGCGGCAACATCGGACTGCCGGTGCTCGATGCGATGCAGGCCCACCCCCGAGTGGACGTGCTCTGTGCCGAGTTGTCGTCGTTCCAGCTGCACTGGGCGCCCTCGGTTCGTCCGCATGCCGGGGTCGTGCTGAACGTCGCCGAGGATCACCTCGACTGGCACGGCACGTTCGAGGCCTACGCCCTCGCCAAAGCGGGCGCGCTGCGGGGCGCGGTGAGCGTCGTCGGACTCGACGATCCGATCGCGTCCCGCCTGCCCACGGCGGGCCGGCGCATCGGCTTCACCCTGAACGAGCCGCAACCCGGGCAGCTCGGAGTCGAGGACGGGCGGTTGACCGACCGCGCCTTCGAGGCCGGCGACCTGTTCGACGCCGACGCCGTCCGGCCGTCCGGGCCGTCGGGTGTCGCCGACGCATTGGCGGCGTCGGCCCTGGCGCTCGCGGTCGGCATCGGACCGGAGGCCGTCCGGGCCGGTCTGACGGCCTTCCGGCCGGCCGGTCACCGTGGTGAGGTCGTCGCGTCCCGGGACGGTATCGCCTTCGTGGACGACTCGAAGGCCACCAACCCGCATGCCGCGCAGGCAGCCGTGGCTGCCTTCGATCGGGTTGTCCTGATCGCCGGTGGCCTGCTCAAGGGTGCGTCGATGGACGAGATGCTCACCGCGGTGGGCGCACGGCTCGTCGGCGTGGTCGCGATCGGGCGCGACCGCGACCTCGTGATCGAGGCGATCGCGCGACACGCCCCAGAAGTCCCAACAGTCACAGTATTCACAGGAGACGATGGCACGGTGAACGTGCATCGTCCGGGCCAGGCCGGTCCCCAAACGTCAGCGGTTGATCTCCCGGGTACGGGCTCGTCGGCATCGGTGGCGGTCATGGACCGGGCCGTCGAGGAGGCCTGGGCGTTCGCCGTCGCGAGCTCGCCCGCCCCCGACGCGGTGCTCCTCGCCCCCGCGGCGGCCTCACTGGACATGTTCGCCGGATACGGCGCGCGCGGCGACGCCTTCGCCGCCGCCGCGCATCGGGTCGCCGGCTCTCCGCGCGCCGGACGGTGAGTCGGATGAGCAGCCGGACCCCGGCCGCGGACACCGAACCCGTCGACGACGTCGACGACTCGGCCGGTGTCGAGGACGCCGACAGCGGTAAGCGGACGAAGAACGAACGACCGGGCGCGACGCGCAATGCCGCCACCAAGCCGACGACCGGCGACGCGTCCGGTCGATCCGCCGGTGCCGCGGCCGCCGCATCGATCCCGGCGATCGTCGTGGAGGCGATCCGCAACCTGCTGGCCCGGCCGCTGGCGTCGTATCAGCTGATCCTCACGATGTCGTTCCTGCTCACCGCATTCGGTCTGGTGATGGTGCTCTCGGCGTCATCGGTCGAGGGGTACTCCAAAGAGGGATCGGCGTACGGACTGTTCGCCACGCAGGTGATCTTCGCGTTGCTCGGCCTCGTGGTCTTCTATCTGATGCTGCGCGTCCCGGTGCGACTCCTGCGGCGGTTCGCCGCCCCGTCGATGTTCGTCGCGGTGGTCCTGCTGACGCTGGTCCTCATCCCCGGTATAGGCACGCTCAGCCAGGGCGCACGACGCTGGTTCGTCATCTACGGATTGTCGGTGCAGCCGTCCGAGCTGGTGAAGGTCGCACTCTGTATCTGGGGCGCGCACCTGCTGGCCTCCCGTCGGCGAGACAACGCCTCACTGCGCGAACTGCTGGTGCCGCTCGTCCCGGTGGCGATGCTCGTGTGCCTGCTCATCATCCTGGAACCGAACCTCTCGACGACGATCACCATCGCGATCATCGTCGGCGCCCTCCTCTGGTTTGCGGGCCTGCCGGTCAAGGTGTTCGTCTCGTTCGCGGTGTCCGGCATCGCGCTCGCCGTGATCCTCGCCCTCGCCGAGGGGTACCGGTCCCAGCGCGTGATGAGCTTCCTCGGCAACGTCGATGACCCGCAGGGCGCCGGTTACCAGGCACGCCAGGCGACGTATGCCCTGGCGAACGGCGGGGTCTTCGGAGTGGGGCTCGGACAGTCGAGTGCCAAGTGGAACTATCTGCCGAACGCGCACAACGACTTCATCTTCGCGATCATCGGCGAAGAACTCGGGCTGCTCGGCGGGCTCATGGTGGTGTTCCTCTTCGTCGTCCTCGCCTACATCGGCTTCCGGATCGCGCATCGGTCGACCGATCCCTTCCTGCGCCTGATGTCGGCGACCATCACCGTGCTCATCACCGCGCAGGCCTTCATCAACATCGGCTATGTCATCGGGCTGCTACCGGTCACCGGAATCCAGCTGCCGTTGATCTCGGCGGGCGGCACGTCGACCCTGACCGTCCTCGCGATGCTCGGGCTACTCGCCAACGCCGCCAGACACGAGCCCGAAGCGGTGGCGACCCTGACCAGTGGGTCGCCGAGCCGCGTCGCACGGTGGTTACGCCTCCCCACGCCGGTGGCCTACCGGCAGACTCGTGCGGAGTCGTTGCGCGACCGGTTGGATCAGCGCCGCACGGGGGGACCGCGTGCGGCCACCGCAGGCGGCCGCGGGGGTCGAGGGCCGGTGTCGCGGCGTCGGCCACCGAGCGGACGAGCACCGTCGCCCGACGCCGGACGCAGCCGTGGGCGCTTCGCGCTGCCCTGGAAGCGCGGCAAGTCGTCGTCGCAGCCACCGCGCGACGATCGGAGGCAGGACCGGTCGGCTCCGCGGACCGGCGGCGGCAACACCTGGGGCGCCCGATCGGCGGCCTCCGGGCGCGCCGGCGGTCCCGCACGCCGCCCCCGACCTGGGACGTCTCCGCGAGACGGCGTCGACTACGGTGTCGGGTATCGGGGGAGTGGCCGGAGTGGGCCGAATGGTCGCGTACGCGGCGCGGGCCGCTGGTGAACGGTCCGGCACCGCGACCGGAGACCCGCTGACACGGGTTCTCCGCAGACATGATCAAGGCTGAAATGGAGTGACGACGCCGGTGAGTTCGGGTGCAGGACATGCTGATACGACCGGGCGGCCGAACGGCCGTCCGTTGTCGGTGGTCGTCGCCGGCGGTGGTACGGCCGGCCACATCGAGCCCGCTCTCGCCGTCGCCGACGCGGTCAGCCGTATCGATCCGACCGCCCGCATCACCGCGCTGGGCACCAGCCGGGGCCTCGAAGTCGACCTCGTCCCCGAACGCGGATACGACCTGCAGCTGATCCCGCCGGTGCCGCTGCCACGCAAACCGGGCCTCGACCTGGCGCGCACGCCGGGCCGGCTGCTCGGTTCGGTGGCCGCCACCCGCAAGGTGCTCGACGAGGTGGACGCCGACGTCGTCATCGGCTTCGGGGGCTACGTCTCCGTGCCGGCGTATCTGGCCGCGCAGATGCACCTGCGCCGGCGCAACCGAATCCCGATCGTCATCCACGAGGCCAATGCCTCGGCCGGCATCGCCAACAAGGTCGGTGCCCGGTTCGCCGACCGTGTCCTGGCCGCGGTCGACGGCTCGGGTCTGGATGCGACGGTCGTCGGGATCCCGGTCCGCGGTGTGCTCGCCGAACTCGACCGGTCGGCGCTGCGCGCCAAGGCCCGCCACTACTTCGGGCTCGACGACGATGCGCCGACGCTGCTCGTCTTCGGCGGATCGCAGGGCGCGCAACGACTCAACGATGCCGTGTCGGGTGCGGCGGAGACGCTGGGCAGGGCCGGCATCGGCGTGCTGCACGCATACGGCCCCAAGAACTCGATCGACCCCGCCGTCGTCGACGACGCACCGCCCTACCGGGCCGTCGGGTACCTCAAGCGCATGGATCTCGCGTACGCCGCCGCCGATCTGGTGATGTGCCGGTCCGGTGCGATGACCGTCGCCGAGGTGTCGGCGACCGGTTTGCCCGCGATCTACGTCCCGTTGCCCCACGGAAACGGCGAGCAGCGGCTGAATGCGCTGCCCGTCGTGGAGGCCGGTGGGGGACTGATCGTCGACGATGCGACGGTCGATGCCGAGTGGGTCGCCCGCGAAGTGCCTGCGCTGCTGAAGGATTCGGCGCGGTTGCAACGCATGTCGGTTGCTGCCGCGGGCACCGGGCACCGGGATGCGGCCGCGGCGGTGGCCGGCGCGGCGATCGAACTCGCCCGGGATTTCCGGGGTGGGCGCCGTCGGGGCGGGAGGTCGCGTCGTGAGCGATGACACCGCGTCGACCCCGGGGTCGCTCCCCGACGAATTGAGCCGCGTGCACATGGTCGGTATCGGCGGCGCCGGGATGTCGGGGCTCGCCCGCATCCTGCTGGCCCGTGGCGGTCAGGTGTCGGGATCGGATGCCAAGAACAGTCGCGGCATCCTCGAACTCCGGACGCGTGGCGCCCGGGTCCAGGTCGGACACGATCCGTCGGCGCTCGACCAGATCCCCGGCGGCCCGTCGGTCGTGGTGACCACGCACGCCGCGATCCCCAAGACCAACCCCGAGCTCGTCGCGGCACGCTCGCGCGGCATCCCGGTGCTCCTGCGTCCGCGTGTGCTGGCCCAGCTGATGTCGGGCTACCGCAGCCTGCTGATCGCGGGCACCCACGGCAAGACCTCCACGACCTCGATGGCGGTCGTCGCGCTGCAGCACGCCGGGACCGATCCGTCGTTCGCGATCGGTGGTGAACTGAACGAGTCGGGAACCAACGCCCACCACGGCGGTGACCCGGTCTTCGTCGCCGAGGCCGACGAGAGTGACGGCTCGCTGCTCGAGTACACGCCCGATGTCGTCGTGGTCACCAACATCGATGCCGACCACCTCGACTTCTTCGGTTCCCTCGATGCCTACGTCGAGGTGTTCGACCGGTTCGTCGCGCGGATCACCACCGGCGGTTCGCTCGTCGTGTGCCTCGACGACGCCGGATCGGCGGCCCTGGCGGGTCGTGTCGCGGAGTCGCTCGCCGCGCGCGGAGTGGAGGTCCTCGGATACGGACGCGGGACGCACGCGGCGTCGGCGCCGACCGTCCCCAACGTCGCGACCATGCTGTCCTGGGAACCGCGCGGGGTCGGGGGAGCCGCGACGGTCCGTTTCACCGCCCCGCTGTGCCCCGATGTCGAGGATCGCCAGCTGGTCCTCCCGCTGCCGGGAGAGCACATGGCGCTCAACGCGATCGCCGCGGTGATCGGTGCGGCACGGGTCGATGCGCCGTCCGGCGTGGGTCGGCTCGACGGCATCGTGGCCGGTATCGGTTCCTTCGGCGGCGTCCACCGCCGCTTCGAGTTCCGCGGGCAGCGCGGCGGTGTCGAGGTCATCGACGACTACGCCCACCATCCGACCGAGGTTCGTGCCGTGCTGTCGGCGGCGCAGGACATGGTCTCCGCCCGCGGCGGGCCGGGCGGGCGCGTCATCGCGGTGTTTCAGCCGCACCTCTACTCGCGCACGGTCGAATTCGCCGACGAGTTCGCAGCCGCCCTCGACCTCGCCGACGCGGTCGTGGTCGCCGATGTGTACGGAGCCCGCGAGGCCCCGATCCCCGGCGTCAGCGGTCGGACGATCTCGGACAAGCTGACCGTGCCCGGCATCTTCGCCCCGGACCTGTCGCGGCTGGCCGCGCAGGTCGCCCGGCTGACGCGGCCCGGCGACGTCGTCCTGACCCTGGGGGCGGGCGACATCACCATGCAGGGACCAGAGATCCTCGACGCGCTCGCCTCGGCGTCGACACCCGACGACACCGCGACCCGGACGAGTTCGACGGGATCACCGGTCGACGGTTCAGGAGATTCCGACGACCGGACGGGGCGGGTGTCGTGATCCGGTGGCCGGAGCGCCGCCGGTCCCGCGTTGTCCTCGGCACGCTCATGGTCGTTGCGCTGGGCGTCGGGCTCGTCCTGATCGCTTACCTCACCCCGCTGATGTCGGTGCGCGGCACCGACGTCCGCGACAACGGGTCCATCCCGGCGGACGAGATCCTGCGGGTGGCGGCCGTGCCGTCCGGAACTCCGTTGCTGCAGGTCGACACCCGGGCGGTGGCGCAGCGCGTCGCCACGATCCCATCGGTCGAGTCGGCGCGCGTCCAGCGGAGTTATCCGTCCTCGCTGACCATCACCGTCGTCGAGCGGGTGCCGGTCGTGATCGTCAACAACGGCGATGACGTCCACGTGCTCGACAAGTCGGGGGTCGCGTTCCTCGATTTCGACCGCGCACAGGGCGTCCCGCCCGAGGTGCTCAAGCTCCCGGTGCTCGACACCCCGAACCCGGGGCCGGCGGACCCGACCACCAGGGAGACCATCGCGGCAGTGGCGGGACTACCCGAATCTCTGGCGAGGCAGGTCATCCGGGTGACCGCGACCTCGCCGGTCGACATCGAGTTCACTCTGTCGGAGAAGCGCACGGTGGTGTGGGGGGACAGTGACCGCGGCGCCGAGAAGGCCCGGACCCTCACGCATCTGCTGACCCGGAAGGCGACGATGTACAACGTGTCGAGCCCCGAGTTCCCGGCCTATCGGTGACATCGCGGCGCACCGGGTCGTCGTCGAGGTCGGCGTGCGCGGGGGTGCGGACCCGGGTCAGAGGGCCCGGATATCGGCGAGTACTGACGAAAAGCCGGGAATCTCGGCGGAATTCGGTGCGACTTCCCGACACGCCGAGGGCGGATCTGGATACCTGGGCCCTCGATGCCTAGCGTCATGACCACAACGAGTTACTTGACATAACTCTAAATCTATGGTTCAGGTTTAGGGTTTGTGGCGAGCGGACGTGGGCCGGCCGGTTCACACGGACTAATCAAGACACGATCGCGAATCAACACGAGATCGACCACACAAGGAAGGCGAGCGCATGACGCCACCGCACAACTACCTGGCCGTCATCAAGGTCGTCGGCATCGGCGGTGGCGGCGTGAATGCCGTCAACCGGATGATCGAACAGGGACTCAAGGGAGTCGAGTTCATCGCGATCAACACCGACGCGCAGGCCTTGCTGATGAGCGACGCCGACGTCAAGCTCGACGTCGGTCGGGATTCGACGCGTGGACTCGGCGCGGGTGCCGACCCCGAGGTCGGTCGCCGTGCCGCCGAGGACGCCCGCGACGAGATCGAGGAACTCCTCAAGGGTGCCGACATGGTGTTCGTGACGGCGGGCGAGGGGGGCGGCACCGGCACCGGTGGCGCGCCGGTCGTCGCCCAGATCGCCCGCAAGCTGGGTGCGCTGACCGTCGGCGTGGTCACCCGGCCGTTCTCGTTCGAGGGCAAGCGTCGGGGCGGGCAGGCCGAGGCCGGTATCACCGCTCTGCGCGAGTCCTGCGACACGCTCATCGTCATCCCGAACGACCGGTTGCTCCAGCTCGGCGACGCGCAGGTCAGCCTGATGGACGCGTTCCGCAGTGCCGACGAGGTCCTCCTCAACGGCGTGCAGGGCATCACCGACCTCATCACGACCCCCGGCCTGATCAACGTCGACTTCGCCGACGTCAAGGGCGTCATGAGCGATGCAGGCAGTGCGCTGATGGGCATCGGCTCCGCGCGCGGCGAGGAGCGTGCGCGCAAGGCCGCGGAGTCGGCGATCAACTCGCCACTGCTCGAGGCGTCGATGGAAGGCGCCCGCGGCGTGCTGATCTCGATCGCCGGTGGCAGCGATCTCGGCCTGTTCGAGATCCACAACGCGGCGACCCAGGTGCAGGAAGCTGCGCACGAGGACGCGAACATCATCTTCGGCACGGTGATCGACGACAACCTCGGCGACGAGGTCCGGGTCACGGTCATCGCCGCTGGCTTCGACGGCGGCACGCCGAAGAAGCGTTCCGAGGTTCCGTCGGCAGCCGGACGTTCGGCTGTCGGGCAGGGTCAGGCCGGTGCCGTGACCCCGCCGCCGAAGAACGATCCGCTCTTCGGGGACATGCCGAAGGGTGCGGGCGATCCGTTCGAGCAAGAGCAGGAACCGCCCCGTCGCAACACCGTTCGGCTCGATGACGACGACGTCGACGTGCCGTCGTTCATGAAGCGCTGAGCTCCCGGATGCGGGTGCGTCGTGTGATCACCACCCGTGCCGGCGGGGTATCGGTGTCACCGTACGATTCGTTCAATCTGGGCGATCACGTCGGGGACGATCCAGAAGCGGTCGCGGCCAACAGGATTCGCCTCGCCGAGCAGATCGGGGTGGCCGCCGGGTCGGTGGTGTGGATGGAACAGGTCCACAGCCGCAACGTCACCGTGGTCGAGGGGCCGGTCGACGAGCCGGTGCCGGTCACCGACGCGCTCGTCACGACCACGCCCGGTCTCGCCCTCGCGGTGCTGTCCGCCGACTGCGTCCCGGTGCTGCTGAGCGACGACGAGGCCGGTGTGATCGCCGGGGTCCACGCCGGACGCGTGGGGGCCCGGATCGGCATCGTGCCCGCCACCTTGCGCGCGATGGTCGAGCTCGGCGCCCGTATGGACTCCATCGGCGCCTTCCTCGGTCCCGCCGCGAGCGGGGACCATTACGAGGTCCCAGCGCAGATGCAGGCCGACGTCGAGAAGCACCTGCCTGGCAGCGCGGTCCGTACCAAGAAGGGCACGGCCGGCCTCGACCTGCGCGCCGGCCTGCGGCGACAACTGCTGGAAGCAGGTGTCGCCGGCGTCGCGGTCGACCCGCGGTGCACGATCTCCGACCCGAGCCTGTTCAGTCATCGGCGTGGGGCGCCCACGGGCCGACTGGCGTCGGTCATCTGGATCGACCCGGATTCCGACGACGAGCGCGACGACGACGGTCCCGGCGCCGGGAGCGGAGCGAGCGGAGCGGGCGGGCCGAAGCGACACGACGAGCGGCGTCCGCTCGGGGAATGACCCCGGAGGCGAGAAGGATGGGGACATGACCGGGTCATCTGATGCGCGCACCGTCGAACTGGGGGAACGGCTCGCGTCTGTGCGTCGCCGCCTGGACTCCGCGGTCGAGGCCGCCCGCCGTCCGGCAGGTTCCTGCGAACTCCTCGTGGTGACGAAGTTCTTCCCCGCGGACGACATCCGCAGGCTGATGCGGCTGGGGGAGCGCGCATTCGGGGAGTCGCGTGAGCCGGAGGCCGGACGGAAGGTGGCCAGTGTGCTCGGGGATTGGGTGCTCGGTGACCGGGTGCTCGGTGACCGGGAGTCGCCGGACCCCGGCGACGTTCCCGTCTTCGACATGATCGGTTCGGTGCAGTCCAAGAAGGCGCGTTCGGTCGCCCGGTGGGCGCGCACGGTGCACTCCGTCGACCGTCCCAAGGTGGTCGACGCCCTCGACCGCGCCACCGCCGCGGCACTGGACGAACACGAGCGTGCCGACCCGCTCGGCATCCTGCTCCAGGTCAGCCTCGATGGCGACCCGCAACGCGGCGGAGTCGTCGAAGACGACCTGCCGGGCTTGGCGGAGCTCGTCGTCGGCGCGGATTCGTTGCGGCTGCGCGGTCTGATGGTCATCGCGCCGCTGAACGGCCATCCCGAGTACTGGATGGCCGAGACGGCGCGCATCCACGAGGCGTTCCGGGGCCGATTCGACGACGCGGCGCAGCTGTCGGCGGGTATGTCCGGGGACATGGAGACGGCGATTGCCGCTGGCTCGACATGCGTGCGTGTCGGAACCGGAATCATGGGTGAGCGGCCGCTAGTCTCTCAGTAATCACATTGGTAACACCAGAACCAAGTGACACAGCAAGCGCAAATAGCTCACTGACAACAGATGCACCACCCGGCACGGCAGCAACCGGCGTCGCACTACGAGAGAGGCCGTCAATGACCACGATGCAGAAGTTCAAGGCTTACTTCGGCATGGTGCCGCCCAGCGAGTACGAGGACGACTACCTCGAGGAGTCGGCCCCGTCGCTGCGTGAGCGGTCACGTGAGCGCGCCTACCGCGACGACTACTACGGTGAGTCGTCCTACGATCCCGGCTACGAGCCCTCGTTCCGGGACTCCGGTTACCGCGACGAGCTGGCCGACCGCCACCACTACGATGCCGGTTACGAGCTCGCCCCGGAGTACGTGGCGGAATTCGCCTACGCGGCTCCGCGCGCGGCGGGCGACGGTCCGATGCGGGCGCCCGGCCGTCTCGAGCCGCTGCAGCGCTCGTCGAGTGCGGCCCTGCGCGCCGCGGCCGCGCCGCGATCGATGGCCGCCGACCCGCGCGTCGAACTCGAGCGCGTCTTCGCCGACAGCCCGCTGCAGAAGATCACCACGCTTCGGCCGTCGGACTACGGCGAGGCCCGGACCATCGGCGAGCGGTTCCGCGACGGCAACCCGGTCATCATGGACCTCGTCGACATGAGCAACGACGACGCCAAGCGACTCGTCGACTTCGCCGCGGGCCTTGCGTTCGCACTGCGTGGATCGTTCGACAAGGTGGCCACCAAGGTGTTCCTGCTGTCGCCCGCCGACGTCGACGTATCGCCGGAGGACCGCCGCAAGATCGCCGAGACGGGCTTCTACAACCACGCCTGACCCACGTCGGGTACCTCGGTTCGCCGTCGCCCGTGATGTTCAGGCACTCTTGACGCGTGGCTGCGATTCTGTTGAGCGTCTTGTATTACCTCCTGCTGATCTTCTGGTTGCTCCTCCTGGGCCGGTTGGTCGTCGAACTGGTCCGCACCTTCGCCCGCGAGTGGCGACCCACCGGGCCCGCGGTGGTCGTCATCGAGATGGTGTTCACGGTGACCGACCCGCCGATCAAGGCTCTGCGTCGCATCCTCCCGCCGATCCCGCTCGGTCCCATCCGGCTCGACCTGTCGCTGATGATCGTCATGCTCGTCGTCATCATCGGTATGAACATCGTGAACGGTCTGCGCGCCGACGCCCTGGCCGACTCGCTGGCGATCGCCGGACCCCTCCTCCGCCCGTGATGTCCCCGCCCCGGATCGTGCACCGACGGGGCGCACTCGATCCGGCGGCGGGTATCCCGCGGTACGGCGATGGTCTACCGTGTTAAGTCATCTTCGGATGACTGTTTCATTCCAACAGCGCATCGGAGAGATGCAACCAGCGGTTCGCATGTGACAGGATTGGTCGCCAGTTACAATTTTTGACTGGTATGAATAGTTAGTGACAACCTGTATTGGTCGAACGACTCACCGTCGCGCGATCCGGGTTGGACGGCCCGCCAACTGAACACAAGTTCACCACCAGACACGAGGGGAACCGACATGCGGCTGACTCCAGCTGATGTGCACAACGTCGCGTTCAGCAAACCGCCCATCGGTAAGCGCGGTTACAACGAGGATGAGGTCGATCAGTTCCTCGACTTCGTCGAAGCCGAGCTCGCCCGGCTGATCGAGGAGAACACCGACCTCAAGCAGCGCGTCGAGGAGCTCGAAGGTGAGCTCGCCGACGCCCGCTCCGGTGGCGGCGCCTCGGCGGACGACCGGACCCAGATGTTCGCCAAGCCCGCGGCGGCGCCCGAGCCCCCGGCTCCCACACCACCCCCGGCCCCGCAGGCCACCAACGACGACGCCAATGTGCGCGCTGCTCGAGTGCTCGCACTGGCCCAGGACACCGCGGACCGTCTCACGGGCAGCGCCCGAGCGGACGCGGACGCGATGCTCTCCGATGCCCAGACCCGCGCCGACACGCTGGTTTCCGAGGCTCAGACCAAGTCCGACGCCATGCTCGCCGATGCCCGCCAGCGGTCGGAGGCCATCCTGGCCGACGCGCAGACCCGGTCGGAGGCGCAGCTGCGTCAGGCCCAGGAGCGCGCTGATGCGCTGCAGAGCGACGCCGAGCGCAAGCACAGCGAGATCATGGGCACGATCAACCAGCAGCGTGGCGTGCTGGAAGGTCGCATCGAGCAGCTCAAGACCTTCGAGCGTGAGTACCGTACGCGTCTCAAGACGTACCTCGAGTCGCAGCTCGAGGAACTCCAGCAGCGTGGCAGCGCCGCCCCGGTCGAAGGCGGCCGGCCCGATCAGTCGTTCTCGAACGATCCGGGTAACGGTGGATTCAGCAGCTACTCGCCCAGCTGATCCGGGCGAGTCATTGCGCACTAGGCTGGTGATGTGCTGACCCTGGCCCTGGCCGCGACCCTGCTGGGGTTCGTGCTGCTCATCCTCGGTCTGATCACCGGGACCGTGTGGCTGGCGGTTGCGTGCATCGTCGTCTGTCTCGTCGGCCTCGGGTTCCTTCTGGTGGATGTCTTCGCCGGCCGTAAGGGCGACGCGGGTCGGTCACTCGAGGACATGGTCCCGGGTGCGCGACGCGACGTGACCGGCTCCGGTGCCGAATCGTCCGACGACGGAATCGAACCGACCACGAGCGAACGCGGATCGGCGGGCGATGCCGATGCGCCCACGCGTCAGTACAGCGTGGCCGGTCACGACGGGCCTGCCGAATCCGGGTCGACCGGATACCGACCCGGTGACTTCGAGCCGGGCATGGCGGCGCCCGGAGGCGCAGTGCCCGTAGATCGCCCCGCCTCGGGCCGTCCCGCTCCCGAGCGCCGCGAGGGCAACCTCGAGGACTACCTGCGTTCCGTCGGTGCCGACGCGCCGGCCGGCGACGCCCCGTTCCGGGACAACGCCCCCGAAGGTCCTGTCGCGCCTGGTGGAAGGCCCGGTCCTGCGGATGGGCAGACCCCGCCGCGCTATGGGTCGCCACCTCCCGGCGCGGTTCCGCAGCGGCTACAGCCCGGCTCGGACCAACAGTGGAGCCAGCAACCCGGCCCGCGGCAATCGCGTCCTCAGCAGCAACCGGGTCCTCCGCAGCCGGGTCCTCAGCAGGCCGGCGATCGTCGGTCCGGACCGCCTCAGGCGTGGGGACAACGGCCTCCGGCCGCCCCGTCGTCACCGGGTCCTCGACCGTTCGATCCGGCTCAGTCGGGGTGGGTGCCCGAGGATGTGCCCGGCGGCGACACCGCCGGAGGTGACGACTGGGCGACGCCCTCCGAACGTTCCGACGTCGACTCCCCACCGCGTCGTCGACGCGCGGATTTCGACCCGCTTGATCCGAACTGGCATCCGCCGCCGAGCTGACCCGCTTGGCCCGTTCGCCCGACCGGGTGTGGCATCGCTACACTGGTCCACGCGTCGATCCGGCCATCACCGGGGAGCGCCCGGAAGAACAGGACCCTCGGGTCCTTAGTAGAACCGGGCGGGCGCGGCCCGTCACAGCCGCAGGATCGTCCGGTGACCCACCGCGGCGGTTCGACGAGTGGCGCCGGATCCCGGCGCAAGCGGGGTGGTACCGCGCAGACCTCCGGTGTGCGTCCCCGTGCCGATGAGACATCACCAGGCACGAGGAGACGAGCCGTGAGCGACGCGACCGACCCCACCCAGTCCGCCCGGGTGTACCCGAAGGTCGACATGACCGGGGGCACCGGGCGCAGCGCCCCGGACTTCCCGGCTGTGGAACAGCGGGTGTTGCAGTACTGGGAGTCCGATTCGACCTTCGCCGCGTCGATCGACAATCGCGCCGACGCCGAGGAATTCGTCTTCTACGACGGTCCGCCGTTCGCGAACGGACTGCCGCATTACGGTCATCTGCTGACGGGATACGTCAAGGACCTGGTACCGCGGTACCAGACCATGCGCGGAAAGAAGGTGGACCGCCGATTCGGTTGGGACACACACGGTCTGCCCGCGGAATTGGAGGCCGAACGCCAGCTCGGGATCACCGACAAGTCGGAGATCGAGAAGATGGGCATGGCGAAGTTCAACGAGTACTGCCGTGACTCGGTGCTGCGGTACACGGGGGAGTGGCGCGACTACGTGACCCGCCAGGCCCGCTGGGTGGACTTCGACAACGATTACAAGACACTCGATCTCGACTTCATGGAGTCGGTGATGTGGGCGTTCAAGGCGCTCTACGACAAGGGGCTCATCTATCAGGGCTACCGCGTCCTGCCCTACAGCTGGTACGAGCAGACGCCGCTGTCGAATCAGGAGTCCAAGCTCGACGACGCCTACCGGATGCGGCAGGACCCGGCGGTCACCGTCACGATGCCGCTCACGGTGCCCGGCGGTCCGCTCGCCTCGCTCGACGGGGTGAACGCGCTGATCTGGACGACGACCCCGTGGACCCTGCCGTCGAACCTCGCCATCGCGGTGAACCCCGATGTCACCTACGTGCACGTCAAGGCGGCCGACGGCCAGGAGTACCTCCTCGCCGAGGCGCTGCTGGGGGCGTACTCGAAGGAGATCACCGACCCCGAGGTGCTCGGCACCCACCGCGGCCGAGACCTGGCAGATCTCGCCTACACGGCGCCGTTCGACTTCTTCGCCGGCCATCCGAACTCGCACCGGGTGCTGTTGGGCGACTATGTGACCACGGACAGCGGCACCGGAATCGTCCACCTCGCACCGGCTTTCGGTGAGGAGGACATGGAGCTCGCAACCGCCAACGGCATCGAGGTGGTACAACCGCTCGACCCAGGCGGCCGCTTCACCGCACAGGTCCCGCCGTACGAGGGGTTGATGGTCTTCGACGCCAACCCGGTGATCATCAAGGATCTCAAGGAGACCGGGCGGATCCTCCGTCACGAGACCATCGAACACTCCTACCCGCACTCGTGGCGGTCGGGCCAGCCGCTGATCTACATGGCGGTGCCGTCGTGGTTCGTCGCGGTGACGCAGTTCCGCGACCGCATGGTGGAGCTGAACAAGCAGATCACCTGGGTACCCGAACACATCCGGGACGGCCAGTTCGGCAAGTGGCTCGAAGGTGCGCGGGACTGGAACATCAGCCGCAACCGGTATTGGGGCGCGCCGCTGCCTGTCTGGGTGTCCGACGACCCGGAGTTCCCGCGCATCGACGTCTACGGTTCGCTCGACGAGCTCAAGCGCGACTTCGGTGTCCGTCCGGACAATCTGCACCGCCCGTTCATCGACGAGCTCACCCGCCCGAATCCCGATGACCCGAGCGGGAAGTCGACCATGCGGCGCGTGCCCGAGGTCCTGGACTGCTGGTTCGAGTCGGGCTCGATGCCGTTCGCACAGGTGCACTATCCCTTCGAGAACCGCGACTGGTTCGACGGGGGAGAGTCAGCGAATGCCCCGGCACACAATCCGGGCGACTTCATCGTGGAGTACAACGGGCAGACCCGCGGCTGGTTCTACACGCTGCACGTCCTGGCGACCGCCCTGTTCGACCGGCCGGCGTTCAAGACGGTCGCCGCGCACGGCATCGTGCTCGGTGACGACGGTCAGAAGATGTCGAAGTCCAAGCGCAACTACCCCGATGTGAACGAGGTCTTCGATCGCGACGGGTCCGATGCGATGCGGTGGTTCCTGATGGCGTCGCCGATCCTGCGCGGCGGCAACCTGGTCGTCACGGAGCGAGGTATCCGAGAGGGCGTGCGACAGGCTCTTCTGCCGCTGTGGAACGCCTACAGCTTCCTGCAGCTGTACGCCGAGCGTCCGGCGACCTGGCGGACGGACTCCGAGCACGTGCTGGACCGCTACATCCTGGCCAAGCTCGCGACGACACGCGATTCGATGACCGCGGCCCTCGACATCTACGACATCGCGGGGGCGTGTGACGCGTTCCGAGAGTTCGTCGAGGCGCTCACCAACTGGTACGTGCGCCGGTCCCGGGCGCGCTTCTGGGCCGGCCAGGACGAGGACACCGACGCGTTCGACACCCTCTACACAGTGCTCGAGGTCGCGTGCCGGCTCGCTTCACCGCTGCTCCCTCTGGCGACCGAGGCCATCTGGCGGGGTCTCACCGGCGACCGTTCGGTGCATCTGACGGACTGGCCGACGAGCGACGAGCTCCCGGCCGATGCCGACCTGGTCACGGCGATGGACCAGGTGCAGGCGGTGTGCTCGACGGCGTCGAGTGTCCGCAAGGCCAACAAGCTGCGGGTCCGCCTGCCGCTGCCGGGTCTCACGGTGGCCTCACCGACTGCCGCCTCGCTCGAGCCGTTCGTCGACCTGGTCAAAGACGAGATGAACGTCAAGACCGTGACTCTGGCCGCCGACGCGAGTGAGTACGGACGCTACGAGATCGCGGTCAACGCCCGCGCGGCCGGACCCCGATTGGGTAAGGACGTGCAGCGTGCCATCAAGGCGGTGAAGTCGGGGAACTGGACGGTGAGCGACGGCGCCGACGGCTCGGAGGTGGTCGTCGCCGACGGCATCGAACTCCGCGACGGCGAGTTCACCCGGCGTCTGGTGGCCGTCGAACCCGACTCGACCGCGGAGCTGCCGGGTGGCAACGGGCTGGTCGTCCTCGACACGGCGGTGACGCCCGAACTCGAGGCAGAGGGATGGGCCAAGGACCGCGTCCGAGAGTTGCAGGACGCCCGCCGCACGCTGGGACTCGATGTCTCCGATCGGATCACGGTGCGACTCGTCGTGCCGGCCGAACGACTGGACTGGGCGAGATCGCATGCCGACCTGATCGCGGGCGAGGTGCTCGCGGTGCGGTTCGACGTCACCGACGACGGCGAAGCCGGGAGCATCGAGCTCGGCGACGGCGTGACCGCCGACGTGGCCAAGGCGGTCTGAACCGACTCCCGTGTACTGCGCGGACATCCTTTCGGGTGTTCGCGCAGTGTCGTCCACGGCCTCGCACGCGAAGGGATGCATAGGCACGTTCGTGCGGTTGACGGTCGACACGCTGCGGCCGACCACGTCGGACCCTGGCGGCGCAGGTGTCGGTTTCGTTCTGCCCGAACGGCTTCGGTCTGATGGCCGGACGAGGACCGCCAACCGGGTGGTGGCCGAGGCCGTAAAGATATCCCTAGTCCGACGATGCGATCTACCGATGGCACATGCGGCGTCGAGTCCCTATTGTCGGAAATGTCGCGACCGCCATACCCGTGGTCGAACGCATCGAGGCGTTGTGCGATCGGGCGTCGACACTCTTCGAATTGACAATCGCCCGAATCCCACCAAACAGTCCACGGGTGCGGCCAAGACGCATCATCAGGCGTTTTCAGAGAATTCGACAGATGACTTCTCTACGCGGACAAAACGATTGGGAGTGGGCTTTCGATGTCAGTGCAACTCACTGCGCTGCTGATTTTTATGGCGGTATTCATAATAGCCGGTTGGAGGAAGATTCATGCCGGTGCCGTGGCATTGGTGGGCGCATCAATAGCGGGTATCTTCGTCGCGGACCTCTCGGCGAAGGAGGTTCTGGCGGGCTTTCCGGTAAACCTGTTGATCCTCTTGGCGGGAGTCACATTCCTGTTCGGGTTGGCTCAGGTCAACGGGACGATCGACGCCATCATCGATCGGTCGGTCTCGCGCTTTCACGGCAAGGCATATTTGATGCCTTTGGTTTTCGTCGGCCTGTCAGCGATGATTTCGGCGATGGCAGCAACCGCGGCCATCGCCATCATCCCTATTGCCATGCAGATAGCGCGCCGTTACCGCATCGATCCGATGCTCATGAGTGTTTCGGTCGGTGCAGGACTGACGGTGGGTATGTTCGCGCCATTCGGGCTCTTCGGCCTGATCACGGCTGGTGTGGCAGAGGAGGCCGGAATCGCGTTGAACGGCCTCGTGCTGTTCGCGATCGCGATAGTGGTCAACAGTGTCCTCGTCGTTGCCGCCTACATCCTCTACGGCGGCCGCGACCTGTACCGCGAGCGTGCGAGTGTGCCCGAGGAAGACGGCGAACCAAGCCTGGTGGGTGCAGCGCCACTCGGAACAGTCGTCGGCAATGAGCAGCCGGTGCGGGAAGTGCGCACCGCTCCGTCCGGCTCACGCGAGGGGCGGGCCCCATTCACTGCGATGCAGAAGCTGACGCTTGGCGCGATCGGTGTGTTCGCGGTTTCCGTCATTGTCATCGAGGCGCTCGACATGACCGTCGATATCGGCCTCACCTGCTTCGCATTTGCCGTACTGCTGCTGGTGATCGATCCGACGCCCAACCGTGAGGCGCTCGCGAAGATCGACTGGTCCACCATCCTGCTGGTCGGCGGGATCATCACCTTCGTCAGTGTCTTGCAGACCGTCGGGGCAACGGAGTTGCTGAGCGAAGCGGCCGCCGCGATCGGTTGGCCGTTGCTGTCGGCATTCATCCTGTGTGTGGTCGGTGGACTGGTCTCGGCATTCGCATCGACCACCGGCACACTTGCCGCCATTGTTCCCCTGGCGGTACCACTTGCGGCAACCGGTGAACTTGCGGGGTGGGCCGTGATCGCTTCACTCGCCTTGTGTTCGGCACTCGCGGACGTTGCCCCGTTCTCGACAGTTGGCGCCACGATGGTCTCCACAGCTCCGTCGTGGCCCGGAAAGTCGATTCACACGCGGTTGTTCGCCTGGGGCGCGGCCATGGTGGTGGTCGGACCGGTGCTGTTCACGATCTTTCTGCTGCTACCGACATCCCTGTGAGACAACAGATCCTGGAGTGAGAATCATATGAGACAGCCATCGCAACTCCGCGTCGGGATGATCGTCCCACCGGCGGCCGACCACGTTCCTCCTGAGGCCGAGACGCTGTACCCGCATGATGTGCAGTTCATCGCCCGTGGACTCGGAATCAGCGGTGTGAGCGTGGACGGTTTCGATGAGGCCTTGAGCCGGCTTCCGGACGTAGTGCACTCGCTGCGTTCGCAGGACGTGGACGTGATCAGCCTCATGGGGACGTCGATAAGTTTCTACCGAGGGCACGAGGGCCACCGTCAACTGCAAGACCGGTTGCGTGAGCTCTCCGGGGACACACCCATCACGACGATGGCCGGCGCCGTTGTCGACGGGCTGCGGTCGGTCGGTGGGAAGCGCGTCGTGGTGGGCGCTGCCTACACCGATGACCTGCTCCACCGGCTTGTCACGTTCCTCACCGAGGCGGGGTTCGAGGTGGTCGGATCCGCCGGTCTCGATCTCAGCGAGGTCGACCGAGTGCTGAGTACAGATACCGACACGCTGGTGGATTTCGGCACGCGCCTCATCGAGTCCGCTCCCCACCCCGATGCTCTCCTGGTGTCGTGCGGCGGGCTCCGAACGCTGGAGATGACCGATCTGCTCGAGAGCCGCTTCGGAATACCGGTGGTGTCAAGCGCGGTGGCCGGGTGCCACGACGCAGTCTCGGTCGCACAGTCTGGCCGGTACTGAACTCGCTGCGTGGTCATGCCGGCATCGGTTGAGACCTGCTGCCGACTGGCGTGTCACATCTGCGCCCCCGCTGGTGTCTCGAGAACGACCGCTCGAGACACCAGTGGAAGGCAGCAAACGATGACCACCCCGAATCCCACGACCCGACCTACACCGCCGCACCGCCCGATCCGGGTTCTCGTCCTCGGCGCCGGGTACGCCGGCGCTCTGGCGGCCAACCGGCTGCGGCGCGACCCGCGGGTCGAGGTCACCGTCGTGAATCCCCAGCCGTTCTTCGTGCAGCGAATCCGCCTGCATCAATGGGTCGCGCGGACGGCCGACCCCCAGGTCGGATTCGATCACGTACTCGCATCCGACATCCGGGTCGTCGTCGACACCGCGACGCGGATCGATGCGGCCCGCCGCCGCGTCGACATGGCCTCGGGCGCGGCGCTCGACTACGACCACCTGATCTACGCGGTCGGTACCGGCGCGGCCACGCCGATGATCCCCGGTGCCGCGGAGCACGGGTTCGGTGTCGCGGATTGGGTTGCAGCTCAACAACTGCGGGACCACCTCGAGACCCTTGACAGGCACGAACCGGTCACGGTCATCGGCGGAGGACTCACCGGTGTCGAACTCGCCGCCGAACTCGCCGAACGGGGCTTCGGGGTGCGTCTGGTGGGTGGTGGTGCTGTCGCCGGGTCGGTCGGACCCCGCGCCCGCCGCGCACTGCTGGTCCAGTTGGGCCGACTGGGTGTCGAGGTGCTCGAGAGCGGTCGCGTCGTCGACGTCACCTCGACGACTGTGACCGTCGCCGACGGCGGTCAGCGCCGTGAACTGCCCAGTGCGACCACGGTTCTCACGACCGGCTTCGAGGCACCGCCGCTCGCCGAGGACAGCGGACTGACGACCGACGAGCTCGGCCGACTGTGCGCGGACGTCACGCTGACCAGCGTCGACGACCCCCGCATCGTGGGCGCCGGCGACGCGGTGTCGATCGACGGGATGACACTGCGGATGAGCTGTCAGGCGGCCCAACCCCTGGGTGCGCAGGCCGCCGACGCGGTGCTCGCGCACCTCGACGGTGTCGCCGCCGCGGAGGTCGACCAGGCTTTCGTCGCCCAGTGCACGTCGGTGGGACGCCGCGCGGCCACGCTGCAGTTCACCAGGCGCGACGACTCGCCCGCCCGCATGGTCGTGACAGGACGTCTCGCAGCTCTGGCCAAGGAGACGGTGTGCCGGGGTACGGTGTGGAACATCCACCGCGAGTCGAAGACACCGGGCGCCTTCCGGTGGCTGCGAGGGGGAACACGGCCGTCTGCCGGACGACCGAGCAGCGCGTCGGCGACCGTGGTGAGATGACCCGCCGATGAGAGGCCGTAGCACGATGACCGGCGCCGAGTCCGACCGGCCGGCAGCACGTTTCGCCGAGTTGCGCCCACTGCTGTTCACTGTCGCCTACGAGATCCTGGGGTCGGCGGCCGACGCCGACGACGTCCTGCAGGAGAGCTACCTGCGGTGGGCCGAGGTCGACGCCGACAGCATCTCCGACACCAAGGCCTATCTCGCGAAGGTCGTCACACGGCAGGCGCTCAACGCGTTGCGTTCCCGGTCGCGTCGCCGGGAGGACTACGTCGGTCCGTGGCTGCCCGAACCGATCCTGGTCGACGCCCGTGAACCCGTCGACGACCTCGTGCTGGCGGAATCGGTCTCCACGGCGATGCTGATCGTCCTCGAATCGCTCGGGCCGGAGGAACGCGCCGTCTTCGTCCTGCGTGAGGTGTTCGGGTTCGCCTACAAGGAAATCGGCGAGATGCTGTCACGTCCGGCCCCTACTGTTCGGCAGATCGCGCATCGGGCGCGTTCGCACGTCGAGGCCCGCCGGCCGCCGTTCGAGCCGGCCGACTCCGCCCGCGCCACCGCGGTCGTCGACGCCTTCCTCGACGCCGCAGAGTCGGGCGAACTGGCGACCTTGATGACGATGCTGTCGCCCGACGTGGTCTTCACGGCCGACAGTGACGGCAAGGCGACCGCGGTGCGTCGTCCGGTGGAGGGTGCGCCGGCGGTGGCCCGGATGCTCAAGGGTTTTGCGCGCATCGGGGCGGTGGTCGACGACTACCGCACCGAGATCGCCGTCCTCAACAACCTGCCGGGCCTGGTCGTCCGCTTCGACGGGAAACTGCAGGGAGCGTTCACCTTTCACCTTGTCGACGGCAAGATCGACCACATCTACGCGATGCGCAATCCCGACAAGCTGGCCGGGATCGAGCAGTTGCGGTCGATCGCGCGCTGATGTGGCGGGGCCCGCACCCCGTCTCAGGCGAACAATCCCGACAGTGTGTGCTCGATCTGCAGCCGGAACAGCTGTTCCGGGTGCGCGAAGGTATCGGCGCCGTACTGGCCGAAGGTCTCCAGGCTGATGGCGCCGACGAGTACTGCCCACAACGTCGTGGCCGCGGCGAGGACCGCGGCCGGGGTGTCGAGGGCGAACTCGTCTCGGATCGCGTCCATGTCCGCCGTGACCTCCGGTGTCGGAGAGGGGAGGTCGGGGCGCAACAGGCCTTCGTGGTGGGCGGCGGCGCACTCGCCGAGGAGTCGGACGGGGATGCGGGTGCCGGGCCCGATGGTCCGGTCGCCGGGTGCGGAATAGCCGGGCACCGGACTTCCGTAGAGCAGTGCCCATCGGGCCGGGTCGGTGAGCGCCCAGGCCCGGGCGGTCGCGGCTGCGGTCGCGAGTCGTTCGCGACGTCGGGACGGGTCGATGGCGTCGACCGCAGCGTCGACCGCGTCCGCGATGTCGGTGTACGCCTCGACCACGAGCATGGTCAGCAACTCGTCGCGGCTCGGGACGTATCGGTACACCGCGGATGAGACGACGCCCATGTCCCGGGCGACAGCGCGTAAGGAAAGTCCGGCGGCTCCGTAGGTGGTCAGGTGTTCGCGTCCCAGTCGACGGATCTCGTCGGTCATCATCGCGCGATTCTCCGCGCGGCTTCGTCCGGTGGCCATGGCAGTGATCCTGCCACAAAACGAGAGCGGTGCTCTTGATTTAGTCCCGGTCGGCGCGCATACTCGTTTTCGAGAGCACTGCTCTCGAAGAGACGACACCTCGACGAAAGGCGCAGCCATGACCGCGACCACCCACTACAAGGCGCCGAACCGATTCGACGCCGCCGTCAACCGCGCCGTCCGCTGGCTCGCCGACCGCGGAGTCAACCTGGCCGGGGCACGGACGCTCACCGTCGTCGGCCGCCGGACCGGAAAGCTGCAGCGAGTGCCCGTCAATGTGCTGCGCCTCGACGGGGTGGAGTACCTGGTCGCCGTCCGTGGCGACACGCAGTGGGTGCGGAACGCGCGTGCGGCCGGGACGGTGGAACTGCGCCGCGGCCGACGCCGGGCCGTCGTCGCCCTCACCGAACTCGACCCTGCGCTCCGTCCGCCCGTCATCCGCGACTACCTGCGCCGCTGGGGGTGGGAAGTCGGCCGGTTCCTGCCGGCGGGTCTCGACGTCGCCTCGTCGGACGACGAGTTCGCCGCGCACGCCGGTCTGATCCCCGTCTTCGCCGTCACCGCTGCTCACTAGACTCGGTGAGGTGTCACGTCCTGGGTCCGAACCGTCGAATCCCCGCGATTCGGCGTCGAGGTCTCCCCGGGACGCGTCGTCGGGGCGGGGTTCGGAACGGAGCCCGCGCTGGGTGATGCACCTCGACATGGACGCGTTCTTCGCCTCTGTCGAACAACTCACCCGGCCGACCCTGCGTGGCCGGCCGGTCCTCGTCGGCGGGTCCGGCGGGCGCGGGGTGGTCGCCGGGGCCAGCTACGAGGCCCGCGTGTTCGGTGCCGGCTCGGCGATGCCGATGCATCAGGCACGACGCCTGATCGGGCCGACCGGCGTGGTCGTCCCGCCGCGCGGTTCGGTGTACAGCAAGGTCAGCAAACGTGTCTTCGGCATTGTGCGGGAAGCGGTTCCGATCATCGAGACGCTGTCGTTCGACGAGGCGTTCGGCGAGCCGGCCGAACTCGCGGGAGCAACCGTCGACGAGGCCCGCGACTTCGCCGAGGAACTCCGTGCCCGAATCCGCAGCGAGGTCGGTCTCGCTGCCTCGGTCGGGCTCGGCTCCGGTAAGCAGCTGGCGAAGATCGCCTCCGGCGAGGCCAAACCCGATGGGGTGATGGTGATCCCACCGTCCGGTCAGCTGGACTTCCTGCATTCGCTCCCGGTCCGCAAGTTGTGGGGCATCGGACCGGTGTCGGGTGATCGGCTGGCGCGCCTGGGGATCGCGACGATCGGTGATCTCGCGGCGATGTCACCGGTCGAAGTCGCCTCCGTGCTCGGCGGCACCGTCGGGCCCGCCTTGCACCGACTCGCCCACGGCATCGACGATCGGCCCGTCGCCGAACGTACCTCCGCCAAACAGATCAGCGCCGAGTCGACTTTCGCCGAGGACATCGTCGAACTCGACGCGCTTCGTCCCGCCATCCGCAAGGCCGCCGCCGATGCTCATCGCCGCCTCCTCACCGACGGACGGGGCGCGCGCACCGTCGTGCTGAAACTGAAGAGATCCGACATGTCGATCCTGACGCGCTCGGCGACGACGGCAGCCGCAACGACCGACTTCGACGACCTCGAGCGGACCGCTCAGCGGCTCGCGCTCGATCCACGTTCGATCGGCGCGATCCGTCTTGTCGGCGTGAGCTTCTCGGGATTGACCGCGGTGCAGCAGTATGCCCTGTTCGACGATGTCGGTGTGGAGCGGGCGAGTGATGTCGAGACCACGCACCACGACAGCGCCGACGACCGGGGCGAGGTGGACGCGGGTGGCGTTCTCGAGGTGGTGCCGACGCCTGACCCGGCAGGTTCGGGGATGGTGGAAACGCAGGAGAGCGGTGTCGGTACGACGCTCGCCGGCCAGGTGGCGGGCTCGCCGCCCGCACCCCCGCGGTTCGCCCCGGGTGGCAACGCGATGCCGGTCGGACGCTTCGGACCCGGCGCCGATGTGACCCATCCCGACCACGGGCACGGCTGGGTCCAGGGCAGTGGACACGGCGTCGTCACGGTGCGGTTCGAGACGAGGACGAGCGGGCCGGGACGCACGCGCACCTTTCCCGTCGACGATCCCGACCTCCGTCCGGCGGACCCCCTCGACAGCCTCGAATGGGATGTGCCCGACGACGACTGACCGGCGAACCCAACGCGGGGGACTGCAAGCCCCCAGCTCCCTGAGGTGTGAGCGGCTCCGGGCGCTCCTCAGCCTGGATCCGTGGATGGGTGCGGGGTGTCGATAACGTGAAAATGCCCTCTGAGCTGGAATGATTGGTGGTGTTGAGACACAAAACATTCCAGC
>NZ_JBHYNC010000014.1:0-126401 GCF_042743165.1 Gordonia sp. NPDC058843
CACCTCAGGGAGCAAAGGCTCGCTTCGCTCGCACCTCAGGGAGCAAAGGCTCGCTTCGCTCGCACCTCAGGGAGCAGAGGCTCGCTTCGCTCCTGGCTAGGAAGCCGGGGGACCGATAGGCCTGCCGCGCGCGGCGCGACGCTCGAGCCAGAAGCGCGCACCGTCGGCGATGGCCTCGGTGACCGGACGTGGATGCCAGTCGAGGTCGCGTTCGGCCTTGCCGTGATCCATCTCGGACATGAAGTGCATCAACCGGACTGACGGGATCGTCAACTGCACCGGCTTCCGGGTCAGCGCTGCCCGCGCGGACCCCACTGCTCCGAAGGTGTACAGCGCGGCGCGGTTGAGGACCAGACGCGGGGGTGGCCGCTCTGCGGTCGCGGCGGCGATGGACACGATCTCGCCGGTGTCGATGGATCTCTCGGAGACGATGTAGCGTTCGCCGACCTCGCCGCGATCGGCGGCGAGCAGGAGAGCGCGCGCGGCGTCGTCGATGCCGACGGACTCGGCGCGGCAGCCCCGAATGGTGAACGGCAACTTGCCCAACGCCGCGCCGGCGACGAACGCACCGTGTGGGGTGGGCTGCCAGTCGCCGGGGCCGTAGGTGTTTGCGACACACATCGCGACGGCGGGCACCGCGC
Source organism: Gordonia sp. NPDC058843 (assembly GCF_042743165.1). Classification (NCBI taxonomy): domain Bacteria; kingdom Bacillati; phylum Actinomycetota; class Actinomycetes; order Mycobacteriales; family Gordoniaceae; genus Gordonia; species Gordonia sp. NPDC058843. Next base: position 642 of record NZ_JBHYNC010000014.1, read on the forward strand.
CGTCCTGGGCGCGACTGAGCACCAGATCCTCGGCGGCCACACGGCTTTTCACGTACTCCGGAGCCCGCTCGGCCCAGTTGAACACGTCGTCCTCGCTTGCGCGACGGCCGTCCACGCGCCCGATGGTGGCGGCGGTGCTGGTGAAGACGAACTTTCGCAGTGGCATCCGGGCCGCGGCGTCGAGCACCGAGCGCAGGGCCTCGACATTCGTCCGGTACAGCGGTGCGGGATCGCGAAGCCAAGCTCGCGTGTCGACCGCACAATGGAACACCACGTCGCAGCCGGCCATTGCGCGCCCCACCGCGTCGGCGTCGAAGAGGTCGCCCGTCACGTGTTCGACGCCGAGCCCGGCCAGAGTGCGGAGGTCACTGGTGGGTCGGGTCAGTACTCGAACCTGTTCGCCCGAGTCCACCAGTTGCCGCACGAGACGGGAACCGAGGAACCCGTTGCCGCCGATGACAAGTGCTGACAAGGGTCAGAGACCTCCGGGTGTGAGATCGTCGATCGCCGCTGCACTGCGCGACAGCATCGCGTCGAACATCGCATTGCCCCGCTCGGTGGGCTGTGCCGCGGCAGAGCCGAACACGATGATCAGCGGCGCCTGGATGAGATTTCCGACGTAGTCGTTCCAGCATTCGTCGAGCGTGTATCCGCTGACGCCCGCGGTGACCAGCGCCCGATGATACGAGGCGACGATGCCGCGTTCGTGCCGACGCCGATCGTCGATGCTCAGACTGGTGCTGAGGAGGAAAGCGATGTCACGCAGCGGGTTACCGGTGGTGATCGTCTGCCAGTCGATCACCGTGACCTCCCCGGACGGGCCGAACAGGACGTTGTCGACACGGAGGTCGCCATGGATCAGGGTGGCGTTGTCCAACGGGGCCACCAGCCACTCGCCTGCTTCGCGGACCAGCCAGTCGACAGCTGCCGACGACCGGTCGTCGGGAGAGAAACGTTCGCGGTAGACGTCGGCCATCGGGGCGAGGATCGATTCCATCACCTCGCGGTCGGCGTCGGTGGGCAATGGCATGTCCGCCAAGAGGGTCGGATCGTTCCACCGGGGAGCGTGCAGACCCGCAGCCGCGACGGACACCGACTCGGCCTGTGCGGGAGAGCAGCCCGCGATCTGGTCGCCCTGCACGGCCGCGCCCATGTCCTCGAGCAGGAGAACGAACTCGGTGCCGAGGTCGGAGATGGTCGCGCCGAAGCAAGAGGGCATCGGCACCGTGAAGGAGGAGGCGAGGTCGCGGTAGAAGCGCACCTCGTTGCGGAATACTCCGGATCCGAACTCACGCTGGTCGGGTGTTCCGGTGGCGAGTTTCGCGATGACGGTGTCCGGCAACGCCGCCGGCGTCTCGTACGTGAGATGCAAGCGATAGGAGCCGGCCATCTGACCGGTGCCAACCGGTTCGGTCCCGACCGACTCGATGCGGACGTCGTGACCGTTGCCGGCGAGGAACGCGGTCAACCACGCGGGGGTGAGTTCGTCGACGCAGGTGGGGATTCCGACGGTCTCCGGCACGGTCACGCCCTTTCGGTTCAGCGATGCGGCCGATGTGACCGGGCTCACCCTGGCCGCTGGTCGCGACACTACCCAGGAAATGGACTGGTGTCCAGGGACGTCGTCCGGTTCCCGATCCGGCGGCGAGTGCCTGCGCCCGGTGGTGCGTACGCCAGCAAATCCATTCCGCCACATGAAGGATCACCCTCGACTAGGCTGCGCTGGAGACGCGGAGACGCGGAGACGCGACTCGTGGTCGCCGGGAGAAGGGGAGTGCGAGTGAGTACCAGACTCGACGGAAAGGTCGCCCTCGTGACGGGCGCCGCGCGTGGCCAGGGTCGCAGCCATGCGGTGCGCATGGCCGAACAGGGCGCCGACATCATCGCGATCGACATCTGTGATCAGATCACCACGGTCAATTATGCGATGAGCACCCCGGACGACCTGCAGCAGACCGCCAAGATGGTCGATGCATTGGACCGCAGGGTGATCGCGACGATCGCCGACGTCCGCAGTCGGGATGCGCTGCAGGCCGCGATCGACGACGCGGTGGCGCAGTTCGGCCGGCTCGACATCGTCGTGGCCAACGCGGGGATCAGCCCACTCGGTCCCGAGAGTCCCTCGGTCACGTGGCTGAACACCGTGGCGGTCAACCTCGGTGGAGTGATAAACACCCTCGAGTTGTCGTTGCCTCATCTCGAGGCCGGTGCGTCGATCGTCTGCATCGGATCGATGGCGGCATTCATGCCGTCGTTCGAGTCCGCGCAGGCGGGTCCGGGTGCCGGCGGGTACGGCCATTCGAAACGAGCCGTCGCGCGGCTCGTCAACGACCTCGCACGGCACCTGGCGCCGAAAGGCATCCGCGTCAATGCGATTCACCCCGGGAACGTCGACACCGCGATGGTGCATCACGACGAGATCTACCGGTTGTTCCGGCCCGATCTGGAGAAGCCGGCCTACGAAGACGTCAAGGATGTCTTCGCGTCGCTGCACGCGATGCCGGTGGATCTGCTCGCGCCCGAGGATGTCACCGAGGCCGTCCTCTATCTGGTGTCCGATGCGGCGCGCTATGTGACCGGCCAGCAACTCCGGGTGGAGGCGGGTGCCCTGCTCAACTCGGTACCACCGGGCGTTCCCGACTGAGGGCAGTTCGAATCGATCTACACCGCAACCGATCCCGGGTTGGCGGGAAACAACCGCGGGGTGGGCCGGATCGAACGGTACGCGTTGAGCACTCCCATCAATTCCGACGGCGCGGCTCCGTGCATGATGACCGAGTCGACACCCAGGTCGAACTGGCGCTTCACGGCCGCGGCACACCGATCGGCACTCCCGACCGCGCTGTCGGCGACCCAGGACGCCGGAATGACCTCGGCGAGACGGGCCAGTTCGTCGGCGGTGGCGGTGGCGTCGATCGGTCCGCGGGCGTCGGCGAAAGCGGAGGTCTCCCGGATCTGATCGAGGTCACCCTGACGCCATCCGTTGGCGCGCATCAGGACGTCGGGATACCCCTGTAGGTAGGTCGCGAGCCGCCCGTACAGGCGGCGCAGGCGATCGTCCTCGTCGAGGTCGTCGGGGACGGTGGCGAGCACGGACCAGATGCGCACCGACGCGGGGTCCCGGCCCGCTTCGGCGGCTGCCGCCCGCACCGTCTCGACCGCAGTGGTGGTCGCGGCGTCGGAGAAGAACGTGTGCAAGACGACCCCGTCGGCGATCCGTCCGGCGAGACGCAAGGTGTTGGGCGACATGGTCACCAGCAGGATGGGAACCGGTGGGACGGCGACGCCGAGGTTGAGGTAGTCGTAGGTGCCGAGCGGGCCGTCGTGCCCGAGGATCATCTCGCCGCGCCAGAGGGTGCGCAGCACCGCAGCGGCGTCGGTGAGTTGTGCTGCGGTGACATCGGGGACACCGAGGACCTGCCACTGCGCTGCGAATCCGCGTCCGAGGCCGAGCGCGAACCGACCACCCGTCATGGCCGACAACGTGGCGGCCATCGACGCGGTGATGATGGGATGACGGGTGTTGTGATTGGTCGCCGCCGTGGCGATGCCCATACGCCGGGTCGCCGCGGCGAGACCGCCCGCGAGCACGGCGGCGTCCTTGACGTTGAAACGCTCCGAGACGAATGCGGCGCCGAAACCCTCGTGGTCGGCCAACCGTGCCTCGTCGGCCAGTTCGGCGGGATCGACCGGATGTCGTGAGAGTGCGTAGTAGCCGATCTCCGGAAGCGTCTGTTGTGCAGACGAATCCGGAGACTGAGCCGTTGCCGCGGCCGACGTCATGGCTGTGCGGTCACCGCTTGCCGGTACACGCGGGACCGGGCCTCGCGCACCCAGAGACGACCCGATCCGGGCGTCGCGCCTTCTGTCTTGAGCGTGCGCTTGAGGATCTTGTTCGTCGCGGTCGTGGGCAGGTCGTCCTCGATCCGGACGTAGGTCGGCCACGCCTTGGGTGACAGGTCCGGTTGATCGGCGAGCTGCTCAGCGAAGGACTCCGGTGTGAGCTCGACGCCGTCCTGCAGGACTACGGCGGCCATCACCGCGTCGCCGACGTGGGCGTCCGGAACGGCGTAGACGGCAACGCGATTGATCTCCGGAACGCGCAGCAGGACGCGTTCGATCGGCCCGGCAGCGAGATTCTCGCCGTCGACCCGCATCCAGTCGCCGGTCCGGCCGGCCAGGTAGATCCAGTCGTCGGCGTCCTTGTAGGCCAGATCGCCCGACCAGTACTTTCCGTGCCGGAGACGCTCGCTCGTGGCGTCGGAGTCGTTGTAATAACCCATGAACATCCCCCCGCCTTCGACGTTCACCAACTCCCCGATGGCGTCGTCGGCGTTGAGAAGTGCTCCGTTCGCGTCGAATTCGGCGCGCGGGCATTCGGTCAACGTCGACGAGTTGTACACGGCGACGTTCGGGAACCCCTTGCCGATGGAACCGGGTGGGGTGCCGGGCTCGCGGGTGATGATGATCGCGAGTTCCGTCGAGCCGAACCCATCCCAGACCGTGCAACCGAAGCGGCGGGAGAAGTCATCGATGTCGCGGTCGGTGGCTTCGTTGCCGAACGCCACCCGGAGCGGGTTGTCGGCGTCGTCAGGCCTTTCTTCGGTGGCCAGGATGTAGGCCAGGGGCTTGCCGACATAGTTCATGTATGTCGCGTTGTAGCGACGGATGTCGGCGAGGAAGGTCGACGCCGAGAACTTGGCGGGGGCGATCGCGGCGCCACCGCAGAGCGCGACGCAGTAGCCGCCCATGAGCGCGGCGCTGTGGAACAGCGGCATCGAGAGGTAACACACGTCGCCGGGGCCGATGTCGTATTTGTCGGCGAGCACCGGACCCGCGAAGGGCATCATCAAGTGTGCGAACTGGACGGGTTTGGGGTTGCCGCTGGTCCCCGAGGTGAAGATGAGCATGAACGTGTCCATCGCCTCGGGCACCGAGTGAGGTGTCAGTTCGCCTGCGTCCGAGAGCATCTTCGCCCACTCCGGCGTGGAGGTGTCCAGCACCGTCACGCCGGGAAGCGCCAGACCGTCGAGGAGGGGTCGGTGCTCGGCGTCGGTGAGGAGGATCTGACAGTCCGCGCGCAGGATGTCGGCGGCGAGACCCTCTCCGCGGCGGGTGTTGTTGATCCCCGCCGTCACGTAACCGCCGAGAGCGCCGGCGGCGAGCGCGATCAGCATGTCGGGGGTGTTCCCGAGCAGCGCGCCCACATGAAGCGGACGCTCGGTGTCGGCAACACCGAGGATCGCCGACGCCGCGCGCTCGGCGTCACGTATGTATTCGCGCCACGTCCATTGGCGTCCCTCGTAGGTGATCGCGAGGTTGTCGTCGTCGGCGCGTGCCTGCAGGAGTTGGGTGACTGTCTCGGCCATGCGGCAAATCTAGAACGTGTTCACCCCACGTGTGTACAGATTTGAAAAATTGTCTACTGCGGCGCCGCGGGGCCGCACTGTTCCCCTGACTCCCGGCTCGCCGAGATGGACGCCGAGGGTCAGCGCGTGAACGACCCGCTACCCGGCACGACAGTGAAGGTCTGGTCGGCCTTGCCGAGGATTGTCGTGGTGAACTCGACCGCTCCCGCCCCGGTCGTCACGGCGACGCCGTTCGACGGGCGTCCGTCGGTGCACGCCGCGAAGACCTCGTCTCCGGACGTCCCGGTCGACGTGTTGCGCCAGGTGATCCCGACGCGTGCGTCCTTCAGGTTGGTGGCGCATGCTTCGGTCGGGGTGGTGTTGAGTGCGATCTGGGTGACCCCGGGCCCGGTTGCCGAGGCGAGAATGCTCGCCACGAATCCGCCGGTGACGCCATTGGCGCCGACGGTGACGCCGGCGTTGGGGACCTGTTCCACGCTGAGGGCCCGCTCAGCGGGTGCGGCGAAGGCGGTGCCTGCTCCCGCCCCGAACGCTCCCACGGCCGCGATCGCCCCGATGGTTGCCACAGCCTTGCGTCGCATCTGTCTCTCCCGTCACTCTGGACACGTACGGGCCCAGAGTACGGGAGTGAGATTGGACTCTCCAACGTGAGATCGGCCGCATATGGCTGATAGAAGGGATTTCATGAGTACGCCGCATGATCCCCAGTCCGCTTTTCACTTCGGTGTCATCTCGGTGTCGGATTCGGGCGTGCTCGCCTCACAGCGCCTGTGCCCCCGCTTCGCGGATCATCGCGGCCTCATCGAACTGCCGGCGCTCGCCGTGCTGTTCGACAACTGCGGCGGCATCCCGTTCCATCGTGTGCACGACCCCGCGGCAGCGACCCTGCAGGCACGTCTGGCGATGTCCACCCACGGCCGCGCACGGGTGGGCGACGTGCTCACGGCGCGCGCCGAGGCGGTCATGCACGACGACGATTGGGGGTCCACGTCGGTCGAGATCCGCACCGGTGACGGGGACCTGTGCTGTGTCGGGACCGCGCGCAATGTCCGCGTCGGTCGTGCCCCGACCGGTGCCACCCCGTCCGCCGAGATCGCGCAGGCGGCGCCGCGGTGCGCCGACGACGAGTCGGCCCTGCCCGAGCCGATACCGGCCACGTTGTCGGGGCGTGACGTGGTCGACGAGATCGCGTCGAAGATGCGTGAACCCGGCCCGCTCACCGACATGCTCAACGGCCGTGTCGAGGTGATCGACGGTGCCACCGACCGTGAGGCCGGTATCCGCTTCCGAAGTGCCACCGAACCCTGGATGGGCAACGTGTTCGGCACCATGCACGGCGGCGTCATCGCCACGATCGTCGGTCAGGCCGCGTCGTTCGCCGGGCATCTCCACGCCGGTGCCGGGCAGGAGTATTCCATCGGCGACATGGCGATCGGCTTCTACCGCTCACCGGCGGTGGACGGCAGCGAGGTGACGGTCGAGGTGACGCCGATCAAGCTGGGTCGCCGTATCTCGTCGTTCGAGGCGACGATGACCTCCTACGACGACGTCTTGTTGAGCCGCGCGACGGTCGACGTCCACTACCGCTGACCGACCCGGCCGCGCTGAGGGCCGCGGTCGGTGCCCGCGCCGCCAAAACAATCAAGCACGCTTGATTCTTCTGTGGACGTGTGTGAGGGTGATCGCATGCCCGAGGGACAACCAGCCGTGGTCGGCGTCGTCGCCGATCTGCAGGCCGAATCCGCCCAACTCGATGCCCTGGTCGCCGGTCTCGATGACGCAGGCTGGGCCACTCCGACACCTGCGCCGGGATGGACGATCGCCCACCAGATCGCGCATCTCGCGTGGACCGACGAGGTCGCCGCGATCGCGGCCACCGACCCCGACCGGTTCGCCCAACTCCTCGGCGAGGCGGCGGGGAACAGTCCGGAGACCTACGTCGACGACGCCGCAGAGGCCGGCGCGGCCGCACCGGCCGGGGAGATACTCGCCGGATGGCGGGCTGCGCGCGAGCGTCTCGCCGACGCCCTGCGCGAGGTTCCGGCCGGCGTCAAGATCCCGTGGTTCGGCCCGCCGATGTCTGCGGCGTCGATGGCCACCGCGCGACTCATGGAGACCTGGGCACACGGTCTCGACGTCGCCGACGCCCTCGGCACCTCGCTGCCGCCCACCGATCGGATCCGCGGCGTCGTCCACATCGGCGTACGCACACGCGACTTCGCGTATGCGGTGAACGGTCGCACGCCGCCGACCGAGCCGTTCCACTACGCGCTCACCGCGCCCTCGGGCGAGCTCTGGACCTGGGGGCCGGCGGAGGCGTCGAACAGTGTGCGCGGGCCTGCGCTCGACTTCTGCCTCCTCGTGACGCAGCGACGTGCACTCGCCGACCTGAACCTCGAACTCGTCGGTTCCGACGCCGCCGAATGGTCGGGCATCGCACAGTGTTTCGCGGGGCCACCCGGTCCGGGCCGCGCGCCGCGGGCGAGCTGAGACGCCCCGACCCCCCCCGGCGCCACCGATCGTCGTCGAATCGCCCGATCTCCAGCAGTCCCGATCACAGCAGTCCCGACAGGAGAACACGATGCCCATCGCCAGCCCGATCTGGGAGACACCGGAACGTCTCGAATTGCGTTCCACTGTGCGGCGGTTCGTCGACAAGCACATCCTCCCGTACCAGGACGACTGGGAGCGGGAGGGGGCGATCCCGCGTGAACTGCACGTCGAGGCAGCCAAACTCGGTCTGTTCGGGCTCGGGGTCCCCGAGGACGTCGGCGGCTCCGGCGGCGACCTGATCGACAGCACAATCCTCGGTGAGGAGCTGCACTATGCGGGTGCGGCCGGGGGCGTCTTCGCGTCGCTGTTCACCCACGGCATCGCCCTGCCGCATCTGATCGCGGCCGGTGACCCCGACCAGATCGACCGCTGGGTGCGTCCCACGCTGGCGGGCGAGAAGATCGGGAGCCTGGCGATCACCGAACCGGGCGGGGGCAGCGATGTCGGCCACCTCACGACCAAGGCAGTGCTTGACGGAGACGACTATGTCGTCAACGGGTCGAAGACCTACATCACCTCCGCGGTCCGTGCCGATTTCGTCGTCGTCGCCGTCCGCACCGGCGGACCGGGCGCCGCCGGGGTCTCACTGTTGGTCGTCGAGAAGGGCACACCCGGCTTCTCCGTCACCCGAAAGCTGGACAAGATGGGTTGGCGCAGCTCCGATACCGCCGAACTGTCCTTCGTCGATGCCCGGGTGCCCCGCACCAATCTCGTCGGAGCCGAGAATTCCGGCTTCGCCCAGATCGCCACCGCTTTCGTCACCGAACGATCCGGCCTCGCGGTGCAGGCCTACGCCAGCGCGCAACGGTGTCTCGACCTCACCCTGCAATGGGCGCGCGATCGCGAGACCTTCGGCAAGCCGATCATCGCCCGACAGTCGGTGCAGGACACGCTGATCGAGATGGCTCGTCGCGTCGACATCGCGCGGACCTATACGCGGGCCCTCGTAGAACGCAAGGTCAGCTCCACCGACGACCTCATCGCCGAGGTGTGCTTCGCCAAGAACACCGCGGTCGAGGCGGGGGAGTGGGTGGCCAACAAGGCCGTTCAGCTGCACGGTGGCCTCGGTTACATGACCGGCACCGAGGTCGAACGGCAGTACCGCGACATGCGCATCATCGGAATCGGCGGCGGTACCACCGAGATCCTCAACGGCTTGGCCGCCAAGCGGCTCGGCTACCAGGCCTGACCAGCCGCCGAAACGCCCGCCGACGAACCAATCGACCACTGAACGAGGAGCATCGAGATGACCGTGGACACCAACCCTTTCGTGGAGACCACCGAACGCGCCGAACTGCGCGCCGCGGTCGCCGGACTGGCGGCGAAGTACGGGCAGGAGTACTTCCGCGAATGTGCGCGCACCGGCCGTAAGACCGACGAGTTGTGGTCCGAGGCCGGCAAGCTCGGCTTCATCGGCGTCAATCTCCCCGAGGAGTACGGCGGTGGCGGTGCCGGGATGTACGAGCTCGCGATCGTGATGGAGGAGATCGCCGCGTCGGGCACCGGACTTCTGATGCTCGTCGTCTCACCGGCGATCTGCGGCAACGTGATCGCCCGTTTCGGCATCGACGAACAGAAGCAGCGGTGGCTGCCGGGTCTGGCCGACGGTTCGATCACCATGGCCTTCGGGATCACCGAACCCGACGCCGGCTCCAATTCCCACCAGATCACCACGACTGCGCGTCGTGACGGTTCGGACTGGCTGCTCACCGGCCAGAAGGTCTACATCTCCGGCGTCGACCAGGCGCAGGCGGTGCTGATCGTCGCACGCACCGAAGATGCCAAGACCGGCAACCTCAAACCCGCGCTCTTCATCGTGCCCACCGACGCCGAGAACTTCTCGTACACCATGATCGACATGGAACTGCAGAACCCCGAGAAGCAGTTCCAGCTCTTCCTCGATGACGTGCGCCTGCCGTCCGATGCGCTCGTGGGCTCCGAGGACGCGGCGCTGAGTCAGCTCTTCGCGGGACTCAATCCGGAGCGGATCATGGCCGCGGCGTCGGCCGTCGGGATGGGCCGCTTCGCGCTCGACAAGGCGGTGTCGTACGTGAAGGAACGCACGGTGTGGAAGACGCCGATCGGTGCGCACCAGGCGATCGCGCATCCGCTGGCGCAGGGCAAGGTCGAACTCGAGATGGCAAAGCTGATGATGCAGAAGGCCGCGACGCTGTACGACGCCGGAGACGACTGGGGCGCCGCCGAACCGGCCAACATGGCGAAGTACGCAGCCGCCGAGGCCTGTGTGAAGGTCGTCGACCAGGCTGTGCATTCATTGGGCGGCAACGGCCTGACCACCGAGTACGGGCTGGCGCCGATGCTGAGCCTCGCCCGGATCGCCCGCATCGCACCGGTGAGCCGGGAGATGATCCTCAACTTCGTCGCGCAGACCAGCCTCGGACTGCCGAAGTCGTACTGAGGCCATGACCACGTCGTCGGCGAATGTCCGCTCACCGCAACAGGAACGCTCGCGGCTCACCCGCGAGCGCCTGCTGCGGGCGACGGTCGATGCATTGGCCGCAGACGGCTGGGCCGCCGCTACCGTGGCCGCGGTCGCCGAACGGGCCGGGGTGTCCCGCGGCGCGGCGCAACATCACTTCCCGACCCGCGAGGCCCTCATCACCGCAGCGCTCGAGCAGGTCTTCGAGGACATGACGCGTGCTGCCGGCGGGGAGCCGAGCGCATCACCGGACCCGGCCGACGGGGTGACCTCGGCCAGGGTCATCCGGGCTGTCGCCCGGGCCGTGGATGTCTACACCGGAACCGAATTCAAAGCCGCACTGCAGGTGTGGGCCGCCGCGGCTTCCGATCCCGCCCTGCGGGGACTCATCCTGCCCCTCGAGGCGAAGTTCGCGCGGGCGGCCCATCAGCGGACGATGGCCGCGATGGGGGTGTCCCCGGACGACGAGACCGGCTACCGGTTGGTGCAGGCGACGCTCGACATGGCGCGCGGACTCGGTCTGGCGGACACGCTGTCCGACGACTCGGCCCGGCGGGCGCTGGTCGTCGACACATGGTCGGCGCAACTCGTCGCCGCGCTCGGGAGCGAAGCGGCGGACCAGCCGAACTCGGACTAAACGCGTTCGGGGTCTGGGCGTTCGGGGTCTGGGCGTTCGGGGTCTGGGCGTTCGGGTTCGACCTGTCCGGGACGACGTCCACGCGTGCCCGCCCAGTACACGCCGGCCGACATGAAGGTCATTCCGACGAACACGACGACGAGCGAGATCGTCATCGACACATAGCCCTGCCCGCGCGGATCGATGAACGGGTACGGATACCAGTCCACGAACGGTCCGCGGATCAAGGTGTAGACGCCGTACACGAACGGGATCGCGAGCCAGGTCAACCACGCCCGCTCGGGAAGTCGGCGCGCCCGGACCGCGATCCAGTCCACGAGCATCACCAGAGGCATGAAGCGGTGCAGCACGTCGTTCACCCAGGCGTCGGTGAGGTCGACGTCGATGTTCTGTAGCAACAGCGCGTAGACGATCCCGGTGATGACCATGCAGGTGGTCGCCGCTCCGCGCAGCCACTCCCATGCCGGTGTGCCGGGGGCGAGCAGGCCGCCGACCAGCAGGACGATCGCGGCGAAGACGTTGCTCAGCACCGTGAAGTAACTGAAGAAGTTCGCGAGCGTGAAACCGGTGTCGGGGTCGCCCAGCATCGCCTGATAGACCAGCGCGCTGATCCCGAGCGCGGCGAAGGCGATGCGGAGCAGGCGAATCCACCAGGTTGCGGTCACACCAGTGATTCAAGCATCTGTCCCCACGGCGACCCGGCAGAATCGCCAGTCGACGTGGGTGGCCGGTTCGCCCGAGGGAGACGGCACCTCGGGCGAACCGACCTGGTCTCTCACTCCGCGTGGATGATGACCCCGCGGATGTTCTTGCCGTCTCGCAGATCCTGGTATCCCTCGTTGACCTGATCGAGGGTGTAGGTCTGCGTGACCAGTTCGTCGAGCTTGAGTTGGCCTGCGTCGTACAGGCGGAGCAGTTTGACGATGTCGTACTGCGGGTTGGCCGAACCGAACAGACTGCCCTTGATCGTCTTCTGGTTCAGGGTCAGGTCGGTTCCGGAGACCTGCACGGTCAGCTTCGTCGGGTCGGCGAGGCCGGTGATCACGACCGTGCCGCCCTTGCCCACAATGGCGGTCGCGTTCGCCACGACCTCCGCGTCGACCGTGCCGACGAGGATCAGAGCCTGGTCGGCGCCCTGCCCCCAGGTCAGCTCGTTGACCTTCTCCGCAGCCTCGGCGGCGTCGGCGAAGGCATGTGTCGCACCGAATTTGAGGGCCGTGTCCCGCTTGAGTGCGACCGGGTCGACGACCACGACGTACTTCGCGCCCGCCGACACCGCGCCCTGCACCGCGTTGATGCCCAGCCCACCGATGCCGTAGATGACCGCCGTGTCACCGGCGCGCACACCACCGGCGTACACCGATGTGCCCCAGCCGGAAGGCACACCGCAACCGACGAGCACAGCCTTGTCCAGGGGCAGCCACTCGTCGACCTTGACCACCGAGTGCTGAGAGATCGTCGCACGCTCGGCGAACGTGCCGAGCATGCACATGGCGCCGAAATCGTCACCGCCGCCGTGGAATCGGAACGTGCCGTCGGGCATCGATCCTTCGAGGATGGTGGCGCCCATGTCGCAGAGGTTCTGTCGACCGGTGGAGCAGTAGCGGCAGGTGCCGCAGTTCGGGATGAAGCTGCAGACCACGTGGTCGCCCGGCTTCACCTTGGTGACGCCCGGGCCGACCGCCTCGATGATCCCCGAGCCCTCGTGGCCGCCGACGATGGGGTAGCGGGGCGGGAGATCGCCGTCGGTGAGGTGTAGGTCGGAGTGGCACAGGCCGGCCGCGGTGTATTTGATCAGCACCTCGCCTTCGCGGGGCTCGTCGAGATCGAGTTCGACGATCTCGAACGGCTTGCCGGGTGCGGTCAGGACGGCGGCTTTGGTGGTGAGAGACATGATGTTGTGCTCCTTGCGTTGACGGGGCGAACGGATATGGCCGAGGTCAGAGCGAGATGTTGACGGCCTTGGTCTGGGTGTAGAGGTCGATGGCCGACGACCCGAGCTCCCGTCCCCAGCCCGACTGCTTGTATCCGCCGAACGGCATGGCGGTGTCGAAGCCGTTGTACTGGTTGACCCACACCGAACCGGCCTTGATCTGCCGGGCCGTCCGATGCGCCTTGGACAGGTCTGTGGTCCAGATGCCGGCTGCCAGACCGTAGATGGAGTCGTTGGCCGCGGCGGCGACGCCGGTGTCCGCGTCGAACGGCATGGCGGCGACGACGGGGCCGAAGATCTCCTCCTGCACGATCGAGAAGCTGGGCTCGACGTCGACGAAGACGGTCGGTTCGATGAAGAAACCCTCGTCACCCCAACGCTTTCCGCCGGTGAGTGCGCGCGCACCGTCGGCGAGGCCGGCGGAGAGGTACCCGGAGACACGATCGAACTGTTCCTGGCTGACCAGCGGGCCGAGTTCGGTGGTCGGGTCCAAGCCGGGTCCGATCTTCGCCTGCGACGCCGCCTCGGCGACGGCCGCGGTGAAGTCGTCGAAGATCGGCGCCTCGACGAAGAGACGTGTCCCGGCGACGCAGCACTGGCCGTGGTTGAACATCCAGGCCGCCACCGATCCCGCCACGGCCTTCTCGAAGTCCGCATCGGCGAAGACGATGTTGGGGCTCTTGCCGCCCAGTTCCAGCGACACCTTCTTGAGGTTCCCCTTGGCGGCGTCGACGATCTTCTTGCCGACCTCGGTCGAACCGGTGAAGGCGATCTTGTCGACGTCGGAGTGGGCGGCCAGTGCGGCTCCGGCCTCGCCGTATCCGGTGACGATGTTGACCACGCCCGGTGGGAAGCCCGCCTCCTGGAAGACCTCTCCGAGGAGGAGGGCCGTGAGCGGGGTCTGCTCGGCCGGCTTGAGGATGACGGTGTTGCCGGCTGCCAGCGCGGGCGCCAGCTTGAACGCGGCCATCAGCAGTGGGAAGTTCCACGGCACGATCAGGCCGCACACGCCGACCGGCTCGCGCAGGGTGTACGCGTGGAACTCGCCGCCGGGTACGAACGGCATCGAGACGTCGACCGTGGAGCCGGTGATCTTGGTGGCGAGCCCCGCGTTGTAACGGAAGATGTCGGCGGACCAGTTGGTGTCGACCGCGGCGGCGATGGTGGCGGCCTTGCCGTTGTCGAGCGCCTCCAGCTGACCGAACTCCTCCGCGCGCTCGGTGAGGATGTCGCCCACCCGCCACAGCAGGCGTTCGCGCTCGTTCGGCTTCATCCGGGTCCACGGCCCGTCGTCGAAGGCCTGGCGCGCGGCTCGGACCGCCCGATCGATGTCGGCCGCGTCGCCGTGGGCCACCGAAGTGAGGGGGCGTGCCGTGGCGGGATCGATGGTCTCGAAGGTCCGACCCGAGGCCGACCACACCCACTCGCCGCCGATCAGCATCGGACGATCGGCGGAGATGAAATCGCGCACACGCTCGTGCAGCGCGGTGTGACGGGTGGTGTCGGGTGCGACGGCGGTCATGGGGCCTCCTGGTCGGGCGAAGCGACGTTTGTGTGGTCCTGAAGTGATCTGGGTCATAGATGCGACCTCACTTATTTCTCCCACCGTTCCGGCGTGCCGCCGTGTCCAGAAACTGAACACCTGGGCTGCACAGGGGTCCCGGCGAGCGGCCGCGCCTGCGTGGCTAGCGTGAGACGCCGACGAATCGGCGATCTTCGGAGGAGCAGAGTGAACGTGCGCCCAGCGGGCAGGGTCGCGGCAGCCGTGCGTGGTTTCGGCCCGGTGACCGGGGGTATCTCGGTCCGTGAGGCGATCCGGGCCGGCACGGGCGCCGGGGTCGCGCTCGGACTCGTCGGCCTGATGCTCGTCGCGTCCGGAGTCGATCTGAGGCTCGGGCTCTTCCTGATCGCGCCCTTCGGGGCGACCGCGGTGCTCGTCTTCGCCGCGCCGAACAGTCCGCTGGCGCAACCGTGGCCCGCGGTGGTCGGCAATGTGGTGTCGGCGGCGGTGGGAGTGGCTGCGACCCTCGTCGTTCCGCTGCCTGCGCTCCGGGTGGCACTTGCGGTGGGGTTGTCCGTGGCGCTGATGATCGGATGCCACGCGGTCCATCCGCCTGCCGGTGCGGTGGCGATGACCGCGGCGCTCAGTCCCGAGATGATCCACTCGCTCGGCTTCCGGTTCGTGCTCGCGCCGGTGCTCGCGGGCACGCTCCTGCTGGTGATCCTCGCCGCCGGGTACGCGCGCCTGACCGGGCGGCGTTACCCGTACCGCAGGTTCGACGACGCGCCCCCGCCGGCCGCACGGCTCGGCCTCGACGAGGACGAGCTGACCGCGATCCTCGACCGGTACGAGCAGTCGCTCAATCTCGGCGTCGCCGATCTCGCGCGACTGATCGGGGCTGCCGAGCTCCAGGCCGCCGGACATCGTGCGGGTCCGCTCGACGCGACCGACGTCATGTCCCGCGACCTGGTGACCGTGGATCCCGAGACGCCGGTGCGGGACGTAGCGGCCCTCTTCGACGAATACGGCTTCACGTCGCTGCCGGTCATCTCGAGCGAGGGCACGTTCGCGGGGGTGGTGTTCCAGATCCACCTGGTGCGTCGGTTGATGCGTTCCGACGACATCGAATTGCGCGCCGCGGACGTGATGTCACCGGAACCGGCGGTCGCGACCCCGGGCACACCGGTGGGGGCCCTGCTGCCGCTGCTCGCCGAGAGTGGATGCGACGCGGTTCCGGTGCTGGCGGGGGACACGCTGGTCGGCATCGTGACCCGGACCGACCTCATCGCGGCGCTCGCACGGCAGACGCTCCGGAATCCGCAGCGGAGCACGGTGCCCGAGTGAACCCGCTCAGATGTCCAGCGCACGCATCCGTGAGTACAGCGTCGTCCGGCTGATGCCGAGGTCCTTCGCGGCATGCACCTTGTTGCCTCGGGCCCGGTCGAGCGCCTCGACGATCGCCGTGCGCTCGGCCTGCTCCCGGCCGGACAGATGCGCGGCCCGGCTGGTCGTCCGGTAGGCGGGTGGCAGGTCGGCCGGCTCGACGACACGTGCCGCGCGGGCCCGGCACGCCGCTACGGCCTGCCGGAGCACGGAGTTGAGTTCGGTCAGGTTGCCGGGCCAGTCGTCGCACAGCAGGGCGTCCGTCGCCAGTCCGGACAGCGAGAGCTCGGGATCGATGTCGGTCAGCGCGCTGCTCGCGATCGCCGCCAGCTCCGATGTCCGATGACGTAGCGGTGGCAGGTCGACCCGCGTCGCGCAGCGTGCCAGGAGTGCGGCGACACCCGGGCTCGCCTGGTCTCGGGGCCCGCCGACGACGATCAGCGGCGACTCCGGCGAACTCGACACCGCCACGCGTCCGAGTAGCGCGACCGATTGGGTGTCGAGCAGGTCGATGCCGTCGATGACCAGCGGGGCGTTCATCGATCGGGCGCGCCCGACGTACGCGGGGATGTCGGGGCGGCGCCCGCTGATGAGTTCGTCGGCGACGTCGACGATCACCGCCGACGGGGTGATCTCCGCGGCGAGCGCGGTCGCATGGGTGCTGCGTCCGGTGCCCGGCTCGCCGGTGATCGCGACACTCGTGCGGGAGGGGACGGTCGGTGGTGCGGACCGGTGCGGCGGCGGCTCGCTGACCGGCCGGAACCGGAACAGGGCGGCACCGCAGGCGCCCGGCACCGGTTCGACCGCGATCTCCACCTCGGCGCCCGACACCAGCGTCAGCGGCAGCACCGTGGCGCGCAGTGCGGGATCGGTCGCGACGATCCGCAGGGCGCCGATGTCGGTCGGGGAGAGCAGTTCGGCGGCAAGCGCATTCGTGAGTTGCAGGTCGTCACCTATCGCCGCGACGGCGAGGTCGCGACGTGGCGCGGCGCGCTGGAATGCGTCGAGGACGCAGCGCTGGTGCGCTCGGGATCTATCGAGCAGACGGTCGGCGATGTCGGCGACGATCCCGTTGACGACGGGGATCGCCAGTGGGTTGATGCGATCGGCGATCTCCGACATACAGATGATCCCGGCCAGCCGGCGCGTCGCCGGATGGATGATCGGCTGGCCGAAACAACTGATCGACTTGAACTGTTCGAGGTAGTGCTCGGAGCTGTTGACGACGATGCCGCCCCGGGTCTCCGCGGGGGTGCCGAGTGCCGTGGTCCCGACGACGTCCTCGCCGAAAGGGACACCCGGCGACGCGCCGATCGCGTCGAGCCTGCGCTCCACCGTCGTGCCGAACGCGACCCGGGTCACCATCCGGCACTCGTGATCGACGAGCAGTAGCGAGACGTCGGTGTCGGCGAGTCGGGCGGCCGCGTCGTCGAGGACGGGGCGAGCGGCGTCGAGCAGTGGGTCGGCGGCGGCGATGTCCTGTATCTGCGTCGGAGTCCGGTCCTCGGGCCGGACACCCGACAGCGCCGACCGCCGCCACGAGTGTTCGATGACGGGTCGCCGGGGCGTGGAGTCGGAGGTTCGGTGCAGCGTGTCGATTCCACCAACGTGACATACATCACCGTCGAAGGAAAGGTCGGGTCTCCCGCGGCGGTCTCCGGGGCCCGATCGGGGCGTACTACCGTGGTCGCATGCGCGTGGCGACCTGGAACGTGAACTCGGTGAAGCAGCGCATCCCGCGCCTGTTGCCCTGGTTGGACGAACGTCGGCCCGACGTGGTGTGCCTGCAGGAGACCAAGCTCTCCGACGCCGCTTTCCACGAATCGCTGGGCGCCGACCTCGCCGAACGCGGATACGAGATCGCACACGCCGGGCAGGGACAGTGGAACGGTGTGGCCCTGCTGTCGCGGGTCGGACTCGACGACGTCCGGGTCGGCTTCGACGGCATGCCCGGATATCCCGACCCGTCGACTCTCGAGGCGCGGGCTGTGTCGGGTGTGTGCGGCGGACTCCGCATCCATTCGCTGTACGTACCCAACGGCCGGACGCCGGACTCGGATCATTACGCCTACAAGCTCGAGTGGCTGGCCGCGCTGGCCCGCGCCGTCGATGACCCGGCCACGACTCTTTTGTGCGGCGACATGAACATCGCGCCCGCCGACGCCGACCTGTTCGACCCGGACGCGTACGTGGGACACACGCATGTCACCCCACCCGAGCGGGCGGCGCTGGCCGCCTTCGAATCCATGGGCCTGCGCGACGTGGTGCGGGACCGGTGGCCCGACGAGCGTGTCTTCAGCTACTGGGATTACCGCGCCGGGATGTTCCACAAGGATCTCGGTATGCGTATCGACCTGATCCTGGCGGGAGAGTTGGCCGCCGATCGGGTCGCGGCCGCCTGGATCGACCGAAAAGCGCGCAAGGGCAGCAAACCGAGCGACCACGCGCCGGTGGTCGTCGACTTCGACGACGCGCCCGACGGTGACATCGGTCCGGTGGTCCCGCCGCCGTCGAATCCGGCGAAACCCGGTGCGGCGAAGGTGAAGCTGCCCCAGACGCCGGAGTGAGCACGGGGTCGGCGCTCGCTCGGTATCTCCGCCGTCCGGTCATTGCGGTCGCCCGGGCCTACGGACGCCTGCTCGGCACCGTGCTGTCCGTCGCGCGCAGGCTCGGCGCCGGGCGGCTCGGTGGGTCTCCCGCGGTCACGGCCGGTGTGCTCGTGGCGGTGCATCTGGCGGCGGTGACGATGTGGTCCGGCCCGCTCGGGGTCGGCGCCGCGTTGGTCGCTGGTCTGGCGACGTCGTGCCTCGTCCGGAGCCGCGTGCGGTTCCGGGTGCTCACCGATGCAGAGCGCCGTGTCGCCGAGGAGGTGTTCGGGGAGGCAGGATGGCTCGACGACATCGTCCTCACCGATCTGGCCGGTCGTGGTGGGCGCGCGTTCACCCTGCCGGCGGTCGACGGACGCATCCTGTGCAATCTGGGTGCGGCGTTCGACGCGCCCCTGGGCGAGGGTGCCAGGGCATATCCGGTGCCGGGTCAGCTCCTGATCCACGAGTTGGTGCACGCCTGGCAGATCGCCGATGCCCGATCGCCGGCGGTGTTCCTCGCCGACGCACTCGCCGACCAGGCCCGCCACGAACTCGGTGAGGACGTGTATGCCGTGCGTGCGACCGGTGACCCTCACCACGCGCTCCGCAGGCGGGAGGTGGAGCGGTTGGCGACGGTCGTCGACCGCTGGTTCGGCGGCCAGTCGTCGCCGACGCGCAGGCCGCAGGACCCCCACAGCCCGTGCGTGCACGTGATCGAGCAGCTCAGACGCCGTGGACGACCCGGGTGACAAGGGGGCGTCCGCTGCGTCCCGGGTCCTCGACGCCGGCGGTGCGGCGGTGTAGAAGTGGGAAGGTATGCCGAGTTCGAGCGTCAGCGGGAATCCATCGCGCACGATCCGTTCACCTGCCGGTTGCGCGCGGGATCCGTTTTTTGACCTGTGTAAACCCGATCGGTAGAGTGGATCGTCGGTGCCCGGCCCATGCTGGGCCAGTCCGCATGCCTGCCGAACGACTCGCGACCCGCCCGGGATCTCGGGGCGTGGCGGCCGGCGGAGGACTGACAAGCGAATCCGCTGTCGAGTGTATGACACGCCCGACCTCGGGGTAGCGAAAATGTACTGACCAGCGCGTACATGCTGGTGGGGCGAGTTGTGGAAGCCGTGAAAACAGGCCTGTGTGCCATGTTCGCGCTTGCCCGGAGCACCAACCACGACAGACAACAAAGAGGAATGAACACCTAGTGCCAACGATCAACCAGCTGGTCCGCAAGGGCCGTCATGACAAGGCCGCCAAGACCAAGACCGCGGCTCTCAAGGGGAGCCCGCAGCGTCGTGGCGTGTGCACCCGCGTCTACACCACCACCCCCAAGAAGCCGAACTCGGCGCTGCGCAAGGTCGCTCGTGTGCGCCTGACCAGCTCGGTCGAGGTCACCGCCTACATCCCCGGTGAGGGCCACAACCTGCAGGAGCACTCGATGGTGCTCGTCCGCGGCGGTCGTGTGAAGGACCTCCCGGGTGTGCGCTACAAGATCATCCGCGGCTCGCTCGACACCCAGGGTGTCAAGGACCGCAAGCAGGCCCGTAGCCGCTACGGCGCGAAGAAGGGGAACTGATAAGTCATGCCACGTAAAGGACCCGCTCCCAAGCGCCCCCTCATCAACGACCCCGTCTACGGTTCGCCGGTCGTGACCCAGCTGGTCAACAAGATCCTGCTGGACGGCAAGAAGTCGACCGCCGAGCGCATCGTCTACGGCGCACTCGAGCAGGCTCGCGAGAAGACCGGCACCGATCCGGTCGTCACCCTCAAGCGCGCCCTCGACAACGTCAAGCCCACCCTCGAGGTGAAGAGCCGCCGCGTCGGCGGTGCCACCTACCAGGTGCCGATCGAGGTCAAGCCGGGCCGCGCCAACACCCTCGCGCTCCGTTGGCTGGTGAGCTTCAGCCGCCAGCGTCGTGAGAAGACCATGGTCGAGCGTCTCGCCAACGAGCTGCTCGACGCCTCCAACGGTCTCGGCGCTTCGGTGAAGCGCCGTGAGGACACCCACAAGATGGCCGAGGCCAACCGGGCGTTCGCGCACTACCGCTGGTGACACTCACCGGCCGCGGCGGCCTGTTCCGGGACGCCGCGGCCGGTCACACCACAGACCCGACAGCACTAGCGAAAATGCGAGGCGAATAAGTGGCACAGGAAGTGCTCAGCGACCTGAACAAGGTGCGCAACATCGGCATCATGGCCCACATCGATGCCGGCAAGACCACCGCCACCGAGCGAATCCTCTTCTACACCGGTGTGAACTACAAGATCGGTGAAACCCACGACGGTGCCTCGACCACCGACTGGATGGAGCAGGAGAAGGAGCGGGGGATCACCATCACCTCCGCGGCGGTGACGTGTTTCTGGAACAAGAACCAGATCAACATCATCGACACCCCCGGCCACGTCGACTTCACCGTCGAGGTTGAGCGCAGCCTCCGCGTGCTCGACGGCGCGGTCGCCGTGTTCGACGGCAAGGAAGGCGTCGAGCCGCAGTCCGAGCAGGTCTGGCGTCAGGCGGAGAAGTACGACGTCCCGCGTATCTGCTTCGTCAACAAGATGGACAAGCTCGGTGCCGACTTCTTCTTCACCGTGCGCACCATCGAGGAGCGTCTCGGCGCCAAGCCGCTGGTCCTCCAGCTGCCGATCGGTGCCGAGGACAACTTCGACGGCGTCGTCGACCTGATCGAGCAGAAGGCCATCACCTGGCGCGGAACCGTCGAGATCGGCGCCGAGCCGACCATCGAGGAGATCCCCGCCGATCTGGCCGACCAGGCTGCGGAATACCGCGAGAAGCTCCTCGAGACGGTCGCCGAGACCGACGAGGCGCTGCTCGAGAAGTACTTCGGCGGCGAAGGGCTGACCACCGAGGAGATCAAGGGCGCGATCCGCAAGCTCACGATCGCCCGCGAGTTCTACCCGGTGATCTGTGGTTCGGCGTTCAAGAACAAGGGCGTGCAGCCCATGCTCGACGCGATCATCGACTACCTGCCGTCCCCGCTGGACGTGCCGTCGGTCGAGGGTCACGCCGTGGGCGACGAGGAGGAGACCCTCTCGCGTAAGCCGTCTGCGGACGAGCCGTTCTCGGCTCTCGCGTTCAAGATCGCGGCACACCCGTTCTTCGGCAAGCTGACCTTCGTGCGCGTCTACTCGGGCCACATCACGGCGGGCACCCAGGTGCTCAACGCGACCAAGGGCAAGAAAGAGCGCATCGGCAAGCTGTTCCAGATGCACGCCAACAAGGAAATGCCGGTCGAGGACGCCACCGCGGGTCACATCTACGCGATGATCGGCCTCAAGGACACCACCACCGGTGACACCCTCTGCGATTCGGCCAATCCGATCGTGCTCGAGTCCATGAGCTTCCCGGACCCGGTCATCAACGTCTCGATCGAGCCGAAGACCAAGTCCGACCAGGAGAAGCTGGGCACCGCGATCCAGAAGCTCGCCGAAGAGGATCCCACCTTCTCGGTGAAGCTCGACGAGGAGACCGGCCAGACCGTCATCGGCGGTATGGGCGAGCTCCACCTCGACATCCTGGTCGACCGCATGAAGCGTGAGTTCAAGGTCGAGGCGAACGTGGGCAAGCCCCAGGTCGCCTACCGCGAGACCATCCGCAAGACGGTCGAGAAGCACGAGTTCACCCACAAGAAGCAGACCGGTGGGTCGGGACAGTTCGCCAAGGTCATCGTCAAGCTCGAGCCCCTCGTGGACGCCGAGGACGGCGCGACCTACGAGTTCGCGAACGCCGTCACCGGTGGTCGCGTGCCGCGCGAGTACATCCCGTCGGTGGATGCCGGCGCCCAGGACGCCATGCAGTACGGTGTCCTCGCCGGTTACCCGCTGGTGAACTTGAAGTTCACTCTCCTCGACGGTCAGTACCACGACGTCGACTCCTCGGAGATGGCGTTCAAGATCGCCGGCTCGCAGGCCCTGAAGGAAGCTGCGCGGATGGCCAGTCCGGTCATCCTCGAGCCCATCATGGCCGTCGAGGTCACGACTCCCGAGGACTACATGGGTGACGTGATCGGCGACCTGAACTCCCGCCGTGGCCAGATCCAGGCCATGGAGGAGCGCAGTGGTGCGCGTGTCGTGAAGGCACAGGTGCCGCTGTCGGAGATGTTCGGCTACATCGGAGACCTTCGGTCGAAGACCCAGGGCCGGGCAAACTACTCCATGGTGTTCGACTCGTACGCGGAGGTTCCCGCGAACGTGTCGAAGGAAATCATCGCGAAGGCCACCGGCGAGTAAATCCGGTCCTAGCGACATGCGCCGACCAGTTCTGCGCACCAACGTAAAAAGAAAACCCCTGCTGGGATCCGCCCAGTAGAGCAACAAGTCCAGGAGGACAATCAAGTGGCGAAGGCGAAGTTCGAGCGGACCAAGCCGCACGTGAACATCGGCACCATCGGTCACGTCGACCACGGCAAGACCACGCTGACCGCGGCCATCACCAAGGTGCTGCACGACAAGTACCCGAACCTCAACAAGAGCTTCGCGTTCGATCAGATCGACAAGGCTCCCGAGGAAAAAGCCCGCGGTATCACGATCAACATCTCGCACGTCGAGTACGAGACCGAGAAGCGTCACTACGCCCACGTCGACGCCCCCGGTCACGCCGACTACATCAAGAACATGATCACCGGTGCTGCCCAGATGGACGGCGCGATCCTCGTGGTCGCCGCCACCGACGGCCCGATGCCGCAGACCCGCGAGCACGTGCTGCTGGCCCGCCAGGTCGGTGTGCCCTACATCCTGGTCGCCCTGAACAAGGCCGACATGGTCGACGACGACGAGATCATCGAGCTCGTCGAGATGGAGGTCCGCGAACTGCTGGCCGCCCAGGAGTTCGACGAGGAAGCACCGGTCGTCAAGGTCTCGGCTCTCAAGGCGCTCGAGGGTGACCCCGAGTGGACCAAGTCGGTCGAAGAGCTCATGGCTGCCGTCGACGAGTCGATCCCGGATCCGGTCCGCGAGACCGAGAAGCCGTTCCTCATGCCCGTCGAGGACGTCTTCACCATCACCGGCCGCGGCACCGTGGTGACCGGTCGTGTGGAGCGTGGCGAGGTCAACGTGAACGAGGAAGTCGAGATCGTCGGCATCCGCGAGAAGAGCACCAAGACCACCGTCACCGGTATCGAGATGTTCCACAAGCTCCTCGATTCCGCACAGGCAGGCGACAACGCCGGTCTGCTGCTCCGCGGCCTCAAGCGTGAGGACGTCGAGCGCGGTCAGGTCATCGTGAAGCCGGGCACCACGACCCCGCACACCGAGTTCGAGGGTCAGGCCTACATCCTGTCCAAGGACGAGGGCGGCCGTCACACCCCGTTCTTCAACAACTACCGTCCGCAGTTCTACTTCCGTACCACGGACGTGACCGGCGTCGTGACCCTCCCCGAGGGCACCGAGATGGTCATGCCGGGCGACAACACCGAGATGAGCGTCAAGCTCATCCAGCCGGTCGCCATGGACGAGGGCCTGCGTTTCGCCATCCGCGAGGGTGGCCGCACCGTCGGTGCGGGTCGAGTCACCAAGATCACCAAGTGACGATTTCCCCCGCCCGATCTGGTTGCGCGAGAGCGCTGTCGGTCGGGCGGGGGCCTGCGTCACGGATCACCAAGTGACGATTTCCCCCGCCCGATCTGGTTGCGCGAGAGCGCTGTCGGTCGGGCGGGGGCCTGCGTCACGGATCACCAAGTGATCTCGTTTTGACTCACTGACTCTCTGAGTCGAAGGCGCCCGGTCACGAAAGTGACCGGGCGCCTTTGTCGTCCGCAGCGTCCCCGGGGTAGACCTGGGCCAGGTGGTGTGTGGCTGACCCCGGCCCCGCTTCTCGGCCGAGTTCACCCCGATGGCCAGGGGCTGGGAGAGGTTCTTGGCGACGTATCCGCCGTCCTGCCACCACGCCGCGCTCCAGAGGTTGAGTTGGGATCCGTTCCACAGGTACGGGCAATCGATACCCCGAATCCGGCACGGTGTCCTCCCCCGTGCGCGGACGTGTCGTTCCAAGGCGCGACACCTCGACCGTTCGGCTTCCCCCTTCGAGAGTCCGCGAATACAGTTCGCGCATGACCATGTTCGGAGAGTCGGGGACCGGGCCTCGTGTTCCTGCCCATGTGTGGAGTGCCCTCGGCACATTCGCGTTCGTCATGCTGTGCGGGATCGTCGGACCCATCTTCCTCGTCGCCTACTTCGTGATCGACGCACCCGAAACCGAGTGGATGCTGTGGACCGGGATCGGCGTCACCGTCCTCGATGTGGTTCTCGGCGTGGCGATCGCGTGGTTCAACTACCGGGGCGGCGCCAAACTGGAACGCCTGCGCGCGGCCGGGGTACTGGGCATCGCCGAGATCACCTCGATCGGTCAGACCGGGGTGGAGATCAACGACCAGCCGATGATGAAGCTGGGGTTGCGGATACTCGCCGATGGCCTGGCCCCGTTCGAGGTCTCGACCCGCAAGGTCGTGCCGCACTACCAGCAACCGTTGCTTGCTGCTCGACGCCTGGCCGTCATGGTCGACCCGAACTCGCAGGACTTCGAGATCGATTGGCAGGCAACCGCGTTGCTTGCCGGGACGGTGCCGGCCCGGTTCACCTCCGAGGAGGACGGGCGTACCTACGATCTCACCGGACAGGCAGAGCCGCTGGGTGAGATCCTGCAGATCCTGGGACGGCACGGGGTGGCGGGCAGCGGCGTCATCGATCTGCGCTCGAATCCGCAGGCGCGCGCAGAGGTCATGGATGTCGTGCGCGGCTGGGCCGGCGTCCGGGCCGATTCGGCGAGCCACTCCCGGACGGACTCGCCGTTTCTCGAAAAGCCGGGCGATGCGTCCGGCCGGGCGGCCGATGCCGGCCGCTCGGCGGCGGATCGGCTCACCTCGCTGGACGAACTGCGCCGAACCGGAGCGATCACCGAGGAGGAGTACACGCGGGCGCGTCAGCGCATCGTCGACGATCTCTGAAGGTGCGCGTAGCTTCTGGAGAGTGACGAATTATTTGTCACATCAGCAACTTGAATCACTTTAGCCACAGTGGTCACCGGTAGGTATCGATGTCGACGCCCTGTGGTCACAGCTGTGGCATCGCGAATCGTCGCCGAATTACTGTTCGTCAGTGCAGTTCTCACTACGGCCTCGTCGGCTCGCGCGTCGACGACGAGCCATGGCTCTGGGTTTGGCGGTCCTCGCCGTCGTCGGCGTGATCACCATCGGCTCGGGCAACGCATCTGCCGCCGCGACGTTCGGTCGGTTCCACGTGAGCGGCTGCGGCATGCCGAGCACGCCGGTGGACATGTGGACCCGCTGGGGCAACTACAAGACCGTGATCGCACTCGACGGTCTCCGAGCGACCAGCGACATCAGCGGCTGGCGTCGAGACACGCGCGTCCACCGCATCGCCGACTCCGGCGTCAACGTGATCCAGCCCGTCGGGGGCCTCGCGAGCTTCTACACCGACTGGGAAGCGGCGAGCCCGGCCAACAAGGTCGACTATCGCTATCGCTGGACGTGCCGACTCAACACGATCGTGCGCGAGCTCGACGCACGCGGCCTCGCCGTGGGGGCACTGGGCAAGTACGCCATCATGGGCATCTCCATGGGTGGCAACGCCGCGATGGTCTACGGCGCATACCACCGCCAGCGGATCTCGCATGTGTTCTCGATGTCCGGGTACCTCAACCTTTCCGCGCCCACCATGCGGGAGGCCGTTCGGCTCGCGCTGATCGACGCCGGGATCGGTGCGGGCGTCGGCCCGTTCAACGCCGACGCCATGTGGGGCCCGCCCTGGAGCGACCGGTGGACGCGCAACGATGCGCTGGTCCAACTGCCCCGGATGCGCGGGATGAAGATCCGCATCGGTTCGGGATCGGCGACGTGGGGTCCGCACAACGCCGATGCCGTCGCCTCGGTCAAGGGCACTCCCCTGGAGGTGGTGTCGCTGGCGCAGACCCGGTCGTTCGAGGTCGCGGCCGCGCTGCAGGGGATCCCGGTCACGACGGACTTCCCCTCGGTCGGGACACATAGCTGGGGGTATTGGGAGGACATGGTGTGGCGCGCCAAGAGCAGCGGCTGGTTCCGCGACCGGTGAGGACCGACCCGTGTGGCGGGCCGCATGCGGGGACGTGGGCCGTGACGGCGCCCGTACCCTCGGCGCTCGTAAGCTGACGGGCATGCGTGTCCTACGGCGAAGCGACGATCCCGATCTCGCGGTCCGAGTCGCCGGCGAGGCAGATCGCGGCGTGCCCGTCGTCCTCATACACGGCATGGCCTCGGACCATTCGACCTGGCGTCGGCTCGCGGCAGCACTCCGCGAGCGCGGGCGCGCGGTGATCAGCGTGGACCTGCGCGGACACGGCCGCAGCGGCCGAGCTCGAGACATCTACCGGCTCGACGACTTCCGCGACGACCTGGTCTACGTCCTCGACGCCCTCGGGATCTCGGTCGCCGACGTGGTCGGTCACTCTCTCGGTGCTCACACCGCGCTGCGGTTCGCCATGCTCGAGCCGTCCCGTGTCCGGCGGCTGGTCCTCGAAGAGGTGCCGCCGATGCCCCGCGACGAGGCCGACCTGTCGGAGGGAATCGCCGTGCGCGCCACCCTGGGGGAGCAGGTCCGAGGATTGATCGCGCTGGCGCGCAACCCCTTTCCGATCATCCGCTACGACGGCCGGATGGGCGATCAGATCGTCGCCGAGTTCGACATCTGCGCACCGCACTGGTGGTCTGAACTGCCGGAGGTGCAGGCCGCCACCATGGTCATCTCCGGTGGGGAGAAGAGTTTCCTGCCGCCGCGTCACCTGCAGACCCTCAGTGACGCCCTGCCCGACTCGCGGTTCGTCACGATCGAGGCGGGGCACAGCGTCCACCGTGACCGCGCCGCGGAGTTCGTCACCCATGTCGACGGGTTCCTCGGGCACTGACCCGGCCTCGTTCGCCAACCCGGAAGAACTGCACATTCCTGCTCCCTGAACCGAAAGAAGCAACCCACCCCTGCTCCCAGAGGAGCGCCCAGAGCTTGCGGAGGGCGCATCACGAAGGGTCCGGTGACAGAGTCAGCGAAACCCTTCGTGGCTCGTCGCTTTCGCTCCTCGCACCTCAGGGACCAGGGGTTATGCGGTTCTTTCGGCTCAGGGACCAGGGGTTAAGTGCCTCTTTCGGTATAGGGGCCGGTGGTTCACCGCGTCGGTCACAACAGCACGAAGGCTGTCATGCGATGGCGGTGTGGCCGCGATCGTCCTCGACAACGTAGGCGTGCCGTTGCGGATGGGCACCACGAAACGGTTGTTCCCGCATCATCTGCGCCAGGCGAGCAAACGACGCCCTCGTCTAACCGCGCCCGCCCACCAGACCCTCCGGCGTCGACTCCGCCGTCACACGATCTTTGACGACTCCACAGTGTGACACCGGATCCCGGCGGGAGGGGCCTTCGGTTCCCGGCTCCTCGAGTAGCAAGAGTATTGCGGTCCTCA
Source organism: Gordonia sp. NPDC058843 (assembly GCF_042743165.1). Taxonomy (NCBI): domain Bacteria; kingdom Bacillati; phylum Actinomycetota; class Actinomycetes; order Mycobacteriales; family Gordoniaceae; genus Gordonia; species Gordonia sp. NPDC058843. Next base: position 28,503 of record NZ_JBHYNC010000014.1, read on the forward strand.
CGGGTCAGGGAGCAGACGAGGGTTGCTGACCATGCCCCGTGGTGCGCTATCGCGCGGGCTTGTTGTGCAACGGTCGCGGGTCGATCCCGACCTTGCGCCACGCATCGTATGCCCACGGGACGTAGAGATACTGGAGCGGCAGCTTGTTGATCAGCGGATTCGCTGCGCGCATGAGCGCGGCAAATCTCTGGAAGTTCTTCTCGCGCCTGTCGTTCCACTCCAGGTCGCAGACGTCGCGCATCTGCTGGGGAAGCGTTCCGACGACGACCGTGCGGATGAAGGCGTTCAACGGGGCCGACAGGACTTTCCACACGGGCGCCGGGATCTTCGTGGGTCGTGGGAGTCCCTGCCGGATGTAGCCGGTGGCGTAGACGATCGTCTTGTGCGGCACGAACCGGTCCAGCATGTCGTCCCAATACTGGACGAACTCCTCGTAGGTCTGCGGCTGTCCGCGCTCGCTGACCCCGTAGAGCTGATACCAGGTCTTGCTCTCCTCGAAGATCTGCACCTTCTCGGCGTAGGACAGGCGGCGGATGAAGGTGTCGGTGATGTAGAGGACCTGATCGACGAAGGTCGCGTGCGCCCAGTAGAACAGTTCCGGATTGAGCGCGTGGTAGCGCGATCCGTCGCTGATGGTGCCTTTGATGTCCTTGTGGAAGTCGCGCACTGTGCGCCCCCACTTCTCCGGTTCGGTGCTGTACACCGTGCGCATGACCGGCGGTCCGGTGCGCTTGGCGCGACCGAGGAAGTCGTTGAAGATCACCGAGTGGTCGAGAACGGCCTGCCCCAGCTGTTCGATGCAGTTCTCCGTGCCGGCCAGGCGCTGGAAGCCGAGCAACCCTCGGTTGTCGCCGTAGAACTTCCACACGAGCGAATCGGCGCCTAGGCGAGGCGACACGATCTCGCCCGCGGTGTCCGGAGTGTCGTCGACGATCATCGGCTCCGCCTCGCGGATGCCGGCGTCGAATCCCTGGTTGACTGACATGGCGGCGAGAATATCGCACCTGGAACAAACTGGGAAGGTTGTTCCAATGAAGTGAGTGATCCGCGCATGGAGAGGGAGTCGGATGGTCGGCGCGCGACGGGACCGGGGGCGGCAGGACTGGGCCCTTCCCGAGATCGAGGACATCCTGGAATCCGCGGTCGCGGTGCGGTTGCCGATGCGCACCAGGTTCCGTGGCCTCACCGCGCGAGAGACGATGATCTTCGTCGGTCCCGCCGGGTGGGGCGAGTTCGGGCCGTTCGTCGAATACGACGATCCGGAGGCGTCGTCGTGGTTGCGGGCCGGTATCGAGGCAGCGTGGATCGGGCCCCCGGCCGCCGTCCGCGACCATGTGCCGGTCAATGCGACGGTGCCCGCCATTCCCGCCGACGAGGTCGCCGAGCTGCTGAAGCGTTACCCCGGCGCGGGTACCGCGAAGGTGAAGGTCGCAGAACCCGGGCAGACGCTCGACGACGACGTCGCGCGGGTCGCAGCCACGCGGGAGGTCATCGGCCGGGTGCGTGTCGATGCGAACGGGGGATGGACTGTCGAGGAGGCCATCGCCGCCCTGCGTGCCATCGGCGAGGTGGAGTATGCCGAGCAGCCGTGTCGCACAGTCGAGGAACTCGCCGCTGTACGCCGGGCGGTCGGAGTGCCGATCGCCGCCGACGAGTCGATCAGGAAAGCCGACGACCCGTATCGCGTGGTTGCTGCCGACGCCGCGGATGTCGCGGTGGTCAAGGTCGCACCGCTCGGGGGCATGCGCGCGACCCTCGACCTCGCCGACGATCTCGGACTCGACATCGTGGTGTCGAGTGCCCTTGACAGCGCGATCGGCATGGCGGCGGGGGTCGCCGGCGCCGCAGCCCTGCCGCGCCTGGACCTCGCATGTGGGCTCGGTACCGGATCATTGCTCACCGCGGACGTCGCTGCGTCGTTCGAGGTGGTCGACGGCGCCGTCGCAACGAAGTGGTTCGGTCCCGACGCCACTGTCGGCACGGCCGGACTCGCTGTTGGGCCCGAACGGCAGCGCTGGTGGCGCGAGCGTCTGCGGCGGTGCCATCGACTGCTGGGTACGGACTCCGGACATGTGCGATGAGCGCGCGGTAGAAACGCTTTTTCCAATCTGTCTCATCATGGTCTAGGATGCGATGTGGGTCACACCGCGGACCTCGTAGGACCAAGGATTCGGGCAAGAGGGAGGCGATCATGGCTTCGGTTCTGGCGACCTCGCCGGTGCAGGCCGATCTGTTCGACATCCGGTCCTCGAACCGCGACGGGATTCCGATGGACGAGGGCCGGGCTCTCGGGGGACGCATACGCAGAAGCGCTGGGCTGTATTTTGACCAGATGGAGATCTCGACGATCATGCATCAACGCCTGGACGGCAACCAGTGCGCGGAACCCGCGGAGGGCCGTCTCCCCGTCATTCTCCGGCGGCGATGACCGTGGCAGATACCGGAACCAAGGCCGACAGCAGGGCCAGGACATCGACACGCAAGGTCCGTAACACCGCCAGTCCCGCCGACCAGGAAGCGGCGATCCTCGCCGCCGCCGGGGCGGAGTTCGCCGAGGTGGGTGTCCGCCGCGCCAACATCGACGAGGTCGCCGCACGGGCGGGCGTGAGCCGCAGCACGCTGTACCGGCGCTTCCCGAACAAGGACGCGCTGCTGTACGCGGTGGCCAACGACGCCTACGAGACCGGCATGCAGAAGCTCGAGGCCTCGGTGAAGGGCCTCGGCCCCAAGGCTGCTCTGGTGGAGGCGTTCGCGGTCGGCGCCGAGTGGATCAACTCCGACCCCTTGCTGAGCCGCATCGTCCTCACCGACTCCGAGATCAAGAGCGTCACCGCGAGGATGACGTCGTTGTTCATCGACATGGTCACCGACCGGGTTGCCGCGACACTCCGCGACGAGGGTGCGCAGATGCCCGTCGAAGATCTCCTGCAAGCCGTGGAAGTCCATGTGCGGCTGGTGATCTCGCTACTCGAGACGCCGCCGTCGGACCCCTCCCGCAACGAACCCCAACACGTCCGGGACTTCGCATCGAAGTTCCTCGCACCGATGATCTGGTGAACCCCTGCCGGAGGTGAACGGTTCGGTCCGCTTCGCTCCGCGCCGCTCGATACCGCTCGCATCCACCGAAGGAGATCCAATGAGTCTGCGCGACAGGCTGTCCCGCACCCCCGACCACAACGCCATCCGGGCCGCGTTACGGGACAAGGTCGTGGTCATCACCGGTGGCGCACGCGGCATCGGATTCGAGACTGCGACGCAGCTGTTCGATGCCGGAGCCAAGGTCGCCATCGGAGATGTGGACTCAGAGGCCGTGGGCAAGGCCGCCGCCGACCTCGGCATCGAGGGCATCGAGGTCGACGTGACCAAGCGGGAGTCGTTCGACGCGTTCCTGACCGAGGTCGAGTCGCGGCTGGGACCGATCGACGTGCTCGTGAACAACGCCGGGATCATGCCGGTCGGTCCGTTCCTGTCTTACGACGACACGATCATCCGCCGGACCTATGAGATCGACGTCCTCGGCGTGATCATCGGCTGCCAAGAGGCGGCTCGCCGGATGGCGCCCCGCCGGGCCGGTCACATCGTGAACATCGCGTCGACGGCCGGACGTATTCCGACGCCCGGCCTCACCATCTACAACGGCGCGAAGGCGGCCGTGATCGAGTTCTCCGAGGCGCTCGGCGCCGAACTCGAACCGCAGGGAGTCGCCGTCAGCGCCGTGCTCCCGACCTTCACGCGCACCGCACTGATCTCGGGCCTGCAGACCAACAAGTTCATCCAGACCGTCGAGCCCGACGAGGTGGCCGCGATCGTCGTGCAGACGATCGCGCGACCGGTGACCCGCGTCTATGCGCCCCGCTCGATGCGATGGGCCGAGTCGAGCTCGCTCTTCCCGCAGGCGATGAAGCGGTTGTCGCGCAAGATGACCAAGCTGGACTCGATCTTCATGAGTCCCGATCAGCAAGCGCGCGCCGCCTACTCCAGCCGGATCCGTGGTGAGAACGTCGAGACCAGGTCGCCGGGTGCGAGCCTGACACAGCCCGAGGAGAGGACGCCCCTGTCGTCGTGAACGGGGAGGGCACGGCCGATCGGACGATCGCCTCGTCCGGGTCGCGCGAGATCGCTGCCGATCGCCAGGCGAGACGCGAACTGCGCGAGGCGCTGGACGAACTGCACAGGCTCGAGGTCGACGCCGGACTCCGGCGTCGGTCCCCTCGGGATCGGTGGGTCGTCGCGATTCTCGTCCTCGTCGTTGCGCTGGTGCTCGCCGCGATCTCGGTGACCGCGTGGGCACGCGAGCGCGCGCAGTACTCCGACGCCGAACTCCAGAGGGCGGCGGCCGAACGGGTCGAGGTGCTCATCGCGCCGGACAGTCGCGACGACCGGCGTGCCCAGCGGATCCTCGGTGACGCCACGGGCGCCTTCTACGACGAGTTCGCCCAATCAGCGGACAGTTACTCAGAATTCGTCCGTGCCAACGGCACGGTCGCGAGGTCCTCGGTCGACGGCACCGGGATATCCGTCCGCGACGGCGACACCGCCACGGTCCTCGTCGCGGCCACCGTCGTGTTCGTGGGCGAGGGTGCCTCGGATGAGGGTGACGCCGAGACGCGCAGGTTCCGGCTCCGGGTGCTCGTCACGCCGGATGCGGGCAGGCTGAAACTCGGGGCGGTGCAATACCTTCCATGACATCGAAAACCAAATCCGAAGTGGCGGCGACGAGACGGGTGACGCCGCGGCCCGTCACCTCGCGAGCTGCCGCTGTCCGCATCGCGGTCGCGGTGATCGCCCTGGTCACGACCCTCGTCGTGGTGCTCGCGCTGTGGAATTCCCAGCGTGCGGGCGCCGAGGTGGCGGCGAGCCGCGACCAGCTGCGGACCCAGGCCGGCGCGATCGTCTCCGACGTCTTCTCCGTCGATTCGGGCCGGTGGCAGCAGGACCGGGCTCGGGCCCGAGCCCTGGTCGCCGACGACTTCACCGACAGCTACGGTGCGCAGCTGGATCGGCCACCACCCGAGGGGACGTCGGCGGTGACGTGGCGACCCGAGATCGTCAGCATCGTCGCGGCCGACACCGCCGAGGGTGAGGCGTTGCTGCGGGTCGCGGTGACCGTGCGTCCGGCCGCGCAGCCGGCGACGACGGTGCGGCGCTCGGTCCTCGCCCGGTTCGTACGATCTGGCGATGCGTGGCTCCTCGCGGCGGCGGACGTGATCGGATGATCACCCGCCAGGGCCCACGGGGGCGACGGTGAACGAGACCGGCGGCACGAGAATCGAACTCGCCCGCGAACGGGTCGACGCGGCGACGAAGCGGGCGCGCGCCGCCCGGATCGCCGCGGCCGCACCGCTGCGTGCGCGCGCGTCGCGACGGACACGCCTGCTGCGGAGGGCTCTCGTTGGGGTGGCGGTCACCGTGGTCGTCCTGATCGCGGCGGCGGGCGTCCTGAGCTGGCAGATCCGCGGGCAGCATGCGGAGACAGATCTGGCCGACGACGTGCTCGCGTCTGCGCGTGCGGCCGTCACCGTGATGCTGACCGCCGATCCAGCAGATCCGGACGGCTATGTGGCCGCCGTCGCCGGGGTGAGCACCGGACCACAGCGGATGCGGGTCGAGCAGGCTCGCGAGGCTCTGATCGCCGAGGTGGGCGGGCAGGCGGGCTCGAGTGTCGGGCAGGTGGTCTCGGCGGGACTCGTCACCGACCCGACCTCCGATGACGTCGGGAGCAGCGTCGACGTGCTCGTCGTCGCCGATGCGACGAATCCGGCGCTCCTGGGGGAGCCGGGGGACGGATCGGAGATCGATACCACCGGTGCACGGATCACGGCCTTGGTCACGATGACGCAGACCGAAGGCGGCTGGAAGATCGCCGGAGCGAGACGTCCATGACCGCCGTCGAGGACCGGGAGCTGTTACCGGCACGCCCGACCCGACGCCGGCGCACCCGTATGCGCCTGGTCGTCGCCGCGGTGGTTCTGCTGCTCGTGGTCGCGGTGCTCGCGGGCGCGGCTGCTCTGCGTCCCGGTTCTGACCCGACCGACGCTCAACGTTCCGAGATCCTGGCAGCTGCGACGGCGGCCGTCGGTGCGGTTTCGACGTACTCGCCGAACGACCCGGCCGACCGCCGTCGTGCGACCGATGAGTTGCTCACCGACCCCCTCCGGCTGGAGTACCGCAACCGCGGAGCCGATGTGGTGATTCCTGGCGTCCGGGCGTCGGCACTCTCGGTGACGGGTGAGGTCGTCGGTGCCGGCGTGCACGAGCTCGAGTCGGACCGGGCGCGGGTTCTGGTGTTCGTGAACGAGGTCATCTCGACCACCGAGCCCGCAGAACCTACGGACATTAGGCAACCGGTCGGCGGGAATCCTACCGAGACCCCTACCGCGCAGTGGGCACTTATGCGTAAGGTCGACGGGAATTGGCTGCTGTCCGACCTGCAACCGGTCGGCGATGTGACCCGTTGAGACACGAGTTGTCCCGGGGCGGTCCGCGCGACCGCCCGGCGCACCTGGGTGTCCACGGAGAGACAAAGGGGACGAGAGATGAGTGGATCGAGCGCGGGTGTGGTCGTGGTCGGTGCCGGACTCGGAGGTATCCGGGTCGCGGAGAATCTGCGGAACAACGGGTTCACGGATCCGATCACGCTCGTCGGTTCAGAAGACCATCCGCCCTATGACCGTCCGCCCCTGTCGAAGTCGGTGCTGCTGGGCAAGGACGACCGCGTGGACCTCAAGCCGGCGCAGTTCTACGACGAGTCCGGCATCGCGCTGCGCCTGGGCGAGGCCGTGACCGCCGTGTCGCCCTCGGATCAGACGATCACTCTGGCCTCGGGCGCCACGGTGGCCTACGACACCCTGGTGCTGGCGACCGGACTCGATCCGCGACCGTTTCCCGGCCTCGCCGACAACGTCCGGGGCGTGCATGTGCTCCGCACCTACGACGACGCGGTGGCGCTGCGCGGTGAGATCGACTCGGCGAGCACGGCAGTCGTCATCGGCGCCGGTTTCATCGGGTGTGAGGTGGCGGCCGGTCTGGCCACGCGTGGTCTGACCGTCAGCCTCGTCGAGCCGGCTCCGACCCCGCTGGCTGCGGCCCTGGGAGAACAGATCGGCGCCCTGGTGTCCCGGTTGCACGTTGCCAACGGGATCGATCTGCGGACCGGTGTCGGAGTCGGCGACATCGTGGTGACCGACGGTCGGGTCAGTGCCGTCGCCCTCACCGACGGCACCACGCTGCCCGCGGACATCGTGGTGGTCGGCATCGGTTCGACGCCGGTGACCGACTACCTGCAGGGCTCGGGTATCGACCTCGCCCCGCGTGAGTTCGGTGGTGGGATCGCCTGCGATGCAACCGGTCACACCAGTGCCGAGAATGTCTACGCACTCGGCGACGTGGCTAACTGGCTCGACGAGGACGGGGCGCCGCGTCGCGTGGAGCATTGGAATCACACGGTGGAACAGGCGTCGGTCGTCGCCCACCAGATCACCGGTGGCGACGCGGTCACCGCGTCGGTCGCCTACTTCTGGAGTGATCAGTTCGACCTCAAGATCCAGGTGCTCGGTGCCCCGCGTGCCGATGACGAGGTCCACGTCGTCGACGACGACGGCAAGAAGTTCGTCGCGTACTACAGCCGGGACGGCGTCCTCACCGGGGTCGTGGGCGCGGGCAAGGTGGGTGCGGTGATGAAGACCCGACCGAAGCTCCAAACCCCTACGCCGGTGGCGGATCTGCTGTAACCGGCGCATGTCGGACGCGCCCACCGCCGCGCAGGTGCGCGATGCGGCGGCGGAACTGGCCGATCCGCAGCTCGCGCTCGGGCAGGCCGCCTTCTTCCAGGCACGGCCGGGTGGTTACGGGGAGGGCGACGAATTCCTCGGAATCCGCGTACCCGCGCAACGCAAGCTCGCGAAGGCGTTCCGTGGGATCGCGCCGGATCAGGTCGTCGAACTGCTCGATTCGCCGCTCCACGAGCACCGGCTCATCGCGCTGTTCCTCGTTCGCGCAGAGTTCGAAGCCGAGCTGCGGCGCGGGGACGACGGCAAGGCCTGGGTGGACCTCTACCTCGACGCCGTGCGTCGGGGCCGAGTGAACAACTGGGATCTCGTCGACTCGTCCGCTGATCCTGTTCTCGGCGAATATTGCCGCCGCGCCGGTGAACTCGACATCATCCGGCAGCATGCGGGGGAGACCGACCTGTGGCGTCGACGAGTCGGGATCATCGCGACGTTCGCCGCCATCAAACACGGCGATGCGACGGCGCTCCTCGAGGTGGCGCAGCTTGTCCGCGACGACCGTCGCGACCTCATCCAGAAGGCGTTCGGCTGGATGTTGCGCGAGGTCGGCAGGCGCGTCGACGAGACGGTGCTGCTCGGCTACCTGGACGACAACGCCGCCCGGATGGGCCGTACTGCACTGTCGTACGCGCTCGAGCATCGGACTCCGGAGGAACGCGCCCACTATCGCGCGCTCCGGGATTCGTAGCGAAAGACGGGTGATGGCGCGCCCTTTCGCTACCAACCGGGTCCTCGAAGGGTCAGCCCTCGCGTGCGATCTTCGCGGCTGCCCAGATCATCGGGAGCTGGAAGGGCAGCCGGGCGAGGGCGACGATCTTGTAGGGCAGCGGCTTGTCCCACCACAAGCGGACCATGTTGATGTTCGCAGGGTAGACGGCCAGGAACAGCAGGACGGACAGGGCGCCCGCGGTGCGGCGGGTCTTCGGCACGAGAAGTGCAGCGCCCAGGCCGATCTCGGCGACACCGGAGGCGTACGTCAAGGTCCGGGGGTCACCCGGGATCTCCTCGGGGATGATCTCGTCGAAAGGCTTGGGTGCCACGAAATGCAGCACACCGATGCCGATCAGCATCGCGGCGAGGCCACGTGCGAGCTGGACGGGATCGAACCGGGAACCGCGGATGGTGCTCACGTCGTCGTACTCCTTCGGTAGACCTGCGACTGCACGAACTCGACCCACTCTGTCAGAATTCGATCTTCAGTGTGTCCGATGTGGGATGCGCCTGACAGCCCAGGATGTACCCGTCCTCGATGTCCTCGGGGTCGAGCGCACCGGGATTGTCCATGTCGACGCTGCCCTCGGTGAGAGTGCAGGCGCACGAACCGCATTCGCCTTCCTGGCACGAGTACGGCGCGTCCAACCCGGCGGCCAGCATGATGTCGACGAGAGTGCGTGTGCGCGGCCAGGTCAGGGTGTGGGTCTCACCGTCGAGTTCCACCTCGACGGTGGCCGCGGCAGCCTGTTCCTCCTCGCTGACCTCGTCGAGTTCGACGTCGGCGAAGGGATCGCCGGACAGTGAGTTGTAGACCTCGGTGTGCACGTTCTGGTGCGGGAAATTCGCCTCTGCGAGGCCCTTGTGTACGGCGTCCATGAAGGGGCCCGGCCCGCACATGTAGGCCACGTGCGCGGCCGAGTACGGGGCGAACGCCGTGGCGAGGGCGGCAGCACTCGGCAGGCCCTGGAGCGACTCGAGCCAGTGGATGACGGTGAGCCGGTCGGCGTGGGTGACGAGGAGCTCGCGGAGCTCCGCGGCGAAGATGACGTCGGCGACATCCCGGTTGGCGTAGAAGAAGACGATGGGCGCGTCGCCCTTCGCGAGTGCCGCCTTGAGGATCGACATCACCGGGGTGACACCGCTGCCGGCGGCGATGAGCAGCAGGGGGTTGTCGTAGGACTTGGGGCTGAAGACGCCCGACGGCGGCAGTACCTCGACCTGGGTGCCGGGAGCGAGGTTGTCGCAGACCCAATTGGACCCGTAGCCGTCGGCCGTGCGTTTGACCGTCACCTTCGGCCGCGGGTCGGTGAACGGCGACGACGCGAGCGAGTAGCAACGCGCGACCGACCCGGTCTGCTCGCTCGGAATCCGGAGCGTGAGGAACTGTCCCGGTTTGTAATCGGTGAATGCCTTCGCCGAGGCCTCCGGTACCTCGAAGGCGATGGACTTGGCCTCGGCCGTCTCGTCGATCACCTCGGACACCGTGAGGATCACGCTGCGTGAACCGTGAGGGGTCAGGTCAGACATGTGCGCAGTCTCCGCCGTCGAGGGCCGGCATCCCGGCCCAAATTAGAACACGTTCTAGTTCAGCCTAGCGCACCGCAGGGGTTCCCACGAGGGGCTCTCCACCCACTCCGGTGCGACCGCTGTCAGCGTAGTCATGCCAGTGCAGCGACGCCGTCGGCCACCGTCCGTGCACCGGACTCGATGAGTGACTCCAGGTCGGTCTCGGGATCATCGAGCCATTTCTCGTAGGCGGCGAGGGCTGCACCGAGGCACAGCCAGCCGATCGTCTGGGGCAGGTGATCATCGACTGCCACACCCAGTCGGGCTGCACAGAACTCGGCGATGACCTGCCGCCAGTCGGCGTAGACGAGCATCGAATGTGCTTGTAGTGCAGGCACGCCGAGCAGGAGAGACATCCGCTGTCGGTGATTGTCGAGTTCTTGGGCGGGTACCCGGTTGAACGACACGAGGGCTTCGACGAGCGCCTCGGCCATCGGGGTCTCGCGCGGGATTCCGGCGAGGAGTGTCCGTAGTTCGTCGAGGTGGTCGTCGAACTCGCCCCAGGGGATCTCGTTCTTCGAGGAGTAGTAGCGGAACAGCGTGCGCCGGGCTATCCCGGCCGCCTCGGCGACATCGTCGACGCTGGTGTCCTCGAAGCCCTGACTGGTGAAGAGGTGAATCGCGAGAGCGCTGATCTGCGCACGCGAGGTGATGGGGCGTCGGCCCGGCGGCGTGCGTGCGGGCTGATCGTCGTGCGGCGTGGTCGTCATCTCGGGACCTCACCCTATGGGACCGGCGTCGTGCGGGACGACGGAAACGATTCACCTGGCCGTTCGGACAGTTGCCGCGCGATTCCTAGATTTCTGCACCCAGTGCCACTATAGTCTGTCGTGATCCGCATCACTACCCGATCAACCAGGAGGTATGGATCATGGCAGATCAGTCCGCTGCAACCGCTCACAGCTCGAACGACACCGAACTCCTCGCCGAATCGCTCGTCGAAGAGGTCTCGATCGACGGGATGTGCGGGGTCTACTGATGTCAGCCCCGACATCGAATCCGATCTCCGGCGACCGTTCCGCGGTCGCCGGGGTCCGGTTCGACACCCCAGCCGACGCCCCCGGTTTCGACACGCTCGAGCCGTGGCAGCTCAATCCGAAGGTCGCGCTGCGCCCGGAACCGTTCGGCGCGCTGCTGTACCACTTCGGTACGCGCAAGCTCTCGTTCCTCAAGAACCTCACTGTCGTGGGCATCGTGAAATCCCTCGCCGATCACGACTCCGCGGAGGCCGCGCTCCTCGCCGCCGGGATCTCGCCCGCCCAGCGTCCCCTGTACCTGCAAGCGCTGACCGCGCTCGCCGACAGCGGCATGATCGTGCCGCGTTCCGCCTGACCCGTCGGCGACCCGGACGACCCCCGGCCAGGCGATCTCGATCGGCGCAGCCCGTCTGATCCGCGTCCGAGCCGCGTGAACTCCAGCCTGAACCCACAGCCCCGAATGCAAGGACCTCAACGATGACGACCATCGAGATGCCGCCCACCGCAGCCGAACTCGCGAGTTCTCTCCGTGCGCCCGCGCCGACCGCCGGGGAGGTGCCGAAGGTGGGCCGGCTCGTCGACCAGTTCGAGAAAGGTCTCGACGCGCCCATCTGCCTCACCTGGGAACTGACCTATGCGTGCAACCTGGCGTGCGTGCACTGTCTGTCCTCGTCGGGTAAGCGGGATCCGCGCGAACTGTCCACCGAGCAGTGCAAGGCGATCATCGACGAGCTGCAGCGCATGCAGGTCTTCTACGTCAACATCGGTGGCGGCGAACCCACGGTGCGTCCCGACTTCTGGGAACTCGTCGACTACGCGACCAGCCACCAGGTGGGAGTGAAGTTCTCCACCAACGGTCTGCGCATCGACAAGAAGGTGGCCGCCCGGCTCGCGGCGTCGGACTATGTCGACGTCCAGATCTCGCTGGACGGTGCCACCGCCGAGGTGAACGACGCGGTTCGCGGTCCCGGTTCCTTCGACATGGCGGTCCGCGCACTCGAGAACCTGTCCGAGGCCGGTTTCGCCGACGCCAAGATCAGCGTCGTCATGACACGGCAGAACGTCAGTCAACTCGACGAGTTCAAGGCGCTCGCCGACCGCTACAACGCCACCCTGCGCATCACGCGGTTGCGTCCCTCCGGTCGTGGCGCCGACGTGTGGGACGATCTGCACCCGCTGCCGCAACAACAGCGAGAACTCTACGACTGGCTTGTCGCGCACGGTGATCGGGTTCTCACGGGCGACTCGTTCTTCCACCTGTCGGCCTTCGGTTCGGATTCCGGCGGAGGCCTGCCCGGGCTCAATCTCTGCGGCGCCGGTCGCGTCGTGTGCCTGATCGATCCCGTCGGCGACGTGTATGCGTGCCCGTTCGCGATCCACGAGAACTTCCTCGCCGGGAACATCCTCTCCGACGGCGGCTTCCAGGAGATCTGGCAGCGATCGGATCTGTTCACCGAGTTGCGCGAACCGCAGAACGCCGGCGCGTGCACGAAGTGCGCGCATTTCGACGCCTGCCGCGGCGGGTGCATGGCGGCGAAGTTCTTCACCGGATTGCCGCTGGCCGGACCCGACCCGGAGTGCGTGCAGGGGTACGGAGAAGAACTACTCGCCGGTGACCGGATGAAACCGACTGCCAACAAGGACCATTCGCGTGGCACGCCGTTGACCCTGATGACCCGGCGCCCCGACGACGACCTGACGCCGGTCGCCTCGCGCCCCACGAAGTCCTGTGACGAGAACCCGCTCGCCGGGTTCACCCCCGCCGCGCGTTAGATCTGCCCGCGGTACACCACGGGCGCGCCATCGTCAGAAACCGGCGCCCCGTCTCCATGAGAGCCAACCGGTGCTCATGGATGGATGAATGAGTAGGAAGAACATGTCTGCCAACCCCTGGGCCCGAAACCCCTGGTTCGAGACCGTCACCGAAGCACAGCGGCGAGCCAAGAAGCGTCTGCCCAAGTCGGTGTACTCGTCGCTGGTCGCCGGCACCCAGGCCGGCATCACCGTCGACGACAACGTCCGTGCGTTCTCCGAACTGGGCTGGGCGCCGCACGTCGTCGGTGCGCAGGCCGAGCGCGAGATGACGACAACGGTGATGGGGCAGGAGATCTCGTTTCCCGTCATGATCTCGCCGACCGGCGTGCAGGCCGTCGACCCGGACGGCGAGGTCGCGGTGGCCCGCGCCGCGGCGGCACGTGGCACGGCGATGGGGCTGTCGAGTTTCGCCTCGCACCCGGTCGAAGAGGTCACCGCGGTCAACGACAAGGTGCACTTCCAGATCTACTGGCTGGGCAGCCGCGAGGACATCCTGGCCCGCGCCGAGCGCGCGAAAGCGGCAGGGGCCAAGGGGCTCATCGTCACCACCGACTGGGTCTTCAACGTCGGGCGCGACTGGGGCAGCCCCGAGATCCCCGAGAAGGTCGACTTCAAGGCCCTGCTGCGCCTGGGGCCGGAGATCGCGGTCAAGCCGCGGTACGCACTCGACTGGGTCAAGGGCGGCAAGATCAACATCCCCGACCTGACCGCACCCAATCTCACGCCGCAGGGTGTACCGGGGCCGACGTTCTTCGGGGCCTACGGGTCCTGGATGAGCACGCCGCCGCCCACCTGGGAGGACCTGAAGTGGTTGCGCGAGCAGTGGGATGGCCCGTTCATGGTCAAGGGCATCACCCGCATCGACGACGCCAAGCGCGCCGTGGACATCGGCGCGACGGCGCTGTCGGTTTCCAACCACGGCGGTAACAACCTCGACGGCACCCCGGCCACGATCCGTCTCCTCCCCGACATCGCGGCTGCTGTCGGCAACGACATCGAGGTCCTGCTCGACGGTGGCATCCGTCGCGGCAGTGACGTCGCCAAGGCGCTCGCGCTCGGTGCCCGGGCGGTCATGATCGGCCGGGCTTATCTCTGGGGTCTCGCGGCCAACGGCCAGTCCGGCGTCGAGAACGTGCTCGATCTCATGCGCATGGGTCTCGACGGCGTTCTGATGGGACTCGGCCACAACAGCGTCCACGAGCTCTCGGCCGCCGACCTCGTCGTTCCCGACGGCTTCCGGCGCTCGTTCGGGGATGCCTGAATCGTCCCCCCGACGGTGAGAATGCGCCGGTGAGAACCCTGGGGAACCATAACTAGAACGTGTTACAGTTCTGGCATGGGACAGTTCGACGGCAAGGTCGTCTACATCACCGGCATCGCCCGAGGTCAGGGTCGCAACCATGCGATCCGGTTCGCCCGCGAGGGGGCCGCGATCGTCGGCCTCGACATCGCGGGTCCGATCATCGACCACGCAACCTACCCCGCGGCCACCGCCGACGACCTCGCCGAGACAATCAGTCTCGTCGAGGGCGTCGGCGGGAAGATTCTTGCCCGACAGGGTGATACGCGAGACCTCGCCTTCCAGCAACAGCTCGTCGCCGACGCTGTCGAACAGTTCGGCAGGCTCGATCACGTGGTCGCCAACGCCGGTGTGCTGACCTGGGGCAAGGTCTGGGAGCTCAGCGAGGACCAGTTCACCGACGTCATCGACATCAATCTCGTCGGTGCGTGGAAGACTCTCAAGGCAACGATCCCGGCGATGCTCGACGCGGCCAACGGGGGATCGATCACGGTGATCAGCTCGGTCGCCGGCCTCAAGGCGATGCCGCTACAGGCGTCGTACTCGGCGTCGAAGTTCGGTCTCGTCGGACTGACGCAGACGACCGCCAAGGAACTCGGACACCATCACATCCGGGTGAACAGCGTGCATCCCTACGCGGTCGACACCCCGATGGGCGTGGCCGACACCGAGGCGCACCGGATCTTCGGAATCCCTTGGGTCAACCCGCATTTCACGTCGATCCTCGACTACCATCCGGTCGCTGCGCTCGACGAGATCTCCGACGCGGTGCTCTACCTCGCGTCCGACAGCGCCAAAGGCATCACCGCGGCGGAGTTCCAGATCGACATGGGGCATTCGAAGGTCTGACGCTGCGCAGCCGCCACTGCTCCCTGAGGTGCGGTGCCACCACTGCTCCCTGTGGTGCGGTGCGAGGCCACCACTGCTCCCTGAGGTGCGAGCGAAGCGAGCCACGAAGGGTGACGTGAGTTGTCGCCCTTCGTGGCTCGTCGCTTTCGCTCCTCGCACCTCAGGGAGCGGGGTGGGGCGCTTGCGCTCCTCGCACCTCAGGGAGCAGGGCGGGACGCGCCCTCCGCAAGCTCCGGGCGCTCCTCAGGGAGCAGAGCAGGCCAGAGGGTCTGTGGTCTTTCGGATCAGGGCAGCAGACGTGTCAGTCGGCCCAGAGGGTCGACGGATCGGTCGCCTCGGTGGTCGGGCCGGCCGGGGTCTCCGGCTTGGTGCGCGAGAAGCGCGGTGCCACCTGAGCCTGGGTCACGCCGTCGATGTCGACGAGGTTGGCGCGGGCGGCCATGTGGGCATCGGCGGGGGCCTCGGCGAAGGTGAGGACCGGCGAGGTGCAGGCGTCGGTGCCCTCGAAGACCGCCGCCCATTCGTCGCGGGTGCGCGTCTTGAAGGTCTCGGTGAAGACCTCCTTCAGCTTCCCCCACTGGGCCATGTCGTTCTGGTCGGGCAGATCGGCATCGGCGAGTTCGAGACCCTTGAGCAGTTCGGCGTAGAACTGCGGCTCGATCGCGCCGACCGCCATGTACTTCCCGTCGGAGGTCTCGTAGACCTCGTAGTACGGGGCGCCGGTGTCGAGCAGGTTCACACCCCGGGTGTCGCTCCACAATCCGGTGCCGCGGAATGCCCACATCATCTGTCCGAGAACGGAAGCGCCGTCGACCATGGCCGCGTCGACCACCTGGCCCCGACCCGAGACCCCACGCTCGAGCAGCGCCGCGAGCACGCCGACGACGAGGAACATCGATCCGCCGCCGAAGTCGCCGGCGAGGTTGAGCGGCGGCACCGGACGATCATCCTTGCGCCCGATGGCGTGCAGCATGCCGGTGAGCGAGATGTAGTTGATGTCGTGCCCGGCCAGGTTGGCGCGCGGCCCGTCCTGGCCCCAACCGGTCATGCGCCCGTAGACCAGTCCCGGGTTCACCTTCTCGAGATCATCGGGTCCGAGTCCGAGTCGTTCCATCACACCGGGGCGGAAGCCCTCGAGGATCACGTCGGCCTTCGCGACGAGGCCGAGGATGGTCTCGCGGTCGTTCTCGTCCTTGAGGTTCGCCTCGACGACGCGTCGGCCACGGAGGAGGGCATCGGCGTTGCGGCCCGGCTTGGGCAGCGAGCCGGGCCGCTGGACCCGCACGACATCGGCGCCGAGATCGGCGAGGAGCATGGCGGCATGCGGGCCGGGTCCGATGCCGGCGAATTCGATGACCCGGATCGAACTCAGTGGGCCGGGCTTGCCGCTGTCGCGTGGTGTGGCACTGCTCATGGGTGTCGTCCTCCCGATCGTTGTACTGCGCACTGTGTCAGGTGTCACTGGATGCACCAAGCATTCCACAACCGATCGAACGCTCGTCAGAGTGGTCCGGAGCGGGATCTGGGCGCGTTTTTCGCTTCGTTTTTCGGGCGAGACCGACACACTCGCAAGCACCATCGCTAGCATTGGTCGAATGACAGGGCCATCGATGTTGGGGCAGTGCAACTGGCCAGACCTCGACGGGCAGGTGGTCACCCTGCTGGTGCCCCTCGGTTCGGTCGAACAACACGGTCCGCACCTTCCGCTCGACACCGACACGCGCATCGCCGCCGCGATCGCCGACGGGGTCTGCGGCCGATCGGACATTCCCGGACTCCTGCGGGCGCCGGATCTCAATTACGGCGCCAGCGGTGAACACGAGGGCTTTGCCGGAACGATCTCGATCGGGCACGAGGCCCTGCGCGGCCTGCTCGTCGAATACGGCCGCAGCGCGTGCCGGTGGGCGGCGCGCCTGGTCTTCGTCAACGGACACGGCGGAAACACCAGGACGCTGATCGAGGCGGTGACCCGATTGCGGTACGAGGGCCGGGACGTTGCGTGGTTCCCTTGCGCGTTCGACGGCGCCGACGCACACGCGGGATTCACTGAAACATCTGTGCTCCTTCATGTTTCGCCGTCAGTCGTGGATCCTGCCCGCGCCGTCGCGGGCAATCGGGAGCCGGTGGGCGCGCTGCTGGGCGCGATGCGATCGGGCGGCGTGGGCGCCGTGAGTCCCAACGGCGTCCTCGGTGACCCGGTGGGCGCCAACGCCGACGACGGCGCGGGTCTGGTCGCCGAGGTCACGAACCGGCTGTGCGCCGCCCTCGAGTCATGGCAGGTCGACGACCAGGGGCGTCTGGGATGACGGCCCTCGACGACTCGGCACCGCGTCGCTGTGCCGGGAACACGGACTCGGGCGCAGCTGATGTGTCGACCCGGGACGGCTCCGGCTCCGCCGACGGCGAGGGGGAGCAGGCCCCAGACGCGTCGGCGGGTGCGCACACCGGCCTGCCCGACGGGTTCCAGGTGCAGATCGATCTGCGGTGCGCCAAGGCGGGAGACTTCCGGTACCTGGTCGGCGGATCGCCGACGCGGCTGCTGCGGATGTCCGACACCGCACTCGGAATGACATCCGAGGACGGTCGAATCGAGGTGTGCGACAACGTCACTCGGCGCCTGGCGCGCGCGTTGCTCGACGCCGGGATCGCCAACCCGCGGCCGATGTTCGGGCCGCAGCCCGAGGACGTGACCGTGGTCATCCCGGTCCGGGACAATCAGGTCGGCGTCGACCGGCTGCTCGAGGCGCTCGACGGGCTGGCGGTCATCGTCGTCGACGACGGCTCCGTGACGCCGATCGAGGCGGACCGCCCCACGGCACGGGTCCTGCGCTTCGATGACAATCGCGGCCCGTCCGCGGCGCGCAATGCCGGCGCGGAGGCAGCGACGACCGACTTCGTCGCCTTTCTCGACTCCGACGTCGTGCCCGACCCGGACTGGCTCACGATACTTCTCACTCATTTCTCCGATCCGACCGTCGGCCTCGTCGCGCCGCGCATCGTCGGACTGCAGTCCGACGTCGCCATGACGTCATCGCTCGCCGAGCGCTACGAAAACGGATGGTCGTCCCTGGACATGGGACCCGAGGAGTCCGCGGTGGCCCCGTCCACGCGGACGCCGTACGTACCCAGTGCCGCAATGGTGGTGCGGCGCAGTGCTTTCTGCGGATTCGACGAGTCGTTGAGGGTCGCCGAGGATGTCGACGCGTGCTGGCGGATGCATGCCGAGGGATGGCGGATTCGTTACGACCCGGTCGCGCGCGTGGCCCACGAGCACCGCACCGATCTGCGCTCGGTGCTCTCGCGCCGTTGCTTCTACGGAACCGGCGCGGCGCACCTCGCGTCCCGGCACGGCGACCGCGCGGCGCCGATGAAGATGTCGGTCCCGATGGCGGCCGCAGTGGTCGCACTGCTGTCGCGGACACGCTTCGGTGCGGCGCTGGCGATGATCATCCTCACCCATCTCGCTGTCCGCATGCGACGCCGGCTCGGCGACCTGCCGTCGGCGCCGCTGGTGTCCGCGCAGATGACCGGGCGGGCGGCCGGGTTCGGGTTGCTGCAGGCCGCCGATGCGATCTGCCGTCACTACTGGCCGGTGGCGCTGCTACTCGCCTTGGTGTCCAAGCGTTTCCGCACCCTCGCCGTTCAGGTGGCGATCGTCGAGGGGGTGGTGTCCTGGGTCCGGGACCTGCTCGCCGACCCGACGAGTCCACCAACGCTCGGCCCGCTGCGGTACATCCTGATGCACCGACTCGACGACCTGGCCTACGGCGCCGGTCTGTGGCAGGGAGTCATCGCCCATCGAGACCCGGAAGCGTTGCGCCCGGTCATCTCTCGATGACGCCGGCCGATCGGTCGTCCCTCCTCGACGTCGTCACCACTGACGTCGTCACCGCCGACGTCGTGATCGTCGGTGCGGGTAGCGCCGGTTGCGTGCTCGCCGAGAAGCTCTCCCGTGATCCCGACCGTACGGTGGTGCTGCTCGAACGCGGTCCGGCGGGCCTGCCCACACCGGCGGATCTGGATCTGCGTCGGCTACCGATCGATGACGCCGCACCGCACGCGGTCCGCCACGAGACCGACCTCGGGGTGTCGGCGCCCCGCGGTTCGGCCCTCGGTGGTTCGTCGGCGGTGAACGGCGGCTACTTCCTGAGGTGGCACCGAGACGACTTCGGGTCGTGGCCGGCCGGGTGGGAACCCGATGTCGTCGACGCCGCCTACGACGAAGTGGACGGACCCGCCGGCACCATGGGCGTGCAACCCGTGTCCGACGACGAACTCGGCGATGCCGGAGGCGCTTTCGAGCACTACTGGTCGGCACGGGTGCCGGCGCGCCCGGTGATGCAGCGGTGGCCGGTGGTCGGGCTCAACCGGGTGTTGACGAACCGGACCGGGGTCGCGCGCCGCTCGGCCGCCGACGCCTACCTCCTCCCCGCGTTGTCCCGGCCCAACCTCCGGGTGCTGACCGGGCGCGTGGTGGACCGACTGGAGGTGGTTGGGGGTACGACGGTGACAGGGGTGCGCGCCGGACCGTTGAGCGTGAGCGCAGGCGAGGTGATCCTCGCCGCGGGCACGCTCGGCACGGCGGGGATCTTGCTTCGGTCGGAACTGTCGGATCTGCCGGGTCCGCGCGCGACGGGCCGCCGGGGCGCGCGATCGCTGGAGGCCGGCGAACATCGAGGCCTGGCGGTCTCGTACTCCAGGCGGTCACCGGCGGACGCGGGCACGGTGTTGCCGACGGTGCTGCACACCACTGATGGTTTCGAAATTCGGTGTTACCGCGATGATTTCGCGTCATTCATCCGCGACCTCCCTGCCGGCGGGCCTATTGTCGAGGTGACCGCGATGTGGCACTCGGGCGTCCGGCTCCTCGCCGACGGCGGGGATGTGCGGATGGCGTTCGATGAACCCGACGCGGACACGGACGCCGCACTACGTGCCGGAGCCGTCGGGGTCGTGGAGATGCTGCGGGCACCTGAATTCGCCGACATCGTCGTACCGGGGAGCGTACGGATCGCCGATCGGGTGGGGTTCTCTCAGCACGCCTGGGGGACGATGCCGATGGGCGTCCGGACCGATTGGCTCGGCGGCGTGTACGGAACACACGGGCTGCGGATCGTCGACGGTTCCATCCTGCCCGGCAGCGGACGCAGCGGTCCGCACGCGACGATCATGATGATGGCGTGCCGGATCGGCGGAGTACTCGCGCAACGGTGAGGAGGACCTGCCACTACCCTGGGAGCATGTCTGCGTCCTCACTGTCCGACCCGGCCGTCCGTGAATTCCTCACCGGCGGCACGAAGACCGGGCACCTCGGATACACCGCCGCCGACGGTCGACCCCTCGTCGTTCCGGTGTGGTTCGTCCTCGACGGTGACCGGATCGCCTTCAACACCGGAGCGACCACCGCCAAAGGACGTGCGCTGCTGCGTGATCCGCGTGTCGTGATCTCTGTCGACCTTCCCGAACCACCCTTCGGCTTCGTGCAGGTGCAGGGCGTGGCCCGCATCACGGAGGACCTCGACGAGGTGCGTCGGATCGCGTCGCTGTGCGGGGCGCGATACATGGGCGCCGAGCGCGCCGAGGAGTTCGGCGCCCGCAACGGGGTGCCCGGCGAGCTGGGAATCTGGATCGAGCCGAGCAAGGTCATCGCGAGCCTCGATGTCACCGCATGAACGCCTGTCCGCGTTCCTGAAGCCCACGCTGGCCAAACAGTGCTGGGGGTTCATGATCGGGTCGGCGCTGTTCGCGCTGGGCTCGGCTCCCGGACTGGCCCATCTGGCAGGCGCCGGGTTCGCCAACGGCTGCTACTTCGTCGGCGCATGGTTCTTCACCGCGGCGGGGTTCATCCAGTTGGTCCGCAGCGGTACCGCGGCCGAGCTGCGCTCCTCGGCGCCGGGGTCGGTGATCCGGGCCGAGTGGCTCACTGCGGCAACGCAATCGGTGGGCACGATCCTGTTCAACGTGTCGACCACGGGAGCCCTGCTCGCCCACACGATCTGGGGTGACCGCCACCTGGTCTGGACGCCCGACGCCGGCGGCTCGGTCGCCTTCCTCATCAGCGGCGCGGTCGCCTTCGTCGGATACACCCGCGCCACGGGACGCCGTTGGGACATCCGGGACCGCGACTGGTGGTCGGTGATGGTCAACTGGATCGGGTGTGTGGCCTTCGGGGTGTCGGCGATCGGGGCGTTCGTCACCAAGGGCGGCGTGACCGCCGACGCTGTCGCGGCCACGTCCGGCACCTTCGTCGGTGCGATCTGCTTCTTCCTCGCGTCGCTCGTCGTTCTGCCCCTGCGGCACAGGGTGTCCCGCTGAGCGCTCGATCCGGTCTCAGTCCGGCTGCGGCGCCTCGGCACGCTCGTCGATAGCGCTCTGATGTGCCGAGAGTTCCCGGTCCAGAGCGGTGTCGAGGGCGCGGTCGAGGGCCGCGTGGGCGTTCTCGGTCCCGACGCGGCGCATCATGCCCAGCAGGTTCACCGCCCAGGCCACGTCGTCGTCGTTCGCCGGAAGCCAACCCGGTCCTCTACGCCTGTCCACCTCGTCGTGCGCCGCCGCGAGCAGGATCTCGGCGGCCTCGTTGATCTTGCCGGTGAACCGCTCGTGCACGTCGGCCAGGGTGGAGATCTGCATCCCGCGCCGCACCAGCTTGGCCAGATTCCCGATGATGCGCCGATCGACAGCCTCGTAGACCCCCTCGCGATCGGTCTCGGCGATCACCCCGGCGCTCACCAGGGCTGCGACCTGTGCGTCGTCCAGCGGCCCGAACCGGTCGTCGAGCTCGGTACGGGTGATCTCCGGACGCGACGTGCTCGACCAGTGCTCGTCGAGGATCTCGTTGAGTTCCAACGCATCACCGATGCGTGCGCCGGGATTCGTCATGAAGGTGGCAATGTGTTTGAGCGTGAACCCGCTGCCGAGCAGCTTGTTGATCGCCCGTAGATTGCGCAGGTGCTTCTCGGTGTAGATCGCGACACGCCCACGCCGGAGCGGCTGGGGGAGGAGCCCGCGTTCCTGGTAGCCACGGATGTTGCGGGTCGTGGTCCCGGACACGCGCGCCAAGTCGTCGATCCGGTACTCGGTCATCCCCTCACTGTAACGCTGCGGCGGCCGGAGTCCGAGCCCCCTCATGAACGAGAATCCGGTAGTCGCGGAGCTCGACGCGGCGGAGTTGGCCGATGTACTGAGTCGCGAAACCCGGGTACATCGTCGCGTTGAACCCGTCGTCGGTCAGGTACCAGCTCTGACATCCCGAATTCCACGTCGTCGAGGTCAGCCGGCGCTGGATGTCCCGGTTGTACTGCTGCTGCGCTTCGGTGCGCACGTCGAGCGCCTTCCACCCGTTCTCGAGCAGCTGGGTGACGGCGTCGGTGATGTAGCCGATCTGGGCCTCCATGTAGACCAGAGCAGAACTGTGGCCCGGCCCGGAGTTGGGGCCGAACGTGAAGAACAGATTGGGGTAGCCGGACACGGTGACGCTGCGGTAGGCGAAGGCACCCCGAGACCATTCCGACGCCAGGTCGCGCCCGTCGAGGCCGGTGACCGGGATGGGTGTCCCGGTCTTGGACACGTCGAACCCGGTCGCGAACACGATGCAATCGAACTGATGCTCAACGCCTTCGACGGTCCGGATGCCGCGCTCGGCGATCCGGGCGATCGGCCAGGTGACCAGTTTGCAGTTCGGTCGCTGAAGCGCCGGGTAGTAGTCGCTGGTCATGAGGAGCCGCTTGCACCCCGCGGCGAAGTCGGGTGTGAGTTGCCGCCGCAGCCACGGGTCGTCGACCTGTGATCGCAGGTGCAGTTTGCTCACCGCTTCGACGACGCGGGTCAGGGGAGTGTTCCAGACGACGCCCAGCGCCACGGTCTCGTGACCCCAGAACCACAGCGCGCGCGCAAGTCGCTGCGCGCCCGGCACCGACCGGTAGATCTGCTTGGTGGCCTCACCCGTCCGGACGTCGGCACGGGGCAGGACCCAACCGGGCGTGCGTTGAAAGACCTTGACCGACGCGGCCCGGTCGACCAACTCCGGCACGATCTGCACCGCGCTCGCCCCGGTCCCCACCACGGCGACCTTCTTGCCTGCGAAGTCGTAGTCGTGATCCCAACGGGCGCTGTGGATCTTGTGTCCCTGGTAGTCGTCGATACCGGGGATGTCGGGGAAGGAGACGTTGGCCAGCGGTCCGGAGGCGAGTACGACGGCCTTGGCGCGCACCGGCTCGTGATCCCCGTCGAAGTTGATCGTCCACACCCCGTCGTCGGCGTCGTACTCCAGACCGGACACTGTGTGGCCGAATCGGATGTGCGGTTCGATCCCGGAGTCGTCGACCATCGAACGGATGTAGTCGAGGATCTCGGCGCTCCGCGAGTAGGTGTGCGACCACTCCGGGTTGGGGGCGAAGCTGTAGGAGTACAGGCGCGACGGGATATCGCACGCTGCGCCGGGATAGGTGTTGTCACGCCAGGTACCGCCCACCCTGTCGCCACGTTCGAAGATCACGAAGTCGTCGATCCCACGGTCCCGGAGACGGATCGCCGCGCCTATGCCCGCGAATCCGGCACCGATGATGGCCACCGAGGTGTACATCGCCACCTCCTCAGGCCGTCGGCTCGTAGGTGAGTTCCTGCGACCACGTGGGTGTTCGGTGGACCAGGCCGAACGGGATGCGATCGGTGAGCTTCACCATCGAGTCGGCGAACAGGTGGTACGGCACATTCCCGCGATTGATCACCGCCGCACCGTGGAATGCGACCACCCGGAACATGGGCAGGCGCCGAACATATTCGCTTCGGTCGCCGACTGCCCGGTAGCGCTTCATGGCGCTGTAGAGCCGTTCCTCGTCGACGCCCATCGCGACGATGTTGTCGCGCATCTTGTTCAGCAGCGGGACGTAACTGAGTGCCCCGATCAGGAATGTGGGTTTGACCCAGCCACCGACGAAGTCGATGGTCCGCTTGCGCAACCCCGCATGCCCGAGGATCTCCATCACCTCGAAATCGACTGCCAGATGCCTGGATTCGTCCGAGTTGATCCGCTTGAAGACCTCCTGGGCGACCGGGTCCTTGACCTCGTCGGTGATGAACTTGATGAGGGCGCCGTCGAGGGCGACCTCGAGCATCGGGATGACCGTGCCCAGGAAGGACAGGGACATGTCGTCGGAGTGCCGGTCGAGCCAGTTGATCACCAGCTGGACGTTCACGTTCGGCGACGGGATCTCGTCGCCGTCGAGCATCCCCCAGCGCCGCATCAGTGCCAGTTCGGCATTGGCGTGCTTCTGTTCCTCGGCATGGAAGTGCTCGTAGATGCTCTTGAGCGTCGGCGTCGGGGCCTTCTTCGCCATCGCCGCGAACCCGCGCGCGCCGACGTTCTCGATCCACATCAGGTCACTCATGAAGGGTTTGAGCTTGGCGTGTAGGTCCGGTTCGATGAGCTCGGCTCCCGGTGCGTCCCAGTCGATGTCCGCGAGAGCCCATTGACG
The DNA here is from genome assembly GCF_042743165.1 of Gordonia sp. NPDC058843. NCBI lineage: Bacteria > Bacillati > Actinomycetota > Actinomycetes > Mycobacteriales > Gordoniaceae > Gordonia > Gordonia sp. NPDC058843. Next base: position 52,984 of record NZ_JBHYNC010000014.1, read on the forward strand.
GTCCTTGATCTTCTGCAGCATGTTGTCGAGATCGATGGCCATGAGGAGGTCCTTTCGAATAGTCGTTCGGCTGAAGGCTCCGCGTCAGGACGACGGCAGGAGACGGTTGAGGAGTCCGAGGCCGCGCACGTAGGACGCCGGGAAGTGTCGTTTCAGATGCCAGATCACACGTGCATCCAACTGCGGCAGGACGTAGAGACGCCCGAGGTCGTGGGCGTCCAGTGTCGACGCGGCCACTCCGGCCGGTGAGACTCCGGTCCAGCGCATCAGCGTGCCCGCGAGATGCTGTGCATCAGAGGTGATCCGGCCGTCTCGTGCGACGTTGGTCTTCACGAATGTGGGGCACAGCACGGTCACCCCGATGCCGGAGTGGGCGAGTTCGGCGGCGAGTGTCTCGCTCAACGAGACGACGCCGGCCTTCGACACGTTGTACGGCGCCATCACGGGCGCGGCGGCGAACCCCGCCGCCGACGCGACGTTGATGATCCCGCCGCGACCGGTCTCCCGCAGCATCGGGGCGAAGAGTTCGCATCCGTACACGACGCCCCACAGGTTGATTCCGAGCGTCCAGGCCCAGTCGTCGAACCCGATGTCGCCGATCGGGCGGCCCCCGATGCCGACCCCGGCGTTGTTGATGACGAGCGTCGGTGGACCGTCGAAGGTGTCGCGCGCGAATGTCGCGAGCGAGCCCATCGCGTCCCGGTCTGCGACATCGCAACCGAAGGCATGGGCCGGGCGGCCGGTCCGGTCGGTGACGAGCGACGCGGTCTCATCGGCGCGTTCGGCGTCGATGTCGGCGCAGATCACCTCGCCTCCACGCCGGCCCAGTTCCAGTGCGAACGCACGACCGATCCCGCTCCCGGCGCCGGTGACGACGGCACGGGCATTCTCCGACAACGGGTTCCGGACGAACCGGCGTCGGATACCGTCCACGGCCGTGATCATGACGCGCCCGACACGGTGTGCACTGTCCGGGTGGCCGTGGCCGAGTCGTGTCGGTTCGCGGCCAGGTCTGCCAGGAACTCGCCGACCCGGCGGAGTGCGGCGTCGGCTTCCGGGCCGAGCCGAGGGAGGGCCTGGAACACGTGCATCATGCCCGGCCAGATCTCCAGTCGGCTGTCGCCACCGTGGGCGCCGAGCTCCTCGTGGAGATACCGGGCGTCGGCACTGAGCATCTCGGCACCACCGGTCTGGATCAGAAACGGCGGAAGATGCTGCGCAGGCGAGAAATCGAGCGCGAGTCGCGCGTTGTCGGCGGCCACGTCTCGGGTGTACAGGGCCACCAGGCGTGCCGCGGCCGACGCGGTGATGGCCGGGTCCCGCCGAATGCGTTCCTGCGCGCGTGCCAGCTCGAAGGTGAGGTCGATGAGTGGGGAGAACAGGATGACCGCGGCGGGTTGCCCGGTCTCGGCGATCGCCCGCCGGAGGGTCAGGTCGCACGCCAGGTGGCCACCGGCGGAGTCTCCGGCGACGACGATGTCGCCGGGCTCGTAGCCCTGCCGGAGTAGCCAGTCGAATCCGTCGGCGACGTCGTCAGCGGCCGCGGGGAATCGGTGCTCGGGTGCCAGGCGGTAGTCGGCGACGAACACGGGCAGATCGGTGGCGAGCGAGAGTCGCGCGGCGAGTGAGCGATGCGTGCGTGCCGAGCAGATCGTGTAGGCGCTGCCGTGGATGTAGTAGATCGCGCGCCGCCCGCGTCGGACTCCCGGGCCGACGACCCATTCCCCCGAGATCCCGTTCTCGTCGACCTCGTGCACGGTGGTCCCGGGCGGGGTGCGGCCGAGCACGCGCATGATCGAAGCGATCAGACTGCGTGAGAGGCGGATGCCCAGTGGGTTCAGTGGGATGGCGCCGGTGAACGTGCCGAGCCCCCACCTCGTCGCGTGGGCCGTCACGACTGCCCGCGCGGACGCGCTGGTCGGCAGCGGGGTCGGTGTGGTGATGCTGTGCATCAACTCACACCATCAGCAACTGTGCCAATTGTCAATGGTACGGTTGCGATGCCTTCACGGCGAAACCGGAGAAGCTTCGCCTACGCCCCGAGCGGGCCGGGCCACGCGATTTCGCGCGCGGCCCGGCCGATCATTGGTGCGTCAGCTGCGCACGGTGTCCTCGGAGGCAGTGGACGAGGTCCCGGCGCCCACCGGGGCGTCGATGGCCGCCCGGCCGTCGGCCACCTCGATGTCGCCGGTCGCGCGCGCGAGCGCAGCGGGCCCGTAGATCAGATGCGCCGGCACGAACCTCATCCCGAGCCAGTAGAGGAGCATGCCCGCACCGGCGCCCATGAACCAGGTGAAGCTGGCCTGGTAGACCGTGCCGAAGATGACGACACAGATGGGGAGCACCGAGGCGATGACGGTGGCACCCACGGCAACCGGGTTCCAACCGTTGCGATACCAGTAGGTTCCCCCGGGGTCCATGGTGAACAGGTCGTCGACCTCGATCCGTTGCTTCTTGATGAGGTAGAAGTCGACGATCAGGATGCCGAACAGCGGACCGATGACGGCGCCGAGAGTATCCATCGTGTAATGGATAGCCGTGGGATTGTTGAACAGATTCCAGGGCGTGATCAGCACCGAGCCGACCGCCGCGATCATGCCGCCGGTCCGCCAGCTGATCCGGGTGGGCGCCACGTTCGAGAAGTCGAAGGCCGGTGACACGAAGTTCGCCACGATGTTGATACCGATCGTGGCGATGGCGAAGGTGAGCACGCCGAGCACGGCTGCGGTGGTGTTGTCGATGCGATCGACGATGTGGACCGGATCGGTGATGATGTTGCCCTCGTCGTCGGTGCCGATCACGGTGACCGCGGCGGACACGGTGCACACGACCAGTAGCGAGAAGAAGAGGAAATTGACCGGCAGCCCCCAGAAGTTGCCCTTCTTCACCTCGCCGAAAGTGCGGCCGTAGCGCGAGAAGTCGCCGAAGTTCAGCATCGGTCCGGAGAAGTAGGAGACCACCAGGGCGAACGCACTGATCATCGCTGTGATCGACGACCAACCGGTGAGGCCATCGCCGACCGACAGGTCCAGACTCACGTTGTCCCACCCGGCCTCGACGACCAGGTACGCGGCCAGCGCGATCATGACGACATACACTGCGGGACCGCAGAAGTCGATGAACCTACGGATCGTCTCCATGCCGTTCCAGAACACCAGGGCCTGGAGGACCCACATGAGGATGAAGCCCGCCCAGCCCAGTGCGGACAGGCCCAGGAACCCGTGTTGCTCGACATCACCCCAGGCTTCGAGGCCCGGCCAGAACTTCAGGGCCAGGAGGCCGAAAGCGACTGAGGCAAGATAGGTCTGGATGCCGTACCAGACGACCGCGATCACGCCACGGATGATCGCCGGGATGTTCGCGCCTTTCACGCCGAACGAGACCCGGGTGGTCACGGGGTAGGGGACGCCGGCCATCTGGGAGGGTCTGGCGACCAGGTTGCACAGGAGGTTGACGGCGATGATGCCCACCAGGAGCGCTACGAGCACCTGCCACGCCGCGATGCCCAGAGCGAAGAGGCTGCCCGCGAACACATAGCCGCCGACACTGTGGACGTCGGACATCCAGAAGGCGAAGATGTTGTACCACGTCCACTTCTGTTCCTTGAGTGGCGCGAGATCGGTATTGGTGAGCCGGTCGTCATACGTGGGCTTGACGACGCTCTCGCCGGCGGCGCCGGAATGGGACGGGGCCGCCGGCGACGGCCCCGGGTTCCCGTTGGGCGGTGTGGACATGGGTGCTCCTGGTCTTCCGATCAGCGATGGGGTCGGATGTCGTGCTGGCGGCGCTGATGGGAAGAATGTAGGAACGCTTTGTTACCCCGCGATGAACGGGCAGATATATTTCGCCGGAGATCTCCGGGGCTGATCACGTAACCGGTCGGTCATGCGTCGGTTCACCGCGACGCTGCGGGCCGCGACGGGTGACGTGCGATCCAGTCGGCCACCGCCTGGGTGAGCCGATGTTGGTTGTGCCGCTTGACGATCTCGTGACCCTCGTCGTCGAACATCAGCATCTCGGCCACGGCCCCGCGGGCCTGGAGCTCGGCGACGATCTGCTGCGACTCGCTCACCGGGACGTTGGTGTCGTGTGCCCCGTGGACGACGAGCAGCGGCGCGCGGACCGCGTCGATGCGGTGGATCGGGGAGAGGTCGGCGAGGAGCTCGCGGTCGGACTCGGGATGCCCGTACTTGGTGTGGGCCGCGACCGCGATCCACGGCTCGGTGTTGCGGAAGAACGACTCGAGATCGCTCATACCGCAGATGGCGATTCCGGCGGCAAACAGTTCGGGGTGGAACGTCAGGCACGCCAACGTGAGATATCCGCCGTACGAACGGCCGGAGCAGTACACCGCATCGGGGTCGGCGATCCCCTGACGGCACAGGAACTCCGCGCAGTCCGCGGCGTCGTCGATCCCGGCGTACCGCCCGTACCGGTCGTCGGCGTGCACGAACAACCGGCCGTAACCCGACGACCCGCGCACGTTCGCGGCGAAGACCGTGATCCCGGCGTCGACGAGAGGGCCGAACAGGAACTGGTAGTCCGGTCGCGACTGTCCCTCGGGGCCACCGTGGAAGTACAGCAGTGTGGGACCCGGTGCGGCCGAACCCGACTCGTCGCGGGCGCGGAACAGGAAGCCGGACAACGGCATGCCGTCACGTGCCGAGAACTCCACGAGTTCGGGCCGGAGCAGGCAGGATGGCCCCTCGCCCGCGACGACGTCGTCGCGGACGGGATACACCGCACGGTTGGGGACATCGATGAGATGGACCAGGGGTGAGTGCTGGGGACTCGACACCGTCACGGCCACCACCGATCCCGCCGCACTGATCGAGAGGTCGGAGGCCACCTCGCCGGGAAGGTCGATGGGTGGGTGCAGGGTCTGATCGGGCAGGGTCATGATCTGCAGCTCGCTGCGGCCCCGCACATTCCACAGGAGTGCGATGGTCGACTGGTCGTGACTGACCGCGAACTCGTCGAGTCCGATGTCGACCCGCTGGGCCATCACCCGGAACCGCACCCCGAATCTGCTGACCTCGACGGCGAGGAGCCGGGGGAACTTGGCGTCGAAGTCGCTGCGCACCAGGGCCTGGACACTGTCGAGGTCGCGCGTCGGTTCGTTCGGGACCGGGACGAAGACCAGCGAGGTGTGGTCGAAGCCCTGGTCGAGGAGGTAGCCCTGATCGGTGACCGCGCCCGGGTCCTGCGGCAAGAGCGGGGTCATCGAGATCTCGTCGTCGTCCGACTCGGGTTGGCGGCGCAGCAGCAACATGTCGTGGTAGCCACGCGGGCCGACCCGGACGAGCGTGGCGCCCTTCCACGAGTCGATCAGCACGCCGCCGACGCGTTGATCCAGGGTGAGTGTCGTTGCGGTGCCTGGGTGTACCCGCAGGGAGTGGGAGGTGCCGTCCTGATCTATGGCAGTGATCAGGACCCAGTCGGTGTCCCAGCCGACGAGTCCCACCGTGCCGAACGACCGGCCGTCGGGGCGAGTCGCCGCGATGCGGTGGGCGGTGTCGTCATCGGGATCGGTGGTGACGACCCACACCTGGTGGTGCTCACCGCCGCTCGGGGCGATCTCCACCGCCAGCCAGCGACCGTCGGTGGAATGCACCACCTTTCGGACCGGACCCGTCGATCTGAGCTGAACCCACCGCAGCTCGCCCACGCCGTCCCGGGAGAGTGCGCGCTGCGCGGCCCGCGGGTACCCGGTCCCGTCGTCGACGATGTAGGCGAACGCGCTCCCGTCGGGGGAGAGCGACGCGCCGTAGGTCTTCCAACCGCGGTCGTCGAATCTCAGCGCACTCACCGTCGTGCGTTCGCTTCCATGGTCTGCAACCACATCTCGAGGAGCGCAACCTGCCACAGCTCGTTGCCGTCGAGTCTCGTGCGGACTCCGTTGGGGTCGGCGAACAATCTGTCGAGCGCCTCGGGACGGTACAGCCCGCGGTCGCGGGCGGCCTTGGACCGCAGAGTGTCCGAGACCAGGTCGAGAACGCCGCCGGTCAGATGGCGGATACCCGGCACCGGAAAATAACCCTTTGTGCGGTCGATGACGGCTGAAGGCAGAAGCGCACGGCTGGCCTCCTTCAGCACGCCCTTACCTCCGTGTGCGAGCTTGAGATCGGGGGGACACGTGGCAGCGAGCTCGACGAACTCGTGATCGAGGAACGGTACGCGCGCTTCGAGACCCCACGCCATCGTCATGGTGTCGACGCGCTTGACCGGGTCGTCGACGAGCATGACGGTGGTGTCGAGGCGCAGCGCCGCGTCGACGGCGGTCGCGGCGCCCGGTGCGGACTGATGCGCCGACGCGAATTCGAAGCTGGGGTCGTAACCGGCCTCGGTGAGGTAATCGTCGGCGAGGATGCCGCGGATGTCGACGTCGTCGCGGTCGAAGAACACGTCGGCGTAGGCGCGCGTCGTCTTCTCCCGGGTCACGTCGAGCAGCGGGGGATACCAGCTGTATCCGCCGAGGATCTCGTCGGCGCCCTGGCCGGACTGGACCACCTTGATGGACTTGCTGACCTCCTGCGAGAGGAGATAGAACGCGACGCAGTCGTGGCTGACCATCGGTTCGCCCATCGCCGCGACCGTGTCCGGGATGGCGGGCAACAACCGATCGGTCCCGATGTGGATCTTGTGATGGTCGGTACCGAAGGTGTCGGCGATGAGGTCGGAGTAGGCGTATTCGTCCCCGGATTCTCCTGCTGCGGAGTCGAATCCGATGCTGAATGTGGCGAGATCGGTCTGACCCTGCTCGGCGAGCAACGCGACGACGAGTGAGGAGTCGACGCCGCCGGACAGCAGTACGCCGACCGGTACATCGGCGACCATGCGCCGACGCACCGACGTCCGCAACGAGTCGAGCAGCTCGTGCTGCCACCGCTTCTCGTCCCAGTCCCGGCGGTCGGGATGCGGTTCGAAGGCCGGCTCCCAATACTTGCGTTCGGTGCGCCGGCCGTCGGGCTGGATCGTGACGACGGTCGCCGGTGGGACCTTGCGGATGCCGTTGTAGATGGTGTGCGGTGCCGGGACGACGGCGTGGAAGCTGAAGTAGTGGTGCAGCGCAACGCGATCGATGGAGGTGTCGACGTCACCCGCGCGCAGCAGCGCCTGCACCGACGACGCGAAGCGCAGCCGCCCCGGGGTGTCGGCAAGGTAGAGCGGTTTGATGCCGAGCCGGTCGCGACCGAGGGTGACGACACCGGTGTCGGTGTCGACGATCGCGAACGCGAACATGCCCATGAAGTGGTCGACGCAGTCGGGACCCCAGGCGTGGAACGCCTTGAGGATGACCTCGCTGTCGGCGTGGGAGAAGAACGTGTACCCCTTGCCCTCGAGTTCCGCGCGCAGTTCGTGGTGGTTGTAGATGCAGCCGTTGAACACCAGGGCCAGTCCGAGCGCCGGGTCGATCATCGGCTGACTGCCCTTTTCCGTCAGGTCGATGATCTTCAGGCGCCGATGGCCCAGCGCGACAGAACCTTTCGAGAAGACGCCGGAACCGTCCGGGCCGCGGCGGGTCATCTCGCAGGTCATGGCGTCGACGGACGCGACATCTGGAGCCGTGCCGTCGAACCGGATTTCGCCGCAGATTCCGCACATGGTTCGCTGGTCCTCCTCGTTGTGATGTCACACCGCGCTGCCGTACTCCGGTGCCGCTGGTGCCCTGCGCGCCGGGTGGAGGCTTGCTCCCACCCTAGGAGCAGCGGGACGGGACGGCACCCCGGCCCTCCACGTCTACTTCGGGGTCACCCACGTGGTGATGTCGCAGTGCACGACCTCGACGCCCTCGGTGTCGAGAATGCTCACCGACACGGTCACGTCAGTACCGGTGGTGATCGCGTCGAAGTCGACGGGTTCGGCGAGCCGCGCCTCGGCGGTCAGTCGCGTCGTCGCCTTGGTCAGGTAGCTCGTCTGCATCGCCTTCGGGATCCAGCGATGGGAGGTCGGCGTGGTGGCCTCCATCAGCATGCCCATCGCGGCCTCGGCGAGATTGCACGCGGCGATGGCGTGGAAGGTGCCGATGTGGTTGTGGACGCCGAACCAGTTCGGAGCGGTGACCTTGCAATAGCCGGGTTCCATTTCCTGCACGAGAGGCAGCACGGTGCCGAAGTAGGGGACCTTCGCGACCATGCCGAGGGAGAAGAGCACGTTGCCGAGCGGGTTGGCGGGCAGTTTCTTGCGCAGGGCGAAGGTGGGATTCGTGGAACTCATGGCGGTATCTTACTCATGAGTCAGGTCCGAGCCAGGTGGGACATCACCCGCGCTCTCGAGCTCCGCTGCGCCCGATCATTCGCGGGGAGCGGTGACGGATCCGATGGGTCATGGTCGGGGCGTCGCCGGGTGGTCCGCCGCCGGCGCCGACGGCTGATTTGATCGTGCTCCCGACCTGATGCATACTGTTCGGGTTGCCTTGACCGGCGGACGCAGGTTGTGCCATGTGCCAGACCAGCGGTCGCGATCAGGTGAATATCTCCCAGGCCCGGTCTACGGGGACTGGGCGTGTAACGCGTGCGCCGGTTTCGGTTCACGGTCACGACACGCCCGACCGCGGGTGCCGGAGCAAACCGGTTCGTACCAGGTACGAGCCAACGTACAACGACAGATGAACAGCGTCGATTGCCGTATCTCACACGGTGGTCATGTGCTCAGCCGGCAGAGATCGGTCCAGATCACGCGGTGTTTGTCTGTCGAGAACAACTGACGGAAGAGGACACAGCGTGGCGGGACAAAAGATCCGCATCAGGCTCAAGGCCTACGACCACGAGGCGATCGACGCTTCGGCGCGCAAGATCGTGGAGACCGTGACCCGCACCGGGGCACGTGTCGTCGGCCCGGTGCCATTGCCCACTGAGAAGAACGTGTACTGCGTCATCCGTTCGCCGCACAAGTACAAGGACAGCCGCGAACACTTCGAGATGCGTACCCACAAGCGACTCATCGACATCCTCGACCCGACACCGAAGACGGTCGACGCGCTCATGCGCATCGATCTCCCGGCAAGCGTCGACGTCAACATCCAGTAGGACGGGGGCGAGATAAATCATGAGCAATCAGAGTTCGACCAAGGGCATCCTGGGCACCAAGCTCGGCATGACCCAGGTCTTCGACGAGAACAACCGCGTCGTCCCGGTCACTGTCATCCAGGCCGGCCCGAACGTGATCACCCAGCTCCGCACCGCGGACCGTGACGGCTACACCGCCGTCCAGCTGGCCTACGGCGCCATTGATCCCCGCAAGGTGATCAAGCCGGTCGCCGGCCAGTACAGCAAGGCCGGGGTCACCCCGCGTCGCCACCTGGCCGAGATCCGCGTCAATGACATCAGCGAGTTCGAGATCGGTCAGGAACTGACCGCCGAGATCTTCGCCGACGGCGCGCTGGTCGACGTCACCGGCACCTCCAAGGGCAAGGGCTTCGCCGGCGTCATGAAGCGTCACGGCTTCGCCGGTCTGGGCGCCAGCCACGGCGTCCACCGCGTGCACCGTGCACCGGGCTCGATCGGTGGCTGCGCCACCCCGGGTCGCGTGTTCAAGGGCATGCGCATGGCAGGCCGCATGGGTAACGACAAGGTCACCACGCAGAACCTCACCGTCCACAAGGTGGACGCCGAGGCCGGTCTCCTGCTGATCAAGGGAGCGATCCCGGGTCGCAAGGGCGGCGTCGTGATGGTTCGCGACGCAGTGAAGGGTGGTGCCTAGAAATGAGTGACACAGTGAGCACCGAGACCGCCGCGAAGTTGACGCTGGATGTCAAGACCGCCGACGGCAAGACCAACGGAACCGTTGACCTGCCCGCAGCGCTCTTCGACGCCCCGGCCAACATCGCGCTGATGCATCAGGTCGTCGTGGCCCAGCAGGCCGCGGCACGCCAGGGGACGCACTCCACCAAGACCCGCGCCGAGGTGCGCGGCGGTGGCGCCAAGCCGTACCGCCAGAAGGGCACCGGCCGTGCACGTCAGGGCTCGACGCGTGCACCGCAGTTCGCCGGCGGTGGCATCGTCCACGGCCCGAAGCCGCGCGACTACAGCCAGCGCACCCCCAAGAAGATGAAGGCCGCCGCCCTGCGCGGTGCGCTGAGCGACCGCGCTCGCAACGAGCGCATCCACGTGATCACCGAACTGGTCGCCGGGCAGAAGCCCTCGACCAAGTCGGCACGTCAGTTCCTGGAGGCACTCTCCGATCGCCGCAAGTTCCTGGTCGTTCTCGGCCGCGAGGACCTGACGGCGTGGCTGAGTGTGGCCAACCTCGACAACGTGCTGCCGATCGCGCCGGATCAGCTCAACACCTACGACGTCCTGGATTCGGACGAGGTGGTGTTCAGCGTCGAGACGCTCAATGCCTTCATCGAGCAGAACACGGCGGATGCCAAGGCTGCCGTCGAGAAGACAGCAGAGGAGGCCTGACATGGCGACCGTTGCCGACCCGCGCGACATCATCCTGGCGCCCGTGATCTCGGAGAAGTCCTACGGGCTCATGGAAGACAACGTGTACACCTTCCTGGTGCACCCGGAGTCCAACAAGACCGAGATCAAGATCGCGATCGAGAAGATCTTCGGTGTCAGTGTTGCCAGCGTCAACACCGCGAACCGACAGGGCAAGCGCAAGCGGACCCGCTCCGGCTACGGCCAGCGCAAGTCCACCAAGCGCGCCATCGTGTCGCTGACCGCAGACAGCAAGCCCATCGAGATCTTCGGGGGCTCGGTCAGCTGACCGGGGCGCCCAGAGAAGGACTAGAGACTCATGGCTATTCGTAAGTACAAGCCGACGACCCCGGGTCGTCGTGGGGCCAGCGGCTCCGACTTCGCCGAGGTCACCCGTAACCATCCGGAGAAGTCGCTGGTGCGTCCGCTGCACGGGCGTGGTGGCCGAAACGCTCACGGCCGCATCACCACCCGTCACAAGGGTGGCGGCCACAAGCGTGCCTACCGTCTGATCGACTTCCGTCGCCACGACAAGGACGGCATCAACGCCAAGGTCGCCCACATCGAGTACGACCCGAACCGCACTGCGCGGATCGCGTTGCTGCACTACGTGGACGGCGAGAAGCGCTACATCATCGCGCCGAAGAACCTGAAGCAGGGCGACATCGTCGAGAGCGGCTCGACCGCCGACATCAAGCCCGGCAACAACCTGCCCCTGCGCAACATCCCGACCGGTACCCAGATCCACGCCGTGGAGCTGCGTCCGGGCGGTGGAGCGAAGATGGCCCGCAGCGCGGGTGCTTCGATCCAGTTGCTCGGCAAGGAAGGAACCTACGCCACGCTGCGTATGCCTTCCGGCGAGATCCGTCGCGTCGACGTGCGCTGCCGCGCAACCGTCGGCGAGGTGGGCAACGCCGAGCAGAGCAACATCAACTGGGGCAAGGCCGGCCGTATGCGCTGGAAGGGCAAGCGCCCGACCGTCCGCGGTGTCGTGATGAACCCGGTCGACCACCCGCACGGTGGTGGTGAGGGCAAGACCTCCGGTGGTCGCCACCCGGTCTCGCCGTGGGGCAAGCCCGAGGGCCGCACCCGCAAGAACAAGGCCAGCGACAAGCTGATCGTCCGTCGCCGTCGTACCGGCAAGAACAAGCGATAACAGGAGGAGGTAAGAGAATGCCACGCAGCCTCAAGAAGGGCCCGTTCGTCGACGACCACCTCCTGAAGAAGGTGGACGTTCAGAACGAGAAGGGCACCAAGCAGGTCATCAAGACCTGGTCCCGTCGTTCGACCATTCTTCCCGATTTCATCGGCCACACCTTTGCTGTCCATGACGGACGCAAGCACGTGCCGGTGTTCATCTCGGACTCGATGGTCGGGCACAAGCTGGGCGAGTTCGCCCCCACCCGTACCTTCAAGGGTCACATCAAGGATGACCGGAAAGCGAAGCGCCGGTAATGACTACGCAGACCGATAATCCGACAGCAAAGGCGACCGCCAAGTTCGTGCGCGTCACGCCGATGAAGGCTCGTCGTGTCCTGGACCTGGTCCGCGGCAAGAACGTGGACGAGGCCCTCGACATCCTGCGGTTCGCACCGCAGTCGGCGTCCGAGCCCGTGTACAAGGTCCTGGCAAGTGCCGTCGCCAACGCGGAGAACAACCTGGATCTGGATCGCCGGACCCTGGTCGTCGCCACCGCGTTCGCCGACGAGGGTCCGACCCTCAAGCGCTTCCAGCCGCGCGCACAGGGCCGTGCATTCCGTATCCGCAAGCGCACCAGCCACATCACCGTGGTCGTGGAGAGCTTGCCGGAGAAGGCAGCCGGCGGCCGTGGCCGTTCGCGTCAGCCGAAGAAGAAGGGAGCCTAGACAGTGGGCCAGAAAATCAACCCGCACGGCTTCCGTCTGGGCATCACCACCGACTGGAAGTCGCGGTGGTACGCCGACAAGCAGTACGCGGACTACGTCAAAGAGGATGTTGCCATCCGCAAGCTCCTCTCCACGGGGCTCGAGCGGGCCGGCATCGCGAAGGTGGAGATCGAGCGCACCCGTGACCGGGTCCGCGTCGACATCCACACTGCGCGTCCGGGCATCGTCATCGGCCGCCGTGGCGCCGAGGCCGATCGCATCCGCGGCGACCTGGAGAAGCTGACCGGTAAGCAGGTCCAGCTCAACATCCTCGAGGTCAAGAACGCAGAGTCCGAGGCCCAGCTGGTGGCCCAGGGCGTCGCTGAGCAGCTGAGCAACCGCGTGGCGTTCCGCCGCGCGATGCGCAAGGCGATCCAGTCGGCGATGCGTCAGCCGAACGTGAAGGGCATCCGGGTCCAGTGCTCGGGTCGTCTGGGCGGCGCAGAGATGAGCCGCAGTGAGTTCTACCGCGAGGGTCGCGTGCCGCTGCACACGCTGCGTGCCGACATCGACTACGGACTCTACGAAGCCAAGACCACCTTCGGCCGGATCGGCGTGAAGGTGTGGATCTACAAGGGCGACATCGTCGGTGGACGTCGTGAGCTGGCCGCGGCCGCTCCGGCAGCCGAGGATCGCCGTCCGCGCCGGCCCAGCCGGCCCCGGCGTAGCGGTGCTTCTGGCACCACTGCGACGAGCACCGACGCCGCTCGCGCGGCCGAGGCCGCTCCTGCCGAGGCCACTGCTGGTGCGGCTGAGAAGCAGGAGGGCTAGGCCATGTTGATCCCGCGTCGGGTCAAGCACCGCAAGCAGCACCACCCCAGCCTCAAGGGGCAGGCCAAGGGCGGCACCAAGGTGACGTTCGGTGACTACGGCATCCAGGCTCTGGAGAGCGCGTACATCACCAACCGTCAGATCGAGTCCGCTCGTATCGCCATCAACCGGCACATCAAGCGTGGCGGCAAGGTCTGGATCAACATCTTCCCGGACCGCCCGCTCACCAAGAAGCCGGCCGAGACCCGCATGGGTTCGGGTAAGGGTTCGCCCGAGTGGTGGGTCGCCCCGGTCAAGCCGGGTCGCGTGCTGTTCGAGATGACCTACCCGAATGAGGAGACCGCTCGCGAGGCCCTGCGCCGCGCACAGCACAAGCTCCCCATCAAGACCAGGATCGTGACCAGAGAGGAGCAGTTCTGATGGCACTCGGAGTTGCTGCGAACGAGCTCCGCGAGCTCAACGACGCTGATCTGGTCGATCGCCTGAAAGAGTCGAAGGAAGAACTGTTCAACCTTCGGTTCCAGATGGCCACCGGCCAGCTCGACAACAACCGTCGCCTGCGGACCGTGCGTCGCGAGATCGCGCGCATCTACACCGTGATGCGCGAGCGGGAGCTGGGCCTGGCGTCCGGACCGGATGGTGATGACGCATGAGTGAGGACCAGAAGGTGACCGAAACCCAGACCGAGGTGCGCGCACGCCGCAAGGAGCGCATCGGCTACGTGGTCAGCGACAAGATGCAGAAGACCATCGTGGTCGAGCTGGAAGATCGTAAGAGCCACAAGCTCTACGGCAAGATCATCCGGACCACGAGCAAGGTCAAGGCCCACGACGAGAACGGCGATGCCGGCGTCGGTGACCGCGTGCGGATCATGGAGACCCGCCCGCTGTCGGCGACCAAGCACTGGCGTCTCGTCGAGGTGCTGGAGAAGGCCAAGTAAGCCCTCTCCCAACGAGATCTACCGCCACCGGCCCGTTCCCTGAAGGGAGCGGGCCGGTTTCGTCGTATTTAGTCCCAACAGGGGATTGACCGGTCGAGTCGAACGGTGTGAGGGTGAGACGCGATGCCCACCACCGATCTCGCGAGCGGCGAGTCCCGCCCACGACCCGCGTGGGTTCGACGCGCATTCGAATCGGACTCGGTGGAGCCGGACCTGGACCGCGTCCGCCGGGTGGGCGCCAGGTTCCTCGGTCTGGGTTTCATCGGCTACCCGGTGGTCTCCGTTGCGTCGATCCTCGCGTCGGCCCCGCTGACCGACGCCTGGTGGCCGCCGCTGAGCATCCTGTTGTCGGTCGGACCCGGAATCGTGTTGATCGCGGCGACCTTTCGGTCCGGCACGGCCTGGCTCACGCCGCTGGCCCTGATGACCTGGATCGGGTACGTCCTGGGAGTCGGGTTGTGGTTCGTGGCCTGGAACGGAACGACGCTGACGAATCCGGACGACACGGCCCAGTGGATGGTCGCCTTCAGTGGCATGCCGAGCATGGTGCTGATGCTCGTCCGCCCCCGTCTGGCGGTGATGGGGCTGGTGGTGTCCTCGACCGTCGCGCATCTCTCGCAGCAGCTCGGTCGGTTCGGCGAGGTGACGTCCGATGCACCCGTCGAGATCGTATGGTCCCTGATGTTCACCGGCGTCTTCCTCGCGGTCGTGCTGGTGGCCACCCGCACCGGGCGTGAGCTCGACGAGACACGTGAGGAGACCTACCGCACCGCGGCCAGTGTCGCCGCCGCCTCCGCCCGCGAGGTGGAGAAGGAGCGCTTCGACGCCATCGTGCACGACCGGGTCATCGCATCGCTTCTGGCCGTCCGGGCCGGGCGACCCGATGATCGGCTGGCGGCGCAGGCCGCCTCGGCTCTCGAGGAACTCGCGCGGGTCCCGGGACCGGACGATCCGGACACCGTGACGCACATCGAGGTGATCCGACGCATCCGATCGGCCGCCGCCGACGTCTCGGAACGCTTCGATGTCGAGGTGGCGGGTACCGAGTCGGCGTCGTATCCCGTCGAGATGCTCGACGCGGTCGTCGAGGCGATGTCGGAGGCCCTGCGCAACGTCGTGCGACACGCCGGCGACGAGGCCGAGTGCGCTGTGATCGTGCAGTTCGCCGCCGACTCGCTGAGCATGGCGGTCGTCGACAACGGCATCGGGTTCGATCCCGAGGCGGTGGCGGCCGGCCGCCTCGGGATCGCCGTCAGCATCCGTGGCCGCCTCGCACGATTGCCGGGGGGCCACGCGCGGGTACAGAGTCGCGTGGGCCGGGGGACAACCGTGCAGATCCTCTGGGAGCGGCCGTGAGGCGCGAATGTCCCCGGGCCGTCGACGACAGCGAACGCGGCGAGGTCGTCAACGCGTTCGGTATCGGTTCCCGGCCGCTGTGGCTCATGATGGGCGTTTTCGCGTGCGGCTACTTCGCCGTCACGCTGTATGCCGACTCGACTGTCACCGGGTGGTGGCAGTGGATCGGGCTGTTCGCCGGGTTCGTGTTGTTCGTCATCGCCGGGATCACGATCCTCGACTCCCCGGGAGATCCGCTGCCCTCGTCGACGACCCTCGTCGTCGGCGGACTGGCGGTCGCAGCGGTTGCTGCGACGCTGTTCTCGCTGCCGTTCCCGCCCTCGCATGTGATGCAGACCGGGCCGCCGGTGGGGGCATCGGTGATCATCCTGGCCTTCGTCGCGGTGCGTGGCCGTCCGCTGGCGGCCTGGCTCGCCAGCGGCTGCATCTCGGTCATCGCGACGGTGTGGGGCGCGGTCTCCACCGCGGGAGCACTCTGGGGACTGTCCATCACCCTGCCCGGGTACGCGATCATGATCATGGGCTCGCTGTTCTCCGTCATGCTGCGCCCGATGGCCCGCCAGATCTACGAACTCCGGGAGGCCAACGAACGTCAGGCGGCGCTCGATGCGGCCGCGGCGGCATCGGCCGAGGTGCGGGACCGGCGTCTCGCTGCGCTCGACGAACGAGCGCGCCCCGTCCTCACCCGCATCGCGCGTCGTGAGACCTTCGTCGCGGACGAGGTCGTCGTGGCCCGACTGCTCGAGGCGCAATTGCGCGATGGCATCCGCGCCTCGGGACTCGACCTCCCGGTGGTCCGGGATGCGGCGTGGCGCGCGCGGCAGCGAGGCGTTCACGTGGTTCTCCTCGACGACGGCGGGCTCGCCGCGTTGGATGACGCGCTCGCGGTCACGGCGCGTGAACGCTTGGCCACCGCCGTCGCGGAGCTGCTGGACGAGGCCGACGACGGTCGGGTGACGGTTCGCATCCAGCCACCGGGGCGCGACGTGCTCGCCTCGGTCGGGCTGGACGCCGGCCACCGTACGGACCTGGTCGAATTCGACCACCGGATGGTCCCCCGCACCGATTCAGGACGGGAGACGCCGGCGTCGGGTCGATAGCCGGGGAGTGGAAGGGACGCGTCAGGAGGCGCCTGAGCGCAACCACTCGAGGACAGCCGGGGTGACCGGTGCGGTGGCATCCGCGTACTCGGGATGCTTCTTGAGGAACGCGGCCACCAGGGGGCACACGCCCACGATCGTGAGGTCGCGTGCCCGGGCGTCGTCGAGGGCCTCGGCGACCAGGATCGTCGCGAGACCGCGTCCGCCGAAGGCGGGGTCGACCTCGGTGTGGAAGAACACCCGCGCGGTAGTCGGCGCGTCCTGGGTGCCGGAGACCCGGTCGCGGTATTCGGCGAAGCCGGCCAACGTCTCACCGCCGGGCGCATCGACGAGGATGTCGTACCGGCGTTCGGCGGGGTTGTCGCGGACGGTGGTCTTCGCGCCGGTCTTGTCCGAAGTCATCGCTGTACCGCCTCGATCGGGCCCTGCACGGACCAGGGGAAGTTGATCCATTTCTCGGTGGTTCGCCAGGTGTAGTCAGGAGCTGTGATGGTGTGCGGTTTCTTGTACAGCACCGCGTTGCGGACCTCGGCGACCCGGCCCTGCTCCTGGCAGAAGTCGTTGACCAATTTGAGGGTCTTGCCGGTGTCGGCCACGTCGTCGACGACGAGAACCCGCTGGTCGGTCAGGCCGCTCGACTCCAGGAGCGACGGCAGCATCACCGGCTCGGAGAGCGTCTCGCCGACCCCGGTGTAGAACTCGACGTTCAGCGAGATCATCAGCTTGCAGTCCAGGGCGTAGGCGAGCGCGCCGGCCGGGATCAGGCCGCCGCGGGCGATGCCGAGAATGATGTCCGGGACGAATGCGTCGTCGGCGACCTGCTGGGCGAGCTCGCGGCAGGCCACGCCGTTGAGCTCCCAGGTGAGGACCTCGCGCTCGGGAGATGTGGTGGTCATGGGAACACTCTTCCAGAGCGTGCGCGGCCGCGGGTGCCCGAAGTCGGTGTCGACTCGGACGCGCGGGTTCGTCGGTCGACCGACACACCGGGGACACGGATACGACAAACGGGGGCAGCGACCGGAAAGGCCATGTCATGCCCGGATTCCGGACTCGACGTAATGATTCGACCCCTGCTGCACGACATATTCGTGGAAGACAGACCGGGTCAAATTCGTCGGGAACTCCGATTCGTGCGTAAGTTTGGTGTCGTGGATGCCTAGCGTCAGATACTTGCCGCCGTCCCATCGGTGGCCGACGACCTGCGACGCTCCGGCTGTCCATGCTGCCGCCCTGTTGTCGACGCGTAGAGGAAGACATGTCCGAGGCCAGTGGTCAGCGACCGTCCGTCGCGTCCTACGCGCCGCGTCATCATCGGCAGGACCCGCCGCTTCCGCCGCTGCCAGAAGACCCGTTCGTTCTGCCCGACCCGGTCGAGGAACAGCTGCGACGCTGGCGCGCCGAACGTTCGAATGTCTCGACCGCGACAGACGAGGACGCCGGCTCGGGCGAGCCCCCGCTCAATGGTCATGGATCCGTCCCGCCTTTCGACGCAGCGCCCACCGATAGCGCGCCCACCGATAGCGCGCCGGCTGACGCCGCGTCCACCGAAACCGCGCCGGCTGACACCGCGTCCACCGAAACCGCGCCGGCTGACGCCGCGCCCGCGGTGGGTCCACGCCCCGTCGAGTCGCTCCAGGAGCCGGTGCCGACCGAGCGGGCACCCGCAACCCCGTCTGCGCCATCGGTCCCGACGACGCCACCGCCGGTCGGCGACTTCGCCGGCGCGCCGGGACCCTCACCCGTCCACCGCAACGAGCGCTTCGTCGGCCCGGGATCGAACGGTGCCGCGGCTCCCGTGGTACCCGAGTGGCAGACGACACCGGTCGACGGTTCGGAGTCGCAGACCGCCGCGATACCGATCCCGGATCGAGCGCAGCTGGCCGATACCCCGGCGACCCTCGCGATCGAGGCGAGGAACCTGCACAAGAAGTTCAAGGACATGGTCGCCGTCGAGGACGTGAGTTTCACGGTCCCGGCCGGCAGCATCGTCGCGTTGCTCGGACCCAACGGCGCGGGCAAGACAACGACGGTGAACATGCTCTGTACCCTGCTCAAACCCGACGGCGGCAGTGCCACCGTCAATGGGCACGACGTCGCGCACGACGCGGCCGCGGTGCGGAAGTCGATCATGCTCACCGGTCAGTTCGCCGCGCTCGACGAGGCGCTGACCGGCCGCGAGAACCTGGTCCTGTTCGGCAGGCTGCTCGGCCTCGACAAGGCCGCCGCGCGTGCGCGTGCCGAGGAGCTGCTCGACGCTTTCTCGCTGACAGATGTCGGCGGCAAACGCGTTCGCGAGTACTCGGGCGGAATGCGACGCCGCATCGACATCGCCTGCGGGCTGGTCACCGCACCGAAGATCGTGTTCCTCGACGAGCCCACGACGGGTCTGGATCCGCGCAGCAGGCTGGAAGTGTGGTCGCTGGTCGAGAAGCTCCGCGATTCCGGCGTCACCATCCTGCTGACCACCCAGTACCTCGAAGAGGCCGACGTCCTGTCCGACAACATCGTCGTCATCGACAAGGGCCGGGTCATCGCCGAGGGAACCTCCGACGAGCTGAAGGCGTCGACCGGTCCGGCGTACTGCGAGGTCGCACCGGCCGACCCCGCCGACCTGGTCCGCCTGCGCAGCACGCTCGCGGACCTCATCGGCGGGCACGTACAGAACGATGACGACCACTTCGTCGCGGTACCGGCGCCCGATGGTCCCGAGACCCTCGTCGAAGTCATCCGACGAACGGCAGCGGCCGACATCCCACTGTCCGACGTCGCGATGCGGCGGCCATCGCTGGACGAGGTGTTCCTGGCGCTGACCGACCCGCGGCGGGACCGGAGTTCCACCTGACATGACGACTTCTGACGTACTGCGATCGGGGGCGACGTCGTCGGGGTCGGCATCGACCGCGCTGATCGAGCCGCGTGAACGACCTGTCCAGCAGTGGTGGGCGTTGACCGGCCGCGGGGTCTCGAAGGTGTTCCGCGGCGGCGAGGTCATCTTCGCGTTCATCTCCCCGGCGTTTCTCGCCGTCTGCTTCTATCTCCCGCTGCGAAGCATCGTCGAGGTGGCGCCCGGCATCAATTACGGACAGTTCCTGATGCCGATCATCGTGTTGCAGTCGGTGAACTTCGCCGCCTCCTCGGCGGCGATGCGCGCGGCCTTCGACGGAGTGCAGGGCATCAACACCCGCTTCCGTGTGATGCCGATGTCGCCGCTGATCCCGATGCTGGCACGGACCGCGACCAACGGTGTGCTGCTGGTGATCTCGCTGACCTGCGCCGCGGTCGCATGCCTGATCATCGAATGGCGTCCGGGCGGGGGCCTGTGGGGCACCGTCGGGCTGTTCGGTCTGGCGTTCCTGGTCGGAGTCCTGTTCTCGTGGACGGCCGACGGCCTCGGGCTCGTCGCCGGCAGTCCCGAGGCCACCAGCCAGGCGCTGGCCCTGCCGACGCTGATCCTCGGCATGATGTCCACCGGATTCGTGCCGCTGACCCAGTTCCCGGAGTGGATCCAACCGTTCGTCCGGAATCAGCCCATCTCCCAATTCGCCGACTCCATGCGCGCTCTCGACGCCGGGACCGCCACCTGGGAGCAGCTGCAGCCGTCGCTGTGGTGGTGCGCGGGTCTGGCCGCAACCGCACTGGTGCTGCTGGCCATCAGTACGCGGAGGACACGCTGATGGGCGGTGTGGACGTGAACGTGGGTGCCTCCACCGGAGAACAGACGGCACACCGGCACTTCCTGGCGACCGTGGCCACCGACGTGCCGACGGAATCGTCGTTCCGGGCCTGGTGGCGTCAGAGTCGCCCGCTCGCGGTCCGGCAGATCGTGGTGTTCGTCCGCGACGTCCCGACGCTGATACAGGCCCTGCTCTTCCCAGCACTCAGCATGCTCATGTTCAAGGTCGTGCTCGGTGACGCAATCGGCTCGGCGACCGGTCAGAACAGTGCGTACGGCACTGTGCCCCTGGTGATCCTCGTCGGCGCGATGTTCGGTTCGATCGCCTCCGCGACCCGTCTCAACCGGGAGCGGGCCACCGGTTTGCTCGCCCGGTTGTATGTCCTGCCGATACACCGGGCGGCGGATCTGACCTCGCGGGTGATGTCCGAGGTGGCGCGCATCCTCGTGACCACGCTCATCCTCCTGTCCGCCGGCCACCTGATCGGTTTCCGCTTCACCCAGGGCCTGGCCTCGGCGATCGGGCTGGTGCTGGTGGCTCTCGCCTACGGCGTTGCGTTCGCCACCCTCACGCTTGCGCTCGCGGTCAGCGCCCGCCCGGGTGCGCCGATCGTGCCGTATCTCGGTCTGGCGTCGAGCCTGTTGATGTTCTTCAACTCCGGTTTCTCTCCGATCAGCGCTTATCCGAGTTGGCTGCAACCGATCGTTGCGAATCAGCCGATGACACCGGCCATCGAGACGATGCGCGCGCTGGCCGCGGGCGGTCCGTTGGCCGAGAACCTCACGAAAGTCATCGTTTGGACCGTCGTGATTCTGGTCATTTCCATATATCCGGCTCTTCGCGGTTATCAGAAAGCCGCGAGGGATCGATGACCACGAACCGATCTCATACCGTCGGGGTAACGAATGACACCCGATACGGCCGCGATGGCGCCGGCGGCGAGCGTACCGCCCGGCCGTGGCGGCACATCGGCAATGGTCAGCGGTCCGCACGCGGTACGCGACGGCCATCCGGTGCCGTCACCTCGCCGCGCGCGTGCACGCTGACCGGCGTAACAAGGAAGGTGGGTAGGTCGATGGCATTTACAGAGGCTGGCCCTGCATCCCGGTTTCCGAAGACCCCCTCGCGTGAAATAAGATGGAGATTCTGTGTCGGCGTCCGATGTGGAGGGTCTGAACGATTACCAACGGCACTGTCGTGAGGTCTAATCGACTGCAGGACTAGCGAGGGAGTGTTCAGAGGACGTGGCAATCGCCGATTACCGTGCTGATACGTCGGGTGACGTGGACGAGACCATTCAGGTCCTGCCGCTCACCGCGGCGCAACGCGGCATGTGGTTCGCCGAGTCGCTGTCGTCCGAGTACTCGGTCAACATCGCTCAGTACGTGGACATCCGCCATACGCCGGGCGGATTGGACGTCGATCTCCTCGCCCGGTGCTGCGTCGAAGTCGGCAAGCTCGTCGAATCACCGTTCGTCCGTCTGACCGAGATCGACGGAATCCCGATGCAATACGTCGACGTCGACTTCGATCAGACCGTCGACATCCTCGACTTCCGTTCCGAGTCCGACCCGGTCGCGGCCGCGATGGAGTGGATGCAGGCGGAGTACCGGCAGTCGGTCGATCTTCTCAACGACCAGTTCATCGTCATCGCGATCCTGTTGATCGGGGACGATCGTACGTTCTGGTACAACCGTGCCCACCACATCATCATCGACGGCTATGCAGCCCTGTCGATCATGCGTCGCACCGTCGACCGGTACAACGCCCTTCGGCGCGGTGAGGAACGGCGGGACAAGGCGCCGGCCACGATGGCCGACATCGTCGCCTACGAGGAGACCTACCAGGGCAGCACCCGGCGTGAGACCGACCGCGCGCACTGGCTCGAACGTGTCGCAGACCTACCGGAGCGGGTGACACTGTCGAAGGTCGGCACGACCGGTTCGCTGTCGTTCGACAACGTCGTCTCCAGCGCCGCCCTCGATCCGGAACGGCAACGCCGATACGAGGCCCTGGCCGGCGACCTGAACAGCTCCCTCGCGGTGCTGATGACCTCCGCGTTCGGTGCGTTCCTCGCGCGGATGAGCAATCACGACGACATCGTTCTCAGCCTCCCGGTCACCGGCCGGGCCACCGCCAGGATCAAGATCTCCGGTGGCATGGTGTCGAACATCCTGCCGATCCGGCTCCGCGAGGTGGCGTCGAAGTCGGTCCGCGAGCTGATCTCGACCGCGCAGCTCGAACTGACCGGCGCACTGCGTCACCAGCGCTACCGCTCCGACGACATCCGCCGCGACGCCGGCCTCGACCAGAGCTCGGTCTCGTTCGGGCCCACCATCAACATGGTGTTCTTCGACGAACAGGTCGCCATCGACGGCACCGACATGGAGTACCGGATCCTGACGTCGGGCATCCTCGAGGACCTGCTGATCAACCTGTATCAGTCGAGTCCCGGCGCTCCGCTCGTCGTCGACCTGCACGGTAATCCGCAGCTCTACTCGCCCGGGGAACTCGACGCACTGCATGAGCGGTTCCTGACCTTCCTGGACCGGTTCCTGTCGGTCCAGGCGCTCGACACCCCTGTCGCCGATGTCGACCTGCTCGTCGATCGCGATCGGCGGCTGCTCGATTCCCTTCCGCAGCCGGTACCGCGGGCGACCACGCCGACCCTCGTCGAGATGTTCGACGACGTCGCGACCGCCCATCGTCACCGGGGAGCGGTGTCCGACGCCGACGGCGTGACCCTGAGTTATGCCGAACTCGCCAGCCGTTCGGACGCGGTGGCGCGCTCGCTGCGCGCACGCGGCATCGGGACCGGCGATCTGGTGGGGGTCGCGACGGCGCGCGACACGAGCCTTGCGGTCGTGATGCTCGCCGTGCTGAAGGCAGGCGCGGGGTACCTCCCGCTGGACACCGGCAATCCGGAGGAACGCCTGCGCCACATCGTCGACGACGCGGCTCCGGCATGCCTGGTCGTCTCCGATGGCGACCGGCCCGGCTGGGCGGGGGAGTGCGAGGTCGTCGAGACCGGGCAGCTCGTCGCCGAGGCCCAGGCCCCCGAGGTGGCCGCGCTCCCGGCGCCGCGCGGACCGGGAACACCCGAGGCCACGGCTTACGTCATCTACACTTCCGGGTCGACCGGGGCGCCCAAGGGCGTCGAGATCGTGCACCGCAACGTCGCCACACTGCTCGCCGCGGCCTCGGCCGACTTCGACTTCACGCCCGAGGACGTGTGGTCGGTCTTCCACTCCTACGCCTTCGACTTCTCCGTGTGGGAGATCTTCGGTCCGCTGCTCACCGGTGGGCGCGCCGTGATCGTGGACCGGATGGTCGCTCGCGCGCCCGCCGAATTCCTGCAGTTGCTCGCCGACGAGGAGATCACGGTGGCCTCCCTGACGCCGTCGGCGTTCAGCATCGTGGCCGATGTCCGGCGGCGGACCGGGACGCCATTGGCGTTGCGGTACATCGTCTTCGGGGGCGAGGAGTTGCGCTTCGACGAGGTACACAACTGGTACGAGTCCTTCGGGGACCAGATCGAACTCGTCAACATGTACGGCATCACCGAGACGACGGTCCACGTCACCTACCGTCCGCTCGACCCCGATCTGGTCCGCGGCGAGAGCGCAAGCCTCATCGGTCGTCCTCTGAACTCGTTGGGCCTTCGCGTCCTCGACAACCGCCTGCGCCCGGTGCCCGAGGGTGCCGTGGGCGAGATCTACGTCGTCGGTGGACAACTCGCGCGCGGGTATCGCAACCGCCGCGGTCTCACGGCCACCCGGTTCGTCGCCGACCTGCATGGGACCGGCGAGCGGATGTATCGCTCCGGCGATCTCGGGCGACGCATCGGTTCCGACATCCAGTATCTGGGGCGCGCCGACACGCAGGTGCAGTTGCGCGGATTCCGGGTGGAACTCGGCGAGGTCGAATCGGCTTTGCGTGCGGTGGACGGGGTCGCTGCGGCCGCTGCGGTGGTCACCGATGCGGCTTCGGTCGGCGGGGCGAAGCTGATCGGTTACGCGGTCACCGAATCCGATTGCGGGCTCGATGAATCCGCGATCCGAGAGCAGGTTCGCGCCCACGTGCCCGGCTACATGGTGCCCGACGTCGTCATGCTGATCGACGAGCTGCCCCTCACCGCGAACGGCAAGCTGAACCGGCAGGCGCTGCCCGCGCCCGTCTTCGCCCGTGACGAGCGGGTCGCCTACGTCGCGCCGTCGACCCCCCGCGAGCGCGAAGTGGTCGCGATCGTCGAAGAGCTGCTCGACATCGAGCCGATCGGTCTGCAGGACAACATCTTCGCGCTCGGCGCGGATTCGCTGACCGCGGCCCGGCTGGCCTCACGACTGCGTACCGTCGCCGGCCTGGACATCAAACTGGCCAATGTCTTCGAGAGTCAGAGCCTCGGCGACATCATCCGGGTCGCGACGCCGGTGACCGACGACGCCGCGACGCGTCGACCGGAGCTCGCGCCGCAGCCGCGTCCGGACCGGATTCCGCTGGCGTTCAGTCAACGTCGTCTCTGGTTCATCAACCGCCTGGACCCGACGTCGGCGGCGTACAACATCCCCGGTGCGGTCCGTCTCGGCGCCGATGTCGATCCTTCCGCGCTGGCCGCGGCCATCGACGACGTCATCGCGCGACACGAGCCGTTGCGGACGACGTTCCCGGACGAGGACGGGGAAACCTTCCAGTTCATCCATTCGGCCGAGGCGGCCGCCGCGGCCCGGCTGTTCGACGTGGTCGACGTGGCTCCGGTGGACACCGAGCGCAGGCTCGCCGACTTCGCCGTCACCGGCTTCGACCTGAACTACGAATACCCGGTCCGCGCGCGCCTTTTCCGCGCTGCGGCGGCCGACGGAACGCTCGACCACGTCCTGATCGTGGTCATGCACCACATCGTCGGCGACGGCGCGTCGCTGGGCCCGCTGATCACCGACGTACTGACGGCATACGCCGCTCGGCTCGCGCACTCGCAGCCCACCTGGCGTCCGCTGCCGGTGCAGTACGCCGACTACGCACTGTGGCAGCGCGAAGTCCTCGGGGAGCCGTCCGACGAGACCTCGCTGATGTCGGCGCAGCTCGACTTCTGGCGCACCGAACTCGCGGGGATGCCTGAGCTCATCTCGTTGCCCACAGATCGGGCCCGACCCGTCCGGCCCTCCGGCACAGGCGGTTACGTCGACACCGTCCTCGACGCCGACACGGTGGCGCGGTTGCACGCGGTCGCCGCCCAGCACGGAGTGACCGTGTTCGCGATCTTCCACGCTGCGCTGG
This sequence comes from Gordonia sp. NPDC058843, assembly GCF_042743165.1. Classification (NCBI taxonomy): domain Bacteria; kingdom Bacillati; phylum Actinomycetota; class Actinomycetes; order Mycobacteriales; family Gordoniaceae; genus Gordonia; species Gordonia sp. NPDC058843. The sequence goes on from NZ_JBHYNC010000014.1 coordinate 78,427, forward strand.
CCGTGATGCTGTCGCGACTCAGCGGCGGCGACGACGTGGCGATCGGCACCGCGATCGCAGGCCGGGACGAGCCGGAGCTCGCAGACCTGATCGGTATGTTCGTCAACACACTCGTGCTCCGCACACGCGTGCATCCCGACACCGATCTCACCAGTCTGCTCAACGAGGCCAATCACACTCGCGCGCAGGCGCTCAGCAATGCCGACGTGCCGTTCGAGCAGGTCGTCGACGCGGTGGGTGCACGCCGTTCCACGGCGCATTCGCCGCTGTTCCAGGTCGAACTGGTCATGCAGCACGATCAGGTCGAGCGGCTCTTCGAGGACGAGGCGGGCATCAGTCTCATCGACGCGCGCGCCCCGTTCGCCAAGTACGACCTGTCGCTCAGCGTCGTCGAGTACTCCGACGCCGGCGACCACGCCGGTCAGATCTCGGTCGCCTTCGGATACGCGCGCGACCTGTTCGACGAATCCACCATCGAACGATTCGCGCGTCACCTCCACCACGTACTGGGTGCGATGGCGGATTCGCTCGAGACCGAGGACGCGGGGCGGTCGCTGCGCGTCGACGACCTGTTCGCCTTCCCCGAGGCGGAGGTGGAGACGGTCCGGGGCTGGTCGCGGGGTGCCCCGCGCGAGCTGAGCGAACCCGACCTGGCGGGCGCACTGCTGGCCGGGTATCGACGAGATCCCGATGCGGTCGCGCTGGTGTTCGCCGACCGCACCGTCACCTATGCCGAATTCGCCGCGCGCGCAACCGCGCTGGCACGCAAGCTCATCGACGACGGTGTCGGCCCGGACGTCGCGGTTGCCGTGTGTATCCCGCGATCGGTGGAACTGCTCGTCGCGGTACACGCGATCGTGCTCGCGGGTGGTCAGTACGTACCGCTCGACACCGAGGCGCCGGTCGATCGCGCCGACTACATGCTCGAGACCGCCGGTACCACGCGAGTGCTCGTCGGGCCGGGGCCGCGCCCGGCCGTGGTCGACGACCTCGCCGATCGTGTGACGGTCACCGAGGTCGACGCCGCCGCAGAGCCGGACCCGGGGACCGAACCGTTCGTACCGGCCGAGCGTCGTGGGTCGCTGAGTCCGGAGAACGCCGCGTACACGATCTTCACCTCCGGCTCCACCGGACGGCCCAAGGGCGTCGTGGTGTCGCATCGCGCGATCGTCAACCGACTCGACTGGATGCAGGAGTACTACACCCTCACCCAGCGGGACGTGGTCTTGCAGAAGACTCCGGTGACGTTCGACGTGTCGGTGTGGGAACTGTTCTGGCCCTTCATCTCCGGTTCCCGGCTGGTGGTCGCGGCGCCCGGCGGTCACGGGGATCCGTCCTACCTCGTCGACATCATCCAGAGCGAGGACGTGACGACTCTGCACTTCGTGCCGTCGATGCTGTCCACTTTCCTCGACGTGGTCGGTGCGGACCGGCTCGCCGAGCTGAGTTCGCTGCGTCAGGTCTTCACCTCGGGCGAGGCCCTGACCGCCTCGACCGCGAGTGGTCTGCGCACCACGTTGCCCGCAGTCGGGTTGCACAACCTGTACGGACCGACCGAGGCGGCCGTCGACGTCACCGAACACAATGTCCGCGGTTCGGAGACCGTCGTACCGATCGGGCGACCGGTGCCGAACACCACGATCCACGTCCTCGACCACCGGCTACGACCGCTCCCGGTCGGGGTTCCCGGCGAGATCTACCTCGGCGGCGTCCAGTTGGCGCGCGGATACGTGTCGCAGGGCCGTCTCAGTGCCGAACGCTTCGTGGCCGACCCGTACGGTCCGCCCGGATCGCGTCTGTACCGCACCGGCGATCTCGGCAAGTGGAGCGCGGCGGGCGAGATCGAGTACTTGGGCCGCAACGACTTCCAGGTGAAGTTGCGCGGTCAGCGGCTCGAGCTCGGTGAGATCGAATCGGCGCTGATGTCGGTGCCCGGCATCGTCCACACAGCGGTGACGGTCGCCGATCTCGCCACCGGACAGAGCCTCGTGGCCTACTATTCGCCCGACTCGATCACCCCGGCCGACGCCCAGTCCCATCTGGCCGGGACGGTGCCGGAGTTCATGGTGCCGACGATCTGGATGCCACTGGCGACCATGCCGCTGAACTCGGCGGGCAAGGTCGATCGAAAGGCGTTGCCCGCGCCGGTGATCGAGACCGCCGCGTTCGTCCCGGCGAGTACCGAGACCGAGCGGGTCATCGCCCGGGTGTTCGCCGATGTGCTCGGCGTGGATCGGATCAGCGTGGCCGAGTCGTTCTTCGATCTCGGCGGCAACTCGCTGAGCGCGACCAAGGTCGCGGCCCGGCTGTCGGCGGACCTCGAGGTCGACATCCCCGTCGCCGCGGTGTTCGACGCGCCGTCGGTGCGGGCCATGGCGACGTTCGCCAGCGACCACGGAACTCCGTCGCGCCGTCCGCGTCTGGCGGCACGCACGCACGGCGACCGCGCGCCGCTGTCCGCCGTGCAGCGCGGGATGTGGCTGATCAACCGGGCCGACCCGGCGTCGCCTGCCTACAACGTCGCGATGGCGCTGCGGCTGTCGGGACAACTGGACACCGACGCCATCGGTGGTGCCATCGAGGACCTGGTCGATCGCCACGAGTCGATGCGCACACGTTATCCGCTGGTCGAGGGCGAGCCGATCCAACTCGTGCTCGGCCGGGACGCCGCGCTGGAGCTCCTCGAGCGCAGCGTCGTCGACGTCGACGGTGATCCGGTCCCGGTGATCGCCGAGTTCACCGGACGCGGCTTCGACGTCACCGTCGCGCCGCCGCTGCGGATGATGTTGCTGCGGCTCACCGAGACCGAGCACATCCTGGTGTTCGTCGTGCATCACATCACGGCCGACGGCGCGTCGATGCTCCCGCTGGCCACCGACGTGATGACCGCCTACTCCGCGCGGGTGGCCGGCCGGCGGCCGGACTGGCAGCCACTCGCGGTCCAGTACCTGGACTACACGCTGTGGCAGCAGGAGGCCCTCGCCGTTGCCGGACCCGACGGGACGACCGAGGCGGACCGGCAGCTCGCGTACTGGGTGGACCGTCTGCGTACCGCGCCCGCCCGGCTCGAATTGCCGACCGACCGTCCGAGGCCTCGGACACCGTCGTTCATCGGCGACGAGGTGCGGTTCGACATCGACGGCTGCCTGGTGCGCAAACTCGACGCGGTGGCCCGCCAGCACAACGCGACGCTGTTCATGGTGATGCAGACCGCACTGGTGGTCTTGCTGAGCCGATTGACCACTCAGCGCGACATCGTGATCGGCACGCCGTTCGCCGGGCGGGGTCAGCCCGAGCTCGACGGCGTGGTCGGCATGTTCGTCAACACGCTGGCCCTGCGCTCGCGGCTGCAGGACGAGGAGAAGTTCGCCGAGCTGCTCCAGCGCGTCCGCGACGAGGATCTGGCCGACATGGCGAACGCCGAAATCGCGTTCGATACGATCGTGTCATCTGTTATCTCCTCGCCGCCCACCAGTTACAACCCGATCTATCAGGTGATGTTCGCCTATCAGAACTTCACCATCCCCTCGCTCGACATGGACTCGATGACGATCGCACCGGTATCCGAGCAGTTGACCCCAGCCAAGGTGGATCTCCAGCTCACGTTGTTCCCGGACGACTTCGATGCACGGGCAGCAAAGGACGCTGATTCAATGACGGGCCAGTTGATCTACGCCGCCGACATCTTCACCAGGGGCACTGTCGAGACGTACGCACAGCGCTATCTGCGCGTTCTCGAGGAGGTGTCGGAGAACCCGCAGGTGCTGGTGGGCGACATCGACATCGCCACCGCAGCCGAGCTGGCGGTGGCCGTCGAGGACGCCGGTGCCGAACTCGCCGTCGCCCTTCCCGATCTCGTCGCTCGTGCCGTGGCCGTACAGCCCGATGCCGTCGCCGCCGCACACGCCGGCGCGGAGGTAACGTTCGCGGTGCTGTCGTCGATCAGTGATGCGATGGCTGCCGCACTACCCGACCCGGACTCGGCCCTCACCACCGCGCTGATGAGCCTGCTGCCGGGCCTTGCGGTGTCGGGGCCCGACGCGCTCGGTGATGTGCTGGGCGAGCTCCGCACCAACGCCCTCCGAACTCTGGACGGGGCCGTGTCCGGAGGCGGGCCCCGCGGGAACGAAGCAGTGCAGTCGACCAAAGGAATGACTCAGACGTGACCGATGTCGATTCAACGGCCTCCAACATCTCTCTCACCTGGGGCTCGCGGCCTTCGACACTGCACCTGATCGCCTTCTCGGCCGGCGTGGCACCTTCCGAGACCGCCTATGAGGCGGCGTCCGGGCCGGTCACCTTCGGTGAGCTGTACGCGCGCGTGTCGGCGACGGCCAACGTCTTCATCGCCCAGGGCCTCGACACCGAGGCGGCCGTCGGCGCCGGCGTCACCCAGACCGAGGCCGCGCCCGGGCGTGCACCCGCGGAGATCGCCGATGCGACCCGTCGCGCGCTCGCGCTGATCCGATCGCGTGCGCTGGAACTCATCGGCAGCACCGATCTCGGTTCTCTGCCCGGGTTGTTCCGGTCCGCCGTAGCGCGGTACGGCGATCGGCCCGCGGTCAGTGACGCGAGTGGGACCCCGGTGTCCTACCGCGAGCTCGACGAGCGGTCCGATGCGCTGGCCGGGGGACTCCGTGCGGCCGGAGCCGGCCCCGGCAGCCTGGTCGGTGTGGCGCTCCCGCGCCGGACCGAACTGATCGTCGCCCTGCTCGCCGTGCTCAAGACCGGCGCGGCCTACCTGCCTCTCGACCGGACCCAACCGGTCGCCCGCGCACAGTCGATCATCGACGATGCCGCGCCGCTGCTGGTCCTCGCCGACACCGATCTCGCCGCGACGTGGGACGCGATCGACACGCGTTTCGTCACGCCCGACGACGTGGTCCGAGATGCCGACCCTTCGAGACGCCCCTCCGCAGGCTCCGGGGCTCCTCAGGGAGCGGAGAGAGAGCGACCGTCTGCGGGCTCCGGGGCTCCTCAGGGAGCGGAGGGAGAGCGACCGTCTGCGGGCTCCGGGGCTCCTCAGGGAGCGGAGGGAGAGCGACCGTCTGCAGGCTCCGGGGCTCCTCAGGGAGCAGGGCGGCCGGTCACTCTCGACGACCGGTTGCCGGCCTACCTGATCTACACCTCCGGTTCGACGGGCAGACCCAAGGGCGTCGTCGTCTCGCATCGTGAGGTCGTCGCCTTGATGAAGGCCGCGGCGGAAAAGTTCTCGTTCGGCCCGGATGACGTCTGGACGCTATTCCACTCGTACGCCTTCGACTTCTCGGTCTGGGAGATCTGGGGCCCCCTGGTCACCGGTGGACGCGTCGTCGTGGTCGACCAGGACACGACACGAGACCCGGACGGTTTCGTCGAACTCCTCGAGACCGAGCGCGTCACGGTGCTGAGCCAGACGCCGTCGGCCTTCTATCAACTGATTACCGCGCAGCGACACAAGCAAGCATCATTCACGTTGCGCTACATCGTGTTCGGTGGCGAGGCGCTGAGTTTCGAGCAGGTCCGTCGCTGGTTCGACGACAACCCGGCCGACCCGGCGCAGCTGGTGAACATGTACGGCATCACCGAGACCACGGTGCACGTCAGCTACCGCGCGCTCGACCGCGACGCGGTGTCGGCGGGTGACGCCTCGTTCATCGGGGCACCGCTGTCGTCGCTGGACATCCACATCCTCGACTCGCGTCTGCGTCCGGTTCCCGAGGGCGTCATCGGTGAAATGTACGTCACCGGAACGCAACTCGCTCAGGGCTATCTCCGGCGCGCCGGGCTCACTGCGACGCGATTCGTCGCGAATCCGTTCGCTCTCAACGGCTCCGGTGATCGGATGTACCGGACCGGCGACCTGGCACGTCGGGTCGGCGAGGACATCGAGTACCTCGGTCGCGGCGACGCGCAGGTCCAGCTCCGCGGGTTCCGCATCGAGTACGGCGAGATCGAGGCGGCGCTCGTCGGTCTCGACGGGGTCTCGGCGGGTGCGGCCACCGTCGTCGACCTGCCCGACCGGGGCGAGATCCTCGCCGCCTACGTGGTTCCCGAGTCGGGCGTCGAAGTCGACGAACAGCTCGTCCGCCGCCGCGTGGCGCAAGCCGTACCGGAGTACATGGTCCCCGACGTCGTGATGGCGGTCGAACGGCTGCCGCTGACCCAGAACGGCAAACTCGATCGCGGCGCGTTGCCGCGCCCGGTGCTGGCGTCGACGACCGAGTTCGTCGCACCCGGGAACGACACCGAGGCAGCGCTGCGGGACATCTTCGCCGAAGTGCTCGGTCTCGAGGACATCAGCGTCGTCGAATCGGTGTTCGACGTCGGCGGCAACTCGTTGCTGGCCGCCCGGATCGTCGGTCGCGCCGCCGAGACGCTGGGCGTCGACCTCACCGTCCGTGACCTCTTCGATGCCCCGTCGGTTCGCGACCTGGCGCTCGCTGCGGCCTCGAAACAGCCGGGCCTCCCACCGATCGAGCCGGTCACCTCCCGCCCGGACCGCATCCCGTTGTCGCTCGCGCAGCAGCGCATGTGGTTCATCAACCGATTCGATCCGGCCTCGCCCGCCTACAACATCCCGATGGTCCTGAGGCTGTCCGGGAATGCCGACGCCGACGCTCTGCGCGCGGCGCTGCTCGACGTCATGACCCGCCACGAGGTCCTGCGGACCACCTATCCCGAGGCCGACGGCGACGCCTACCAGCTCGTCCACGAGCCGTCGGCGGCGGCCGCGATGCTCGACTGGCGCGAGGTGTCCGCGGCGGACCTGCCCGAGGTGATGCTCGGTGGGTTCGATCTCGTCACGGAACTTCCTGTGCGCGTGGGCTTTTCCCGCATCTCGGAGACCGAGGCGGTCCTCGGGATGGTCGTGCATCACATCTCGTGCGATGGCGAGTCCTTGGCGCCACTGGTGACCGATCTGATCACCGCGCACACCGCGCGGGTCGCCGGGCAGGCACCCGGCTTCCAGCCGCTGCCGGTCCAGATGGCCGACGTCGCCCTCTGGCAGCGGCGGGTGTTCGGCGCCGCCACCGACGACTCGTCGCTCATCGGTGCGCAGCTGCAGTACTGGGCGCGGCAACTCGACGGCGCGCCCGACGTGCTCGATCTTCCCACCGACCGACCTCGTCCTGCGGTCGCCTCCCAGCGCGGCGCGCGCATCGAATTCAGTGTGCCGCAAGAAGTGTCGGAGCGTGTCGCACGCCTGGCCCGGGATCGTGGGCTGACGCCGTTCATGGTGGCGCACGGTGCGCTCGCGGTGCTGCTGTCGCGCCTGTCGGCGACCGAGGACATCACCGTCGGCACGCCGATCGCCGGTCGCGGGCAATCCATCCTCGACCCGATGGTCGGCATGTTCGTCAACACGCTGGTCCTCCGCACCGGTGTCGACCTGTCGGCCGGCTTCGGCCGGTTGCTCGACGACGTCCGCCGCACCGATCTCGAGGCGTTCGCCAACGCCGACATCCCGTTCGAGGCCGTCGTCGAACGGGTCAACCCGCTGCGCACGGAGGCCTACGCGCCGCTCGCGCAGGTGTGGCTCGCCTTCGACCAGTCGGCGATCGCCGATCTCGCCTCGCAGACGCTCACGATCGGCGAGGCCGGCGGCCTGGCCGTCACGCCCGCCGAACCGCAGGACCTGTCCGCGCGGGTGGATCTCACCGTCGGAATCGCCGACAACGGGGACAACTGGCAGGGTTCGGTGCTCTATGCGACCGATCTCTACGACGCCGAGTCGGTGCAACTCTTCGCCGACCGGTTCGTCCGCCTCCTCGACGCCCTGACCGCCGACCCCGCTGCGCCCGTCGGCGATGCCGAGCTCATCACCGCTGCCGAACACGACGTCCTCGAGCGGTGGGGCGGTGGCGCCGACGCCGCTCTCCCGGAGCCTTCCGTCACGGTCGCCGACGCCCTGGCGGAGTCCTTTGCCCGCAACGCTTCTCGTCCGGCGATTCGTGCCGGCGGCCGCACCCTGGACTACGCCGAGTACGGCGCGCTGGTCCACGCCTTCGCGCAGCGCCTCCTCGGATACGGAGTCGGGCCCGACGTGCCGGTTGCGGTGTGCGTGCCGCGATCGGTCGAGATGCTGGTCGCGATCCACGGGATCGTTCTCGCCGGCGGAACCTATGTGCCGCTCGATCCCGAGGCGCCGGCGGACGTCGTCCGCCGGCAACTCGCGCTGTCCGGCGCGTCGACGGTGGTCATCGCCGGCGCGATCCCGGAGTGGACCGAGTCCTTCACCGGGTCGGGAACCCTCGTGACCGTTGGTCTCGACGACCTGGCGACCGCCGCGTCCGACGTCGTGACCCCGGCGGATCGGCATGTCTCGCTGCGCGCCGGGCATCCGGTGTACACGCTGTTCACCTCCGGTTCGACCGGACAGCCCAAGGGCGTGACGGTCACCCACCGCGGCCTGCACGACATGCTGTCCTGGTTCGGTGCCTACACCGGCGACCCGGCGGACGAACGGGTGCTGGTGAAGACGCCGTACACGTTCGATGCCTCCGTGTGGGAGCTGTTCTGGCCCTTCGTCGCCGGCGCCACCGCCGTCGTCGCGGCACCCGACGGCCACCGGGATCCGGCTCATCTCGCCCGCGTCATCGCCGACGAGCGGGTCACCTCGGTACAGTTCGTCCCGTCCCTGCTCGCGGTGTTCCTCGACGAGACCTTCGACCCCGCAACCGGTCTGTCCTCCGTCCGTCAGATCTTCACCGGCGGTGAGGCTCTCACTCCCGCGGTGACGCAGCAGACCCTGGCGGCCGCGCCGCACGCGGTGATCGTGAACCAGTACGGCCCCACCGAGATGACCGTCGACGCGACGATCGCCACGCTGACCGAACCCGTGGACGTCGTGCCCGTCGGGCGCCCTGCCCCCGGTCTGACCGCACGAATCCTCGACGCACGTCTGCGTCCGGTCGCGCCCGGCGTGGCCGGCGAGCTGTATCTCGGTGGCGCGCAGATGGCGCGCGGCTACGCGGCCGCGCCGGCACTGACCTCTCAATCATTCGTCGCTGATCCCGCCGGACCAGCCGGTGCCCGGTTGTACCGGACCGGCGACCTCGCCCGCTGGCGCGCCGACGGCGACATCGAATACCTCGGTCGTACCGACTTCCAGGTGAAGATCCACGGTCAGCGCATCGAACTCGGCGAGACCGAGGCCGTACTGGCAGCGGCGCCGGGCGTGGTCTCGGTGGCGGCGGCGGTCACCACGACCGTCGCCGGTGACGCACTCGTGGCCTACCTGACGGGTCATCCGGGTGACACCGTGGACGTGGATGCCGTGCGGGCCTTCGCCGCCGAGCGACTACTCGCGCATCTGCGCCCGACATTGTGGGTCGTCCTCGACGAGATGCCACGCAACGCCTCGGGCAAGGTGGACCGCCGGGCGCTGCCCGCACCCACCGTTTCCGAGTCCGAGATGGTCGAGCCCGCCACACCCGCCGAGCGCACTCTCGCGGGGGTCGTCGCGGACGTTCTCGGTGTCGACCGGGTCTCGGTCGCCGAATCCTTCTTCGACCTCGGCGGCAACTCGCTGGCCGCGATGCGCGTGGCTGCCCGTGCCGGCGCCGCGCTCGGCGTCGAGGTCACCGTCCGCGACCTGTTCGACGCGCCCAGCGTGCGCGAGCTCGCGCAGCGCGTCGCCGACCGCGTTCCCGGCCTCCCGCCGGTGACCGCGGTCTCCCCGCGCCCGGACGAGATCCCGCTGTCCTATGCGCAGCAACGGATCTGGTTCATCAACCAGTTCGACACCGCATCGGCGGCCTACAACATCCCTATCGCCCTGCGTCTGCGCGGCAAGCTCGACCTCCCGGCGCTGCGAGCCGCGATGGTCGACGTCGTCGAGCGTCAGGAAGTTCTCCGGACGGTGTTCCCGTCGATCGACGGTGCACCGCGGCAGGTCATCGGAGACGCCGCCGGAGTCGGAGCCGAACTCGACTGGGACGTCGTCGACGACGAGTCGGAGCTGTTCGCGGCTGCCGCCGCCGGTTTCGACGTCTCGGTGCAACGGCCGATCCGGATCCGGGTCCTCCGCGTCGATGATCTCGAACACGTCGTTCTCATCGTGATCCACCACATCGCCGGCGACGGCGAATCGATGCGTCCGTTGGTCACCGACGTCGTCACCGCGTATGTCGCACGTTCCCAGGGGCGTTCGCCGAACTTCACCGACCTCGAGGTGCAGTTCGCGGACGTCGCACTCTGGCAGCGTCGTGAGCTCGGCTCGATCGACGACCCCCAATCGCGGGTGGCGGCCCAGGTCGACTACTGGCGTTCCACGCTGGCCGGACTCCCCGAAGTGCTCGACCTGCCCGCCGATCGTCCGCGTCCCAAGGTCGCGTCGATGGCAGGCGCCGAGGTCGGGTTCGAGATCGACTCGGCAACAGCAGGTCTCGTGCGCGAGCTGGCCGCCGAGCGCGGCGTGACCGAGTTCATGGTCATCCATGCGGCACTGGCGGTGCTGCTGTCCCGTCTCTCGGCCACCGACGACATCGCCGTCGGGACCCCGATCGCGGGACGCGGTGACGCGGCCCTCGATCCGCTCGTCGGCATGTTCGTCAACACCCTGGTGCTGCGGACCGTGATCGACCCGGGCCAGCGTTTCACCGACCTGCTGGATGCGGTGCGCGTCACCGATCTCGACGCCTTCGCGCACGCCGACGCGCCCTTCGAGGCGGTCGTGGATGCGCTCTCGCCGTCGCGCTCCGAGGCTTTCGCGCCGCTCACCCAGATCCTGCTGACCGTGGATCCCACTCCCGCGGACCCGTCGACGCTCGTCGCCGACATCGACGATCTGGCAGTCGAAGTGGTGGAGACGGAAGAGAACTCGGCGAAGGTCGACCTGACGGTCGGTCTGCGCGCCGGCCGCTCCGGATCCTGGGTCGGTCGCGTCAACTACGCCACCGATCTGTTCGACGAGGCGACCGTCGCGCGGATGATGGAGCGCTTCGCACGGTTGCTGCACGACCTGGTCACCGACGCCACCGTCACCGTCGGTGACGCCGAGATCCTGGAACCGACCGAGCGCGATGTGCTCACCCCCGTCGGCCGGCGGCCGGCGACTCCCGCTGCACCGCTGGCGGACCTGTTCGCCGAGGCGGTCGCGCGCGCCGGTGTCGATCGCCCGGCAGTCGTCGATCCCGAGCGGTCGCTGACCTACGGCGAACTCGACGCCGAGTCCTCGCGCCTGGCCCGCCACCTGCTGGCACAGGGCATCGGCCGCGGCACCCTGGTGGCGCTGCTCATCCCGCGCTCGGTGGACCTCATGGTGGCGATCTGGGCGGTTGCCAAGACCGGGGCCGGATATGTGCCGATCGACCCGGACTATCCGGCCGACCGTGTGGCGCACATGATCTCCGATTCGGGTGCGACCGCAGGGCTCACCCTCACCGGTGTCGCCGACGTGGCCGCATTCGGCGGCCGGTGGCTGCACCTCGATGCACCAGAGGTGTCCGAATCCGTTGCCGGACAGCCCGATGGTCCTGTCGGCGAGTCCGATGGTCACGCACCCGTGCGGATCGACGACACCGCGTATGTGATCTACACCTCGGGATCGACCGGTCTGCCCAAGGGCGTCGCCGTGACGCACGGCGGCCTGCGGAACTTCGGCGTGGAAGCCGTCAAGCGATCCGGGATCTCCGCGGAGTCGCGCGTACTCGGTTTCGCGTCACCGAGTTTCGACGCCTTCGTGCTCGAGTACCTGCTCGCCTTCACCGCCGGCGCGGCCGTCGTCTACCGGCACCGTGACGCGGTCGCCGGCGCGCCGCTCGCGGAGTTCATGCGCGACCAGCGGGTCACCCACACGTTCCTGACCCCCACGGTGCTGGCCTCGCTCGATCCGGCCGAACTGCCGCATCTGGCGACCGTCTGGGCCGGCGGCGAGGCCGTGCCCGAGGGGCTGCGCGACCGGTGGAGCCGGTTCGTCGCCTTCCGCAACGTCTACGGTCCGACCGAGACGACCATCGTCATCACCGTCGCCCCGCCGACCCAGCCGGGCGAGCCGCTCCACATCGGACCGCCGATCGACGGTGTCGATCTGCTGGTGCTCGACCGTCGACTGCGCCCGGTGCCAGTTGGGGTCGCCGGCGAACTGTACGTCAGCGGTCCTGCTCTCGCCCGCGGCTACCTCGATCGCCACGGCCTGACCGCCGAGCGCTTCGTCGCGAACCCGTTCGGCGAACCCGGGGAGCGGATCTATCGCACCGGAGACATCGTGCGCTGGGCGTACGACCCCGACGGCTCGCTGTCGGTCGACTACGTCGGACGCAGCGACGACCAGATCAAGCTCCGCGGCCTGCGTATCGAACTCGGCGAGATCGAGAACGCCCTCACCGATCACCCGGCCGTCGCCTCCGCGGTCGTCGTCGGCGTCGATGCAGATGGCGGACTCGCGGCCAGCGGGCAGTCGGTGGTGTCGGCGCTCGCCGCGTACGTGGTACTGCGCGAGGACGCCGAGATCGCTACTCTGCGCGACCATCTCGCGGATCGACTGCCGCTGTTCATGGTGCCCGCGAGCATCGCCGTTCTCGACACACTTCCGCTGACCCCGGTCGGCAAGCTGGACCGCCGCGCGTTGCCGACGCCGACGATCGAGATCGAATCCGACCACGTCGCACCGGAGAACGCACTCGAGCAGCAGCTCGCATCGATCATCGCCGGACTACTCGGACTCGAGCGCGTCAGCGTCACCGACTCCTTCTTCGCGCTCGGTGGCGATTCCATCATGTCCATCCAGGTGGCGTCGGCCGCGCGTGCGGCCGGGATCGACGTGTCGCCCCGGGACATCTTCGAACACAAGTCGGTTCGCGCGATCGTCCGCGCCGTCGGCGCGCGCGGCGAGCGGGTGCCGGCCCTCGAGGAGCTGCCCGGCGGGGGGATCGGCCCGATGGCCGTGCCGCCCGTGGTCGCGTGGATCCTCGACCAGACCGATGAGGTCACCGACTTCGAGGACTTCTCCCAGTCGATGGTGCTCACCGCTCCGACCGGTCTCACTGTCGAGATCGCCCAGGAACTGCTCACCCAGGTCGTCGCAGTACACCCGATGCTCGCTGCGGCCGTCGAATCCGGGCCGTCCGACGGTGAGTGGCGGATGCGCACCGGTGTCGCACCGCTGCATCCCGACGCCGTGAGCGCCCGCACGAGCCCGGTGCGGACCGGCGAACCAGGTTTCCATGACACTGTCGTCGAGGCGTTCGAGGACGCCTCCCGTCGCCTCGACCCGACCGCCGGGCGGCTCGTCGCGGCCGTGCTGGTCGTCGACCCCGACGGCGACGCGCGTCTCGTGGTCGTCATCCACCACCTCGGCGTCGACGCCGTCTCGTGGCGCGTGATCATCGAGGATCTGCTCACCGCGTGGGCGCAGCACCAGGCGGGTCAGCCGTTGTCGCTGCGCCCGGAGGGCACCTCAGCGCGCGCGTTCGTCGCCGCGCTCGACGCCCAGCGGGCCGATCGCACTGCCGAACTGGACTACTGGCTCGACCGCTCCCCGGCGCGGGTCACCGATCTCGGGGGCGAGGTGGATCGCGAACGCGACCGCATGTCGACCACCGAGACCGTCGTGCACACCGTTGATTCCACAGTCACCGAGGCGCTGCTCACCACCGTTCCCACCGCTTTCCGTGGCAACGTCAACGATGCGCTCGTCGCCGCGCTCGCCCGTGCGGTCCGCTCGTGGCAACAGGCCCGCGGCATTGCCGACGACACACCCGTCACCCTCATGCTCGAGGGCCACGGGCGGTACGAAGAGGCGCTCCTACACGGAGTCGACCCGCGCACCGTGGACCTGTCACGGACCGTGGGTTGGTTCACGACGATCGCCCCGGTGGCCGTCGACGTGCACGGCGATTCACTGCGTACCGTCAAGGCGGCCAAGGAAGAACGAGTCGGCCAGCCGGACAACGGCATCGGCTACGGGTTGCTCCGGTACTCGGACACCGAACTGGCGCATCGCCCGGTTCCGAACATCGGCTTCAACTACCTCGGCAACGTGGCCGGCGCCGGTGCGGCCGGTGCCGCGGGCGACCCGGGCGGTGTCGTCGCATTCCTGCCCGATCCGTCTGCGCCGCGCCTGCCCGGCACCGTCACCGGCGCCATGGCGGTGCCGAACCTGCTGAGCATCAACGCCGGCACGTCGATCGGGGACGAGGGCCGAGAGTTCGTTGCCGGCTTCACCTTCCCGCGCGGTGTCCTGTCTGTTGCCGAGGTCGAGGAGCTCGCGCAGCGCTGGGGCTCCGAGCTCGCGACAATCGTCGAACAGGTCGCCCGGGTCGGCGATCCGGGGCTGTCGCCGTCGGATGTGCAGGGGGCGCGGGTCACCCAGGACGATCTCGACCACGTCGCGCGCACCCATCCCGGTGCGGACGTCTGGCCGCTGTCACCGCTTCAGCGCGGCCTGCAGTTCCAGGCCGAACTCGCCACCGCCGGCCGTGAGGCCGGGGCGGTCGACGTGTACACCGCGCAGGCGGTGGTGACGCTCAACGGTGAGGTCGACGCAGACCGTCTCGCCGAGGCCGTGCGCGAGGTCTTCGCCCGCCATCGTGTGCTGCGGTCCAGCTTCATCCGTGTACCCAGCGGCGAGGTCGTCGCGGTGGTGCCGCAAGCGATCGACATCCCCTGGCGGACAGTCGACCTCGACTCCGCACCGGGTGCTGCTGCCGGCCGAGACGGCGACGGCGGGGTCGCCGCGGTCGCCCGGGCCGAGCGCGGCACGCCGTTCGACCTCGAGTCCGGCCCGCTCATGCGGTTCGTACTCGTCCGGAGCGGCACACGATCGACGCTGGTCGTCACCAGCCACCACATCCTGATCGACGGCTGGTCGAGCCCGCTGATCATGGCCGACCTGTTCGCGCTCTACGCCACCGGTCAGACCTACACCGGCACAGTTGCTGCGGAATCCGGTGCGCGCGGAGACTATCTCGACTATCTGCGATACATCGCCGCGTCCGACACCGAAGCGGGCCTGGCGGCGTGGCGCTCGGTACTGGCCGCCGTCGACGAGCCGTCCCTCGTCGGCTCCGGCCGCGAGGCGACCTCCGATCAGCTTCCGCGCGATCACAGCGTGCTGCTCCCGGCCGAGATAACCTCCGCCGTCGACGACCTCACGCGCGCACGGGGAGTCACCGTCTCGACGGTGATGCAGTTCGCCTGGGCGGTGCTGCTGTCGCGCATCACCGGTCAGCGCACGGTCGTCTTCGGCGAGACCGTCTCCGGGCGTCCGGCCGATCTGGACGGCGTCGAGACGATGGTCGGCCTCTTCATCAACACGCTGCCCGCCGTCGCCGACGTCGATCCGGACGCCCGTGCCGCCGACGTCCTGGACGCGCTGCAGGCGTCGAAGGTGGCAGTGCTCGACCACCAGCACCTCGGGTTGCCCGAGTTGACGGCGCTCGTCGGCCGCGGACAGCTGTTCGACACACTCGCTGTGCACGAGTCGTACCCGGTCGACGCCCAGTCTCTGAAGCAGGGGGCCGACGCCGGCGGTATCGGGATCGAGGATCTCGAGGCGACCGACTCGACCCACTACCCGCTCAACCTGGTGACCGGCGTCGTCGGCGACCGCATCGAGCTGAAGCTCAAGTACCTGCCCGCCGCGTTCGACGAGCATCAGGTGCAGGTGTACTCCGACTCCCTGGTCCGCATCCTCGCCGCCGTGGTGGACGATCCCTCGGTCGAGGTCGGCGCGATCTCACTCGTCGACGATGCCGATTACCGTCGAGCTCTCACCCCGCCCGTCGCGCGGACGCGCAACACCGAGTCGTCGCTGGTGGAGCTGTTCGGCCGATCGGCGATGGCGCACGCAGACCGCCCGGCGGTCAGCGACACCGAGACCACCCTCGGCTACCGCGAACTGGACGAGCGTTCGGCCGCGATCGCCGCGGCCCTGGTCGCCCGCGGTGTCCGTCCCGGTGACCTGGTCGCCGTGGCCCCCTCGCGTAGCACAGATCTCGTCGCCGCCGTCCTGGGCGTATTGCGATGTGGTGCAGGTTATCTGCCACTGGACACGACCAATCCCGCCGACCGCCTCGCCTTCATCGTCGGCGACGCCGGGCCGAGCGCGGTGATCATCGACGAGACGACCGCCGACTTCGACCTGTGGGCACAGCTGGACTCTGTGCCGGTACTCCAGGTCGCGGCTCTGGCGGCGGAGGGCGCCGGGGTCGACCAGACTCCGACCGCGATCCATCCGGATTCCCGCGCATACGTGATCTACACCTCGGGTTCGACCGGCCGCCCCAAGGGCGTCGAGGTGACCCATCGTGACGTGATCACTCTCATGGACACCGCCGCAGGTGATTTCGAGTTCCGCGAGACCGATGTGTGGACGATGTTCCACTCCTACGCCTTCGACTTCTCCGTGTGGGAACTGTGGGGGCCGTTGCTCACCGGCGCGCGCCTCGTCCTGGTGGACCGCGAGATGGCACGCGCCCCGGAGGAGTTCCTCGAACTCCTCGCACGCGAGCGGGTCACCATCCTCAGCCAGACGCCGTCGGCGTTCTATCAGCTCGCCGAGGCGCGTAGGCGTCACCAGGCCGGACTTGCGCTGCGCTACATCGTCTTCGGCGGTGAGGCACTCAGCTTCGAGCAGGTCCGCCGCTGGTTCGACGACAACCCGACCGACACCGCGACGCTGGTCAACATGTACGGCATCACCGAGACCACCGTGCACGTCAGCTTCCGGCCGCTGGATCCGGCGGGCGTGGCGGCCGACGACGCGAGCTTCATCGGACGCCCGCTGTCCTCGCTGGCGATCCATGTGCTCGACGACCGACTCCGTCCGGTCCCGGACGGCATGGTCGGCGAGATGTACGTCACCGGTGGGCAATTGGCGCAGAGCTATCTGCGACGGGCCGGACTGTCGGCATCGCGTTTCGTAGCGTCGCCGTACGGTGAGCCCGGCACCCGGATGTACCGGACCGGCGACCTGGCACGGCGCGTGGCCGGTGACATCGAATACCTCGGCCGCGGCGACGCGCAGGTGCAGTTGCGCGGTTACCGCATCGAGTTCGGCGAGATCGAGGCGGCACTGCTCGCGGTGCCCGGGGTGGGCGCCGCCGCCGCGCGGGTCGTCGAGATCCCCGGTCGTGGCGAGCAGCTGATCGGCTATGTGGTGGCCGACGCCACCTCCGCCACCGATCCGGTGGACTTCGACGTCGCGGGCGTACGACGGACCGTCGGTCGCGCGGTGCCGTCCTACATGGTGCCCGACCAGGTCCTCGTCGTCGACGGGCTCCCGCTCACGGCGAACGGCAAGCTCGACCGGGACGCGTTGCCGCTACCCGAGTCCGGAGCGGTCGCCGAAGCCGCGGTCGCACCGGCGACCGCCGCGGAGACCACGGTCGCCGCCGTCTTCGCCGACGTCCTCGGACTGGACGGTCCCGACGAGATCGGCGTCACGACAAGCTTCTTCGATCTCGGCGGCAACTCGCTGTCCGCGACGCGTCTGGCCTCGCGGGTGGCGGACGCCCTCGGTGTCGACGTCTCGGTGCGCGACGTGTTCGACGCCTCGTCGGTGCGTGATCTGGTGGCCACGGTGTCCGGACGGGGCGCGAGCCTGCCACCGGTGGTGGCGGTCTCGTCGCGACCGGAGCGGATCCCGCTGTCGTTCGCCCAGCAACGCCTGTGGTTCATCAACAGGTTCGAACCCGCATCGTCGACCTACAACATCCCGATCGGATTGCGCCTGCGCGGGCACCTCGACGCCGACGCCCTCCATGCTGCGGTCGAGGACCTCGTCGCGCGGCAGGCCGTGCTGCGCACCACGTTCCCCGACCTCGACGGTGTGCCGTATCAGCAGATCGACCCGGCCGATGACCTCGGCCGTCTCGATTGGTCGATCGTGGGCTCGCAGGAAGAACTCGAAACCGCTGTCACCGCGGGCTTCGACGTCACCGTCGAGTGGCCGATCCGTGCGCGGCTGTGGCCGGTGGCCGACGACGAATTCGTCTTCGTCGTCGTCGTGCACCACATCGCCGCCGACGGCGAGTCGATGAAACCGATGCTCGCAGACCTGATCACCGCGTACGGGGCACGGGCCTCGGGCGCCGAGCCGGTCCACGCCGGTCTCGAGGTCGACTTCGCCGACTACGCCCTCTGGCAGCACGACGTCTTCGGTTCGGCCGGCGATCCGGACTCGCTCATCGCCGCTCAGCTGGCTTACTGGACGCGCCAGCTCGCCGGGGCACCCGACGTCCTGGAACTGCCGACCGATCGTCCGCGTCCGCCGGTGGCCTCTCAGCGCGGCGCCCGCTTCGACTTCGACATCCCGGTCGCGGTCGGCGAGGCGATCGAACGGGTCGCCGCCGAGCGTGGCGTGACCCCTTTCATGGTCGTCCATACGGCCCTCGCGGTTCTCCTCGCGCGACTGTCGGCCGGCGACGACATCGTTGTCGGGACCCCGATCGCCGGACGCGGACAGGCCGCGCTCGACGCACTCGTGGGCATGTTCGTCAACACCCTGGTGCTCCGCGTACACGTCGACGGCGGCGAGTCGTTCGAGACACTTCTCGACCGGGTGCGATCCACCGACCTGGACGCGTTCGCCAACTCCGACGTCCCGTTCGAGACGCTCGTGGAAACCCTGAACCCGGTCCGCACAGAGTCTTTCGCGCCCTTGGCCCAGGTCAACCTGACCTTCGACCAGTCCGCCTCGGCCGACTTCGCGATCGACGCCGAACAGAGCGGCTCCATCGGGGACCTGTCCTTCGAGCCCCTGCCGCCGGCGGCGCCCGGGGCCAAGGTCGACCTGAACTTCGCCATCGACAGGGGTGACGACGGCCGGCGCTGGGCCGGCTCGGTCATCTACGCGACAGATCTGTTCGACGAGTCGACGATCGACGCCCTCACGCGGCGACTCGTCGCCGTCCTGGAGTCGGTGCTCTCGGCGCCCGCACGCCCGGTGGGCGATGCGCACCTCGTACTCGACGACGAGTCGACCCGGCTGCAGGGTTTCGCGGCGGGTCCGCGCATCGAGGTCGGCGCGCCGGACACGGTCGTCGACCTGGTCGCCGCGGCCGCCGCCACCGCACCCGACGCGCCCGCGGTCATCTACGACGACCGGATCGTCGACGCCACCGAGTTCGCCGCGCGGGTGTCACTGCTCGCGCGGGAACTCATCGACGCGGGCGTGGGTCCGGATGTCGCCGTGGGAGTCTGCCTCGACCGGTCGGTCGAGATCATGCTGGCGGTGCACGCCATCGTCGCCGCCGGCGGCCAGTACGTGCCCGTCGACCCGGAGAGCCCGGTGGACCGGGGGCAGTACATCCTCGACACCTCTCGGGTCTCGGCCGTCGTGATCGGACCCGGTGAGACCCCGGCGGTACTCGCCGACTTCGAGGGCCGGATCGTGCGTGCCGACAGCTCGGTCCCGCTCCCGGACGAGCCGGTCGCCGCGGTGACCGATGCCGACCGACTCGGCGTCGTGCATCCCGGCAACGCGGTCTACACGATCTTCACCTCCGGTTCCACGGGGCGCCCCAAGGGTGTCACCGTCACCCACGGTGCGCTGCGGAACACCCTCGCCTGGTTCAGCGACTCCAACGGCGAAGGCGCACATCGCTTCCTGATGAAGACGCCCTATACCTTCGATGCGTCGGTGTGGGAGTTCTTCGGGCCGGTGTTCAGCGCGAGTCCCGTCGTCGTGGCCGAGCCGGGCGGACATCGCGATCCCCGGTACCTGGCGGGACTCATCGAGCGTCACGGCGTGACGTCGGTCAAGTTCGTCCCCTCGATGCTGGCCGCCTTCCTGGACGGCGCGACCGGGGCGGGCATCGAGAAGCTCGCGACCCTGCGCCGTATCTTCTCCGGCGGCGAGGCCCTGCTGCCAGGTCTGGCCACCGGCCTGGCCGCCGAACTGCCCGACGCGCTCCTGGTGAACCAGTACGGCCCCACCGAGGCCGTCGTCGACATCACCTACGGCGCGGTCACCTCGCCTCCGCCGCCGAACATCCCGATCGGCACCCCGGTCTGGAACTCGACGGTGCACGTGCTAGACGCCCGGCTGCGCCCGGTTCCCGTCGGGGTCGCGGGAGAGCTGTATCTGGGCGGCGTGCAGTTGGCCCGCGGTTACGCCTCGCGTTCCGGGCTGACGGCCCAGACCTTCGTCGCGGATCCGTTCGGACCATCCGGAGCCCGGCTCTACCGTACCGGTGACCGTGGCCGGTGGAATGCCGCCGGCGAGCTGGAATACCTGGGCCGCAGCGACTTCCAGGTGAAGCTCCGTGGTCAGCGCATCGAACTCGGGGAGATCGAGTCCGTGCTGGGTTCGGCGCCCGGCGTCGTACACACGGCCGTCGTCGTCACCGCCCCCGCAGGTGGGGGCGAGCAGCTGGTCGCCTACCTGGCCGGCGGTCCGGGTGCACCCGTCGACCTCGACGCCGTCAAGGACGCCGCACGCCGCGGCCTGCCGCAGTTCATGGTGCCGACGACCTGGATGGTCCTCGAGCGGATGCCGCTGACCACCTCGGGCAAGGTGGACCGCCGCGCGCTCCCGGCTCCGGACTTCGGCACGCGTGAGGTCGTCGCACCCGCCGATGACACCGAAGCCGCCGTGGTCGAAGCGTTCTCGGGTCTGCTCGGGGTCGACGACATCGGTGTCACCGACAGCTTCTTCGACATCGGCGGTACGTCGCTCTCGGCGATGCGGCTCGCCTCGCGTGTCTCCGACGTCCTCGGGGTCGAGGTCTCGGTCCGCGACATCTTCGACGCCCCGACGGCCCGTGAACTCGTGGCCCGCACGACCGAGCGCGGCCGAGCGCTGCCGCCGGTGGTCGCGGTGTCGCCGCGACCGGATCGCATCCCGCTGTCCTTCGCACAGCAGCGGATGTGGTTCATCAACCAGTTCGACCCGACGCTGCCGACCTACAACATCCCGACCGTCGTCCGGATGACCGGCGACCTCGACACCGCAGCGCTGCAGGCGGCCATCACCGACGTCATCGCCCGCCACGAGGTCCTGCGCACGACCTTCCCGCAGGACGACCACGGTCCGCACCAGGTGATCTCGGACGCATCGCAGGTGCAGACCCGTCTGGACTTCTCGACGGTCACCTCGGCCGAGGACTTCGAACGGACGGTGACCCGCGGCTTCGACGTATCGGTGGAGTGGCCCGTCCGCGCGTGCCTGTGGCAGGTCGACGCCGACACCCACGTGCTCGGTCTCATCGCCCACCACATCGCCTTCGACGGTGAGTCGAGGAAGCCGCTCGTCGCCGACATGGTCTCGGCCTATGTTGCCCGGAGTGCCGGTGAGACACCGGTCTTCGTGCCGCTGGACGTCCAGTTCGCCGACTTCGCGATCTGGCAGCACGACGTCCTCGGGTCCGCGGACGACCCCGAGTCGGTGCTGGGCCGGCAGCTCGCGCACTGGACCGAGCGTCTGGCCGGTCTGCCCGACGTCCTGGAACTGCCGACCGATCACGATCGGCCCGCCGTCGCCTCCGCACGGGGCGGCCGTCTCGGTTTCGAGATCCCCGCCGACGTCGCCGAGGCGGTGACCGAGACCGCGCGCACGCACGGCGTGACCCCGTTCATGGTCGTGCATGCCGCCCTCGCGGTGCTGCTGGCCAGGTTGTCGGCCACCGACGACATCGCGATCGCGACCCCGGTCGCCGGTCGCGGATCACGACTCCTCGATCCGCTCGTGGGCATGTTCGTCAACACCCTGGTGCTGCGCTCCCGGATCACCCCGGACCTGACCGTCGACGAGTTGCTGGCCCAGGTGCGGGGCACCGATCTCGACGCGTTCACCAACGCCGACATCCCGTTCGAGACACTCGTCGAGCATCTCGACCCCATCCGCTCGGAAGCCTTCGCGCCCCTCGCGCAGGTCCTGCTGACCCTGGGCGAGGCGCTACCAGCCGGACCCGGTGTGCCGGGCGACGACTCGGTCGCCGCAGGCGCCGCACTGCCCGGACTCGCGATCACCCCGGTCGAACCCCCGGAGGTGTCCGCCCAGCTCGACCTGGCCGTCGCCGTCTCGGTCGGCGGCCCCGGACAGGCCTGGGCGGCCAGTGTCATCTTCGCGCTCGATCTGTTCGAGTCCGACACGGTCGGGGAGTTCGCGAACCGGCTGGTCTCGGTGCTCCGCGACCTGACCGGCGCCGGCCGGACCTCTGCTGCGGTGGGCGATCTCGCACTCGTCTCGGCCGCGGATCGTACCCGCGTGTCGGAGTGGTCGGTGGGTGAGGCCAGCGAGTTCGGGCAGCCGGTGATCGCCGAGGCGGTCGCCGCCAGGATCGCCGCGAACCCGGCTCCGGTCGCGCTCGTCTTCGAGGGCCGGCAGCTCACCTACGGTGAATTCGGCTCGCGCGTGGCAGATCTCGCCCGCACGCTGATCGCGGCAGGTGTCGGGCCGGAAGTGGCCGTCGGCGTCTGCATCGACCGGTCGGTGGAGATGGTCGTCGCCGTGCACGCCGTGCTCGCCGCGGGCGGCCAGTACGTCCCGATCGACACCGCCGCCCCGGCCGACCGTGTGCAGTACATGATCGAGACGGCACAGGTGGGCATCGTCCTGTCCGCGGCGGGTACCCTCCCGGAGCCGATCGACGCACTCGACGACCGGATCACCGTGGTGCAGGTGGACGCCTCGCGCGCGGTTCCCGACGCGGCGCCCGTGACCGATGGCGAACGCCGTGCGCCGCTGCGCGGCGACCATCCCGCCTACACGCTGTTCACGTCCGGCTCCACCGGGCGCCCCAAGGGGGTGACCGTGTCGCACGAGGCGGTGATGAACCGCCTCTGGTGGGGACTCGGCGAGTTCCCGTGGGCGGTCGGCGACCGGATCGTGCAGAAGACGCCGTACACCTTCGACGTCTCCGTGCCCGAGTTGTTCGGGCCGTTGCTCACCGGCGCGACCATGGTGATCGCCCGTCCCGGCGGACACACCGACCCGGACTATCTCGTCGACCTCATCGCCTCGTCCCGGGCGACCTCGGTGCACTTCGTGCCGTCGATGATGTCGATCTTCCTCGATCTCGTCCCGTCCGGACGATTCGCCGAACTGTCTTCGCTGCGTTGGGTGTTCGCCTCTGGTGAGGCATTGCCGCCGGCCGTGGTGGCGAAGCTGCACGCACTACTGCCGCAGGTCTCGATCGTCAACCTCTTCGGTCCGACCGAGGCTGCGGTCGAGGTGGCCGTCGCCGACGTGTCCGCCGCGCCCGCGCTGATCCCGATCGGCGTGCCCGTCGCCAACACGTCCACCTGGGTGCTCGACGCCCGGCTGCGGCCGGTGCCGGTCGGTGTGCCGGGTGAGCTGTACCTGGGCGGAATCCAGCTGGCGCGCGGGTACGCGGCCCGGCCCGACCTGTCGGCCGAGCGCTTCGTCGCCGACCCCTACGGCGCGCCCGGGTCGCGGCTCTACCGCACCGGCGACCTCGTGCGCTGGCGCGCCGACGGCACCCTGGAGTACTTGGGCCGCACCGACTTCCAGGTGAAGCTGCGCGGACAGCGGATCGAACTCGGTGAGATCGAGTCGGTGATCGCGACCGTCGACGGTGTCGTGCACACCGCGGTGACGGTGGCCAAGGCGCCGACCGGTGCCGATCACCTCGTCGGTTACGTCGCACCGGAGAACGTCGACCTCGAGCTGGTCAAGACGACGGTGGCCGCCGAGCTGCCGGAATACATGCGTCCCACCGTCTGGATGGCGCTGCCGTTCATCGCGCTCAACACCGCAGGCAAGATCGACCGCAAGGCGCTGCCCGAACCGGACTTCGGGGTGCAGGCCGATGTGTACGTGGGACCGGCCACCGCGACCGAGGAAGTGCTGGCCGCGATCGTGGCGCACCTCATCGGCCTCTCCCGGGTGTCGGTCACCGAGTCGTTCTTCGCACTCGGTGGTGACTCGATCATGTCGATCCAGCTCGCCTCCGCGGCCCGCGCCGCCGGCGTAGACCTGTCGCCGCGAGAGATCTTCGAGCACCGCACGATTCGTGCCATGGCGGCGGCAGCCGACGACGACGCCGCCCGCTTGCCGATGCTCGAGGAATCCACTCCCGCCGGTATCGGGCCGATCCCGGTGTCGCCGGTGGTGCACTGGATGATCGAACATGCCCGGGACGAGGCGGATTTCGCCGATTTCGTGCAGGCCGCCGTGCTCCGGGCCCCGGACGGACTCGACGTCGAGCGTCTGGTCGGGCTCCTCGCCGCGGTCGTCGACAGCCATCCGATGCTCAGCGCGACCCTCGAGCGGACCGACGACGGATGGCAGTCGGGCACCGGTCACGGGTTCGGCAGCACGGCCGCGGTCGTCGAGGTGTCCAGCGCCGCGGCAGTCGGCACCGACGAGTTCGACGCCGACGTCCGCGCGGCATTCCGGTCGGTGTCGGCGACACTGGATCCGCGAACCGGTCAGCTGGTGCGGGCAGCGCTGATCCACGACCGCGACGGTGTCGACCGGGTGCTCCTGGTCATCCATCACCTCGGCGTGGACGCCGTGTCCTGGCCGATCCTCATCGAGGACCTGATCACCGGATGGGCCCAGCTCGCCGACGGGCGGGACATCGAGTTGCGCGACGAACAGACCAGCGCCCAGGCATGGACGAACGCCCTCGCGGCGCGGGTCGACACGTGGGAAGCGCAGCTGCCGTACTGGCTCGAGCAGCTGCCCGCACGACAGACCCCGCTCGGCGTGACGCTCGACCCGACCCAGGACGTCATGTCCACCGAACGTCACGTCTCCCACGAGATCGGTTCGGCGGTCACCCGGTCGGTACTGACCGCGGTGCCCGAGGCATTCGGCGGCAACGTCAACGACGTCCTGCTCGGGGCGTTCGCCCGCGCGGTCCGCTCGTGGCAGTCCCGGCGCGAGATCACCGACGGGGCACCCATCACAGTCCTCACCGAGGGCCACGGCCGGTACGAGGAGGTCCTCGCGTCCGGTACGGCACCGCGACGCGCGGACCTGTCCCGATCGGTGGGCTGGTTCACGACCATCGTCCCGGTGCGCCTGGACCCCGGCACCGATGCGGTGCACGCGGTCAAGGCCGCGAAGGAAGCGCGACTCGCGCAGCCGGACAACGGAATCGGGTTCGGGTGGTTGCGCTACGGCAGCGGGGACGAGGGTGCCGGTGGCGGCTCCGAGGTCCTGGCCGCCCGGCCGCTGCCCAGCATCTCGTTCAACTACTTCGGTGCCGGCGGCGGAGCGGCAACGGAAGCCGAACCGCTGCCGTTCACCCACGCCCCGGACGCACCGATCCTCGGATCGTCGGCATCCGGGCGGATGGTGGCGCTGAGCACCCTGGGTGTCAGCGTGACCACGGCGCACGACGAGCAGGGAAACCGGAGACTCGTCGCCGGTGCGAGCTTCCCGGGTGCGCTCTTCGCTCCTGACGAGGTCGCAGACCTGCTCGAGTTGTGGGCGGCCGAGCTCTCGGCGCTCGTCGATGTGGTCGGCGCGGGAACCCGCGTCGGGCTGTCCCCGTCAGACGTGCCGGGTACCGGCGTCACGCAGCGTGACCTGGACGATCTCGCCCGTGTCCATCCGGGTGCCGCGGTGTGGCCTCTCACGCCGCTACAGCAGGGCCTGTACTTCCAGGCGCAGCTCGCCGCATCCGGCGAGGACTCCGGAGCCGTCGACGTCTACGTGACGCAGGTGGTCCTCACGCTCGGCGGCCGCGTCGACGGCGACCGGCTACGCCGATCCGCCGAGCAGTTGTTCGCCCGGCACCGGGTGATGCGGTCGGCATACCTGCGCACCGCGAGCGGCGCGGTCGTCGCGGTGATCCCCGAACATGTCGAGATCCCCTGGCGGGTCGTCGAACTCGCCGAGGATGCGACCGTCGAGGCAGCGGAGGCGGAGATCCGCCGCATCGTCGAGGAGGAACGGCTCACGCGGTTCGACCTCGGGCGCCCGCCCCTCGTGCGCTTCGTGCTCGTGTGGCACGGCGGCCAGGCGCACCTGGTCGTGACCAACCACCACATCCTGATGGACGGTTGGTCGGGCCCGCTGGTGCTGGCCGACCTGCTCGCCCTCTACGCGACCGGTGAGACCTATACGGGTCAGACCTCTTCCACCGCACTCGATTTCGCCGATCACGTCCGGCGGCTGGCGTCGTCCGATCACGAGGCGGGGATGGCCGCGTGGCGTGCGGTGCTCGCGCCCGTCGAGGGTCCGACCCTCGTCGCGCCCGGTCTGGAGGCCACCGACGAGGAACTGCCGCGGCAGCACCGGGTCATGCTCGACGAGGAGACCACCGCCGGTCTCGAGGAACTCACCCGGACCGAGGGCGTCACCGTCGCCACGGTCATGCAGTTCGCCTGGGCGGTTCTCCTGTCCCGGATGACCGGCAACCGGGTCGTCGTCTTCGGCGAGACCGTCTCGGGCAGGCCCGCCGATCTGCCCGGCGTGGAGACGATGGTCGGCCTGTTCATCAACACGCTGCCCAGCGTCGTCGACGTCGACCCGTCGGCGACCATCGTCGAGGTACTTCGCAGCCTCCAGGCTGCCAAGGTGGCCGTCATGGACCACCAGCACCTCGGTCTGTCCGAGCTCACCCCGCTCACCGGCACGCCCCAGCTGTTCGACACACTGACCGTCCACGAGTCGTTCCCCATCGACACCGACGCGCTGTCGTCGCAGGACACCGAGGGGATGGCCGACGGTCTCGTCGTCGCCGACGTCGACTCGCGGAGCACCACCCACTATCCGATCAACCTGATCACCGCGGCCGCGGGCAGGCAGGTGTCGCTGCAGCTGAAGTACCTGCCGGCGGCGTTCGGCGACGACCAGATCCGCGTCTTCGGCGAGATCCTGGTGCACATCCTGGAGACGGTGTCCCGCCGTCCTCACGACCGCACCGCCGACATCGCCCTGGTGTCCACCGGCGACCGACTCGATGTCGCGGCATGGTCGAGCGGACTCGACGTCGAGATCGGCGGCGAGCTCACCGTGGTCGATCTCGTCGCCGATGCGCGAGCACGTGCGGCCGATCGCCCCGCCGTTCTCTTCGACGACCGCGTCGTGAACTACGACGAGTTCGCGGCCCGGGTGAGCAGCCTTGCGCGAGAGCTGATCTCGCTGGGTGTGGGACCTGATGTCGCCGTGGGCGTCTGCATCGACCGTTCGGTCGAGGTGATGGTCGCCGTGCACGCCATCGTGGCGGCGGGCGGTCAGTACGTGCCGATCGACACCGAATCACCGGTCGAGCGCACGCAATACATGATCGACACCGCGAACGTCGCCATGGTGCTCACCGGTGCCGAGCGCCCGGAAGCGCTTGCGGGTGTGGATCTCCCGGTGGTCGTCGTCGACGCCTCCGCGCCGGTCGATACCGCGGTAGCCCCGGTCTCCGACGCCGACCGACCCGTCCGCGTGCTGCCGGATCATGCCGTCTACACGATCTTCACCTCCGGATCGACGGGACGTCCCAAGGGCGTCACCGTCACCCACGGCGCGCTGCGCAACACCCTCGAATGGTTCACCGAGTCGAACGGCCCGGGTGAGCACGTCTTCTTCTTGAAGACGCCCTACACATTCGACGCCTCCGTGTGGGACTACTTCGGCGGCATCTTCGCCGCCTCGCCGGTCGTCGTCGCGGAACCGGGTGGCCACCGTGACCCGGTCTACCTCGCACGCCTCATCGAGCGTCACCGGGTGACGACCGCCAAGTTCGTCCCCTCGATGCTCGCGGCGTTCCTCGACGGTGCCACCGGTGCCGGAGACGCCGACCTCGGGTCGATGCGCCGGATCTTCTCCGGCGGCGAGGCGCTGAGCCCTGCGCTGGCCGGAGGACTTCTGCGGCTCCTGCCGGACCTCGGTCTCTACAACCAGTACGGTCCCACCGAGGCGACCGTGGACATCACCTACGGACGCGTGGACCGGCCGACGCCGAACATCCCCATCGGGGCACCGGTGTGGAACTCGACGGTCCGCGTCCTCGACGACCGGCTGCGCCCGGTCCCGCCGGGCGTCCCGGGCGAGATGTACCTGGGCGGACCCCAGCTGGCACGGGGCTACGCCTCGCGTCCGGGGCTCACCGCCGAGACCTTCGTCGCCGATCCCTTCGATCCCCGCGGCGGGCGCCTGTACCGCACGGGTGACCGCGCCCGGTGGAACACCGACGGCGTGCTCGAATACCTCGGCCGCGCCGATTTCCAGGTGAAGCTGCGCGGCCAGCGCATCGAACTCGGTGAGATCGAGTCGGTCCTGGCCTCGGCCCCGGGTGTCGTGCACGTGGCCGTGGTCGTCGCCACCGCCCCGAGCGGCGGCGAACAGCTGGTCGCCTACGTCGCCGGACGCCCCGGCGAGGACGTCGACCTCGATGCCGTACGCGGTGCCGCAGCCCGCGGGCTGCCCGACTTCATGCGTCCGACCGTCTGGATGGCGCTGCCGGAGATGCCCCGCACGACGTCGGGCAAGGTGGACAGACGGGCGCTGCCGCGGCCCGAGTTCGCCACGGGCGACTACGTGGCCCCCGAGACGCCGGAGGAGACCGCGGTCGCCGAGGTGTTCGCCGAACTCCTCGGGGTCGAGCGGGTCGGTGCCACCGACAGCTTCTTCGAGCTCGGCGGCAACTCGCTCTCGGCGATGCGCGTGAGTGCCCGCGTGGGCGACGCGCTGGGGGTCGAGGTCTCGGTGCGCGACGTGTTCGAGGCCCCGTCGGTGCGAGAGCTGGTGTCGGCGTTGACCGGCCGTGGATCCCGGATCGCTCCGGTGGTCGCGGTGTCGCCGCGACCCGATCGGGTGCCGCTGTCGTTCGCGCAGCAGCGCATGTGGTTCCTCAACCGCCTGCATCCGAGTGCGCCCACGCACAACATGACCATCGTGCTGCGGTTGTCCGGCGACCTCGACGTCGACGCACTGCACACAGCACTGGCCGACGTCGTACGCCGGCACGAGGTGCTGCGCACGACCTTCCCCGACGTCGAAGGCGTGCCCTTCCAGCTGGTGCATCCCGAGGACTCGGTCGCCGAGGGGCTCGACTGGCAGGTCGTCGACTCCGAGGCCGACGTCTTCGCCGCGGTGACCCGGGGATTCGACGTCACCGAGGAATGGCCGTTCCGGACCCGCCTCTGGCCGGTCGAACCGGGCGAGTTCGTGCTCGCGGTGGTGTTCCACCACATCGGTGCCGACGGCGAGTCCATGGCACCGCTGGTCGCCGACCTCGTCACCGCCTACAGCGCACGCGTGGCCGGTCACGCACCCCAGTTCGCCCCGTTCGCCGTCCAATTCGCGGACTACGCGATCTGGCAGCACACCGTCCTCGGCTCCGTCGACGATCCGGAGTCCGTTGTCGGACGCCAGTTGGCTTACTGGGCCGAGCAACTCGCCGGTGTCCCGGATGTGCTCGAACTGCCGTCGGATCGACCCCGTCCGCCCGTCGCGTCCGGCCGAGGGGCCCGTGCGCAGGTCGAGATCCCCGCGGAGATCGGCGAGCGCATCACCGAGCTGGCGCGCGGCGCCGACGTCACACCGTTCATGGTGCTGCACGCCGCGGTGGCGGTCCTGCTCGCCCGGTTGTCGGCGACCGACGACATCGCGGTCACCACGCCGATCGCGGGTCGCGGTCAGGCCGAACTCGATCCGCTGGTCGGCATGTTCGTCAACACACTCGTGTTGCGTACGCGCATCGACGGTGCCCAGCCCTTCGAGCAACTCCTGTCGGCAGTCCGCGACGTCGACCTCAACGCCTTCGCCCACGCCGACGTGCCGTTCGAGACGGTGGTCGATCGGCTCAGTCCCGTGCGGTCCGAGGCCTTCGCGCCGCTGGCGCAGGTCATGTTCTCCTTCAGCCCGTCGGCGACCGCCGCCGAGGCTCTCGGCGACGCCGCCGGGATCACGGTCACCCCGTATGCGGACGTGATGGTCTCGTCCCAGATCGACCTGTGGATCACGGTGTCCTCGCGGCCGGCGGGTCAGGACTGGCCGGTGAACCTCGACTACGCCACCGATCTGTTCGACGAGTCGTCGGTCGTCGAGTTCGGCGATCGGTTCATCCGCCTGCTCGACGCCCTCACGACGTCTCCCGGGCACGCGGTGGGCGATGCGTCGTTCGTCGCGCCTGCGACGACGGTCGCCATCGAGTCCGCCGAGTGGGGCGAGCGGGTCGCGCTGCCACCGGTCCAGACCGTCAGCGACGCCGTGTCCGCACAGGCGCAGCGCACCCCGGAGGCCACCGCGCTCGTCTTCGGCGATCGCGAGGTCTCCTACGCCGAGTTCGCGGCGCGGGTCAACACGCTGGCCCGTGACCTCATCGACGCGGGTGTCGGGCCGGATGTGGCTGTCGCGCTGTGTATCCCACGGTCCGTGGAGATGATGGTCGCGATCCATGCCGTGGTCGCCGCTGGTGGCCAGTATGTGCCGGTCGACGTGGCCGCGCCGGCGGATCGCGTCCGCTACATGTACGAGACCGCGGGTGTGCGGGTCCTGCTCGTCGCCGACGCCGACGGGGTCCGCGACGCCGTGGCCGCTGCCGGTGACACCGGGGTGCGGGTCATCCCGGTCGACGCCTCGGCGCTGGTCGATGTGGACGCAGTGGCCGCTGCACCGGTGTCCGACGCCGACCGTCGCACGCCGTTGCGGGGCGACGACGCCGCGTACACCCTGTTCACCTCGGGCTCCACCGGCCGACCCAAGGGTGTGACCCTGTCGCACGCCGCCGTCCTGAACCGGTTGTGGTGGGGGCTCGACGCTCTGCCGATCGGCCCCGACGACGTCGTCATGCAGAAGACGCCGTACACCTTCGACTGTTCGGTTCCCGAGCTGTTCGCTCCGCTGGCCATCGGTGCCCGCGTGGTGGTGCTCGCCGACGGCGGCCACCTGAACCCGCGCCAGGTCGCCGACGAGATCGCCCGCACGGGAACGACGATGGTTCATTTCGTGCCGTCGATGCTGTCGGTGTTCCTGGAGGTCGTCGACCGCGAGCAACTCGCGGCACTCGACACCATCCGCATCGTCTCGACCACCGGTGAGGCGCTGCCGCCCGCCGTCGCGGCACCGGTCCGCGAGATCTGGCCCGACGCATGGTTCTTCAACCTGTACGGCCCGACCGAGGCGGCGGTGGAGATCACCTTCGAACGCATCCACTCCGTCGCGGCCGACGACCCGACGGTGCCCATCGGTATCCCGGTGTGGAATTCGTCGGCGGTCGTGCTCGATTCCCGATTGCGCCGCGTACCGGCCGGTGTCCCCGGCGAGCTCTACCTCGGCGGGATCCAACTGGCGCGCGGTTACGCCGCCCGCCCCGACCTCACTTCGGAACGCTTCGTCGCCGACCCCTACGGCGAGCCCGGTTCGCGCCTGTACCGCACCGGTGACCTGGTGCGCCGCCGTCCCGACGGGGTGCTGGAGTACCTGGGCCGCACCGACTTCCAGGTCAAGCTCCGCGGCCAGCGCATCGAACTCGGCGAGATCGAGGCGGTCATCGCCTCGGCTCCCGGCGTCGTCCACGCCGCGGCGACGGTCGCCACCGTGCCCGGCGGCGGGGAACACCTCGTCGGCTACCTCGCGGGTGCGCCAGGTGAGAGCGTCGACCTCGACAGGGTGAAGGCCGTGGTCGCCGAAGCTCTTCCGGGCTACATGCGGCCCACGGTGTGGATGCCGGTCGAGGACATCGCGCTCAACACCGCAGGCAAGATCGACCGTCGCGCGCTGCCCGAGCCGGTGTTCACCGCCGGTGAGTACGTCGCCCCCGCCGGCGAGGCGGAGGCCGCGGTCGCCGAGGTCTTCGCCGACATCCTCGGCGTGGACCGCGTCAGCGTCACCGACTCGTTCTTCGACCTCGGCGGCAACTCGCTCGCAGCGATGAGGCTCGTGGCGCGGGTGGGTGAGGTCACCGAGGCCGAGATCTCGATCCGGGAGCTGTTCAACGCCCCGAGCGTCCGAGAACTGACGCGTGCCACCACCGATCTCGGTGCGGCTCTCGCCCCGATCGTCGCCGTCGACCCACGCCCGGAACGGATTCCGCTGGCGTTCGCGCAGCAGCGGATGTGGTTCGTCAACCAGGCCGACACCACCTCGTCGGCCTACAACCTCCCGGTGGTCCTGCGGCTGTCCGGCGCACTCGACACCGACGCCCTGCACGCCGCGCTGATCGACGTGGTGTCGCGCCACGAGTCGCTGCGGACCACGTTCCCCTCGTCCGAGGGGATGCCCTACCAGAAGATCAACCGCGCGACGTCGGTCGCGGCCAAGCTGGACTGGCAGGAAGTGTCCTCGCAGGCCGAGATCGAGGCGGCGGTCTCCGCCGGCTTCGACGTCTCGCGGGAGTGGCCCATCCGCGCCCGGATCTGGGAGGTGGCGCCCGACGAACACGTGTTCGCGGTGATCACCCATCACATCGCCTCGGACGGGCAGTCGATGACGCCGCTCGTACGTGACGTCGTGACCGCCTACCTCGCCGAGTCCGCCGACACCGACCCGGAATTCGCCGATCTCGACGTCCAGTTCGCCGACTTCGCGATCTGGCAGCACGAGGTGCTCGGTTCGCCCGAGGACCCCGAGTCCGTCGTGGGCCGTCAGCTCACCTACTGGACCGACCGCCTCGCCGGCCTGCCGGACGTGATCGAGCTGCCCACCGACCGTCCCCGGCCCGCGCGGGCCAGCCAGCGCGGCGGCCGCGTCCTGTTCGGCGTCCCCGTGTCGGTCGGCGATCGCATCGCCGGGTTCGCCCAGGAGACCGGAACCACCCCGTTCATGGTGGTCCACGCGGCACTGGCCGCCCTCCTGTCGCGGCTGTCGGCCAGCGACGACATCGCCGTCGGCACACCGATCGCCGGTCGGGGGCAGCGCGTGCTCGATCCGCTCGTCGGGATGTTCGTCAACACCCTGGTGTTGCGGACGACCGTCGACCGCGACCGCGGCTTCGCCGACCTGCTCGCCGAGGCCAAGGACGCCGATCTGGCGGCCTTCGCCAACGCCGACGTCCCCTTCGACATCGTCGCCGATGCGGCCGGCGCCCAGCGATCGGCGGCCTTCGCGCCGTTCACGCAGGTCTGGCTCACCTTCGACCAGTCGACCCTGCCGGAACTGGCCGGGCCGGATCTCTCGATCGGTGAGGTCGCCGGCCTACAGGTGAGTTCGGTGACCACCGAACGCATCCCGGCACGCGTCGACCTGCTGGTCGCGATCTCGCAACCCGGCGGGTCGGAGGACTGGTCGGGTGCGATCACCTACGCGACCGACCTCTTCGACGATGCGTCCGTCGTGCGACTGGCCGAGCAGCTCGTCACGCTGCTGACCGAGTCGCTGGCACAGCCCGAGCTCCCGCTGCGCCAGATCTCGCTCGGCGAGACCGTGTCCGTGGCCGAACTCGCCCGCGCCGCAGCAGAACCGGAGCCCCGCGCGACGGTGTCCATCGCCGACTCCGACGCGGTCGTCACCGGCGGACCCGGTACCGAACCGGTGATCCTGGCCGACATCTTCGCGCAGGCGGCTTCGAAGTGGGGACCCCGGCAGGCGGTCGTCGACGCCGACAACGTCATGCTGTCCTACGCGGACCTCGACGCGCGGTCGAACCGACTGGCGCGCTGGCTCATCGGGCAGGGTATCGGCCCGGAGAAGCTGGTCGCACTCGCGATCGGCCGGTCCGCGCAGCTGCTGACCGCCATCTGGGCGGTGGCCAAGACCGGCGGTGGTTACGTACCGATCGACCCGGACTACCCGGCCGACCGGGTGGCGAACATGGTCGAGGACTCCGGCGCGGTCCTGGGACTGGCCGTGGAGGCCTCCGGATCGCTTCCGGGCGAACGCTTCTCATGGGTGCGGATGGACGACACCGAGCTCTCCGCCGCGATCGAGGCGCAGAGCGACGCACCGATCGCCGAGTCCGAGCGGCTCGCACCGGTGCGGGTGGGCAACGTCGCCTACGTCATCTACACGTCCGGTTCCACCGGACGGCCCAAGGGCGTCGCGGTGACCCACTCGGGTCTGGCGAACTTCGCCGCGGAGGAAATCCGCCGGTCGGGTGCCGACGAGTACTCACGGGTCCTCGGATTCGCCTCGCCGAGCTTCGATGCCTCGGTGCTGGAGTATCTGCTCGCGGTCGTCTCGGGTGGTGTTCTCGTCTACCGGTCCGCCGAGGCCGTGGGCGGCACACCGCTGCAGGACCTCATGATGCGTCAGGCCATCACGCACACATTCCTGACGCCGACGGTGCTCGCGTCGATCGAACCGCAGGCGGTTCCGGCGCTGCGCGTCGTATATGCGGGCGGCGAGGCGGTGCCGCAGGCCCTGAAGGACGCGTGGGCTCCCTTCCGCCGCATCCAGAACCTGTACGGACCCACCGAGACGACGATCGGCGTCACGATCAGCGCCCCGATGGCCGTTGGGGAACCCGTCGCCCTCGGCGGGCCGCTCGCCGGCGTCGGCCTGATGGTGCTCGACGCCCAGTTGCGCCCCGTTCCCCTCGGGATCGCGGGTGAGCTGTATGTGAGCGGGGGAGCGTTGTCGCGCGGCTACCTCGACCGTCCGGGCCTCACCGCCGATCGGTTCGTCGCGAATCCGCACGGACACGCCGGCGATCGCATGTACCGGACCGGCGACATCGTCCGGTGGAAGCAGGACTCCACCGGTGCCCCGGTCATCGAATACTCGGGCCGCAGCGACGACCAGGTCAAGCTCCGCGGCCTCCGCATCGAACTCGGCGAGATCGAATCGGTGCTGGCCGAGCACCCGTCCGTCCGCTCCGCGGTCGTGATCGGTGTCGGTGGTTCGGTGGCGACCGCACTGGCCGCCTACGTGGTGGCCGGAGACGGCGCCACGATCGATACATCGGAGCTGAGAGCCTTTGTCGGCGAACGGCTCCCGTCGCACATGGTGCCCGCCTCGGTGGCAATTCTCGACGCGCTGCCGCTCACCCCGGTGGGCAAGCTGGACAAGACGGCGCTGCCCGAGCCGGTCATCGAGGTCGGTGACATCGTCGAGCCCGAGACCGAGCAGGAGGCCGCGGTGGCCGCGGTGTTCGCCGATGTCCTGGGGCTCGAGCGGGTCAGCGTGACCGAGTCGTTCTTCGACCTCGGCGGCAACTCGTTGTCGGCCACCCGCGTGGCGGCGCGTGTCGGCGAGGCGCTCGGCGTCGAGACCTCCGTACGCGACCTGTTCGAGGCCCCGACGGTGCGCCAACTGGTGGCCGAAGTGTCCGGCCACGCCGAGGCGCTGCCGCCGATCCTCGCGAACTCGCAACGGCCGGAACTGGTCCCGCTGTCTTTCGCGCAGCAGCGCATGTGGTTCATCAACCAGTTCGACCCGTCACTGCCGACCTACAACATCCCTGTGGTGCTGCAGGTGACCGGCGACCTCGACACCGAGGCCCTGCGTGCGGCGATCGTCGACGTCGTCGGCCGCCACGAGGTGCTGCGGACCACGTTCCCGTCTGTCGAGGGTGTGGCCTATCAGCTCGTCGCACCGCGCGATCAGATCGCCGACCGTCTCGACTGGGGGATCGTGGACGATCAGCGTGGACTCGAGTCCGCGGTCGTCGCCGGCTTCGATGTCGCGGCCGACTGGCCGGTCCGCGTGCGGGTCTGGCAGATCGCACCGGATCGTGCGGTCGTCGCGGTGGTCGTGCACCACATCGCTGCCGACGGCGAGTCGATGAACCCGCTGCTCGCCGACGTGATGACCGCCTACGATGCCCGGGTGTCGGGCGCCGAGCCCGGCTTCGAGCCCCTCGAGGTGCAGTTCGCCGACTACGCCCTGTGGCAGCACGAGGTACTCGGCGACGGCTCCGATCCGAACTCGGTCGTGGGCGCCCAGTTGGCGTACTGGACCGACAAACTCGCCGATCTGCCCGAGGTGTTGACCCTGCCGTCGGACCGGCCCCGCCCGCTCGTCGCGTCCCAGCGCGGCGGACGTGTGGTCGCCGCGATCCCCGCCGAGGTCGGCGAGCGAATCCGCGACCTCGCGCGGGAGTCGGACGCGACGCCGTTCATCGTCGTCCACGCCGCTCTCGCGGTGTTGCTCGCGCGCCTGTCGGCGGGTGAGGACGTGGCGATCTCCACCCCGGTCGCCGGCCGCGGTCAGCGGGTTCTCGACCCCCTGGTGGGCATGTTCGTCAACACCCTCGTGCTGCGCGCGCAGGTCGATCCGTCGATGTCGTTCGCCGAACTGCTCGAGCAGGCCCGCGAGACCGACCTCGAGGCGTTCGCCAACGCCGATGTCGCCTTCGAGATGCTCGTCGAGAAGCTCAACCCCGTGCGGTCGGAGGCGTTCGCGCCACTGGCCCAGGTGATGCTGACGTTCGGTCAGACGGCGCTTCCGGAGATGGGCGCCGACACCGCACCGGCCTCCGTCGCCGGTCTCGACATCGAACCGATGCCGCCGAGCGAGCCGCCGGCGAAGCTGGATCTGACGGTGGGCGTGAGCGTTCCCGACGGCGACGCCGACTGGCCGCTCTCGCTCGTGTTCGCCCGGGACCTGTTCGACGAGGACACCGTGGCCCAGCTGGCCCGGAGATTCGTCGGGCTGCTCGACCAGCTCACGACGCACGTCGAGGCCCCGGTGGCCGACGCGGCGCTCCTCGAACCGGCCGAGATCGAGGACATCCTCCGCCGCTCGCGCGGTGCGGAGCACACCGTCCCGGCGGGATCGGTGGCCGATGCCATCTCGTTTCTCGAGGCGCGGTCGACCGACACGATCGCGCTGACCTTCGCCGACCGTGAGTTGTCCTACCGCGAGTTCGGCGCCAGGGTCGCCGAACTCGCCCGCGAGCTGCTGACACTGGGCGTCGGCCCGGATGTCGCCGTGGGCGTGTGCATCGACCGGAGTGTGGAGATGGTCGTGGCCATCCATGCGGTGGCCGCGGCGGGTGGGCAGTACGTGCCCATCGACACCGCGGCCCCGGCCGATCGTGTGCGCTACATGGTCGAGACGGCCGGTGTGCGGATTCTCCTCGTGGGACCGCGACCCGTGCAGGCCGATCTCGCCGCGCTCGAGGACGGGATCCGCCGGGTGGTCGTGGACTCCGACCGCGAGATCGACCTCGCCACAACGCCGGTCGCCGATGCCGAGCGAGTGCGGCCGATCCGCGGCGACGACGCGCTGTACACGCTGTTCACCTCCGGATCCACCGGCAGGCCCAAGGGCGTGACGGTCTCGCATGCCGCGGTGATGAACCGGCTCCGCTGGGGCCTGGACGAGTACCCGTGGACGGTGGGTGACCGCATCATCCAGAAGACGCCGTACACCTTCGACGTCTCGGTCCCCGAGCTGTTCGCACCTCTGCTCGCCGGGGCGACGATGGTCGTCGCCGAACCAGGCGGCCATGCCGACCCGTCGTACATCGCCGAACTCGTCGAACGGTCCCGTGCGACGTCGGTGCACTTCGTGCCGTCGATGCTGTCGGTGTTCCTCGATGTCGTACCCGCCGAGGTGATCTCGCGACTGAGCACGCTGCGGTGGCTGTTCGCCTCCGGCGAGGCGCTGCCGCCAGCGGTCGTGGCCCGTGCGCATGGGCTGCTGCCACACGTGCAGATCGTCAACCTCTTCGGTCCGACCGAGGCGGCCGTCGAGGTGGCGTATGCCGATGTGACACAGGCGCAGACGGTCGTCCCGATCGGGGTGCCGGTGTGGAACACGACGACCTACGTTCTCGACGCCCGGCTGACTCCGACGCCGACGGGCGTGCCCGGCGAGCTCTACCTCGGCGGACACCAGGTGGCACGCGGATACGCCACCCAGCCCGCTCTGTCGGCCGAACGTTTCGTCGCCGACCCGTTCGGCGCGCCGGGCTCCCGGCTCTATCGCACGGGCGACCTCGTCCGATGGAACGCCGACGGTGAGATCGAGTACCTGGGCCGCACCGACTTCCAGGTGAAGCTGCGCGGACAGCGCATCGAACTCGGCGAGATCGAGTCCGTCGTCGCGGCGAGCCCGGGCGTGGTCCACGCCGCGGTCACCGTCGCCGACGCGCCGGGCGGCGGTCAGCATCTGGTGGCCTACGTCGCCCCGTCGACCGTGGACCTCGGCGTCTTACGCGAGGCGGTGACGCAAGCGCTTCCGGAGTACATGCGGCCCACACTGTGGATGCCGATCGACGACGTGGTGCTCAACAGCGCGGGCAAGCTGGACCGCCGCGCGCTGCCCGCCCCCGACTTCGCGACCCTGGACGCCGACTACGTCGCGCCGGGCAACGGCACGGAAGAGACTCTCGCGGCGATCGTGGCCGGACTCCTCGGGCTCGAGCGGGTCTCGGTCACCGAGTCGTTCTTCGCGCTCGGCGGTGACTCGATCATGTCGATTCAACTCGCGTCGGCGGTTCGCGCCGCGGGCTTCACGCTCACTCCGCGAGACATCTTCGAGCAGCGCACGATCCGGGCGATGGCTCGTGTCGTCGCGGGCGAGGCGCACCGTCTGCCCGCACTGGCCGAGCCCGCGGACGGTTCGCGGGGAGAGATGCCGCTGCTGCCGGTGATGTCGTGGATGCTCGAACACTCCACGGTCGCTGCGGACTTCGCGGACTTCTCGCAGTACCGGGTGCTCCATGCGCCCGCCGGTCTGACGCCGGAGGCGTTGTCGGAGTTGTTGTCCGCGCTCGTCGCGGCGCACCCGATGCTGTCGGCGCGACTCACCCGCGAGGGCGGGACGTGGCGACTCGTCGCCGGGTCCGACGCGCGTGACGACTCCGCAGCGGCCGTACCGTATGTCTTCACCCGGCTGTCGGCCTCGACGGTGGGCAGCCCGGGACACGACGACGATCTGCGTGCCGCCCACGCCGAGGCGCTGGCGCACCTCGACCCGTCGACCGGTGTCCTCGTCGCGGCCGGCGTGGTCGAGGACGCCGACGGCATCGGCCGGGTCGTGCTCGCGATCCACCATCTCGGTGTCGACGCGGTGTCGTGGCCGATCATCGTCGAGGACCTGGTGACGGGCTGGGCGCAGCACGCGGCCGGACAGCCGATCACCCTGCGGCCCGAGTCGACCTCCGAACGCGCCTGGGCGCAGGCGGTGTCGGCGCAGACGCACCAGCGTTCCGCGGAGCTGCCGTACTGGCTCGACCGTCTCCCGGTGCGTCCCACCGATCTCGGGGCCGTCCAGGACCCCGCACGCGATCGCTTCTCGACCGAGGTGTCGGTGACCCACGCGTTCGAGGCCGACGTCACCGAGGCCGCCCTGACCGTGGTCCCGGAAGCGTTCGGCGGCAACGCGAACGACGTGTTGCTGGGTACGTTCGCGCGCGCCGTGCGCAGCTGGCAGACGGCTCGCGGTATCCCCGATGTCACGCCGGTGACGGTGCTGGTCGAGGGCCACGGCCGTCAGGACGAGATCGACACCGCCGACGGAGAACGCGGCGTCGACCTGTCCCGTACCGTCGGCTGGTTCACGACGATCGCGCCGGTGTCGGTCGATCCCTCCACCGACGTGACCCACGCGGTGAAGTCGGCCAAGGAGGAGCGTCTCGGCCAGCCCGACGGCGGACTCGGCTTCGGTGTGCTGCGGTACGGCGGGGACACCGAACTCTCGCGCAGGCCACTGCCGAGCATCGGGTTCAACTTCTTCGGCGCGGGTCGCGCAGGCCGATCCGTCGCGCAGGAACCGGCGGAGGTCATCCCGTTCACCGGTGCACCCGGTGCACCGGGCATGCCCCCGTCGGTCACCGGCGCCATGGTCGCCCTCAACGCGCTGAGCGTGAACGTCTCCACCCGCCGCGACGGCGACCGGCGACGGTTGAGCGTGAACTTCACCTTCCCGGCGGCACTGTTCGAGGCCGGCGACATCACCGGCCTCGCCGAGTTGTGGGCGGCCGAACTCGCCTCGCTCGCGCGGCACATCGAGTCGGTCGGGGACCCGGGCCGGTCACCGTCGGATGTCCCGGGCAGCCGGATCACCCAGGACGAACTCGATGCCCTCGCAGTGCGGTTCCCCGGCGCCGACGTGTGGCCGCTGACGCCGCTGCAGGCCGGTCTCTACTTCCAGTCGCAGATGACCGCGCGGGACCCGTCGGGGGTCGACGGTGTGCCCTCGGCCGGAGCCGGCGATGTCGACGTCTACGTCACGCAGGCCGTGCTGCACCTCGGCGGCGATGTGGATCGAGCTCGGTTGCGTGCTGCGGCAGAGGAACTCGTGACCCATCACCGGGTGCTGCGCAGCGGCTACGTGCGCACCGCCGGTGGGGCGCTGGTGGCCGTCGTGCCCCCGCGGGTGGAGCTCCCGTGGTCGGACGTGGCCCTCGAACCGGGGCTCGACGCCGACGGCGTCGACCGTCGTGTCCGCGAGATCGCCGATGCCGAACGGATCGCACCCTTCGATCTCGACTCGCCGCCGCTGATGCGCTTCGTATGCGTGGAGCGCGGCAGCGGGGACGGCGACGCCACGGCGACGCTGAGCCTGATCGTCACGAACCACCACATCCTGCTCGACGGGTGGTCGGGTCCGCTGGTGCTCGCCGATCTGCTCGCCCTCTACGCCGGTGTCGGACCGTACACGGCGAGCCTCGCCGGGGATTCCGACTTCGGGGACCACGTCCGCAGGCTCGGCGCCGCCGATCCGGCGGCCGGACTGGCCGCGTGGCGCGAGGTGGTGGCGCCGCTCGACGAGCCGACGATGGTCGCGAACGGCGACGAGGCCACCACCCGGTCGCTGCCGCGCAACCACGAGGAATGGCTCGACGTCGAGGTGACCGCCGCGATCAACCGGCTGGCCCGGTCGCGCGGCGTCACCGTCAGCACGATCCTGCAGTTCGCCTGGGCCGCACTGCTGTCCCGCATGACCGGCAACCAGGTGGTCGCGTTCGGCGAGACGGTCTCGGGTCGCCCGTCGGATCTCGAGGGTGCCGAGGGCATGGTGGGCCTGTTCATCAACACGGTGCCGACCGTCGTCGACGTCGACCCGGCGGCATCGATCGGCGATGTGCTCGCGGCCATGCAGGCCGCGAAGGTCGCGGTGCTCGACCATCAGCACGTGGGTCTCGCCGACATCACCGCGCTTGCCGGGATCGGTGCGCTCTTCGACACGCTGACGGTCTTCGAGTCGTTCCCGGTCAACTCCGAATCGCTGTCGACCGCGGACACCTCGCTGGCCGGCGGTCTGCAGATCGTGGGTGTCGACGCCGACGACTCGACGCACTACCCGCTCAACCTCGCCTCTTCACCGTCGGGTGACCGGTTGCTGCTGAAGCTGAAGTACCTGCCGTCGGCGTTCGCCGAGGACCAGGTCCGCGTCTTCGGGGCGGCGCTGCGGGAGATCCTGCGCACCGCGGTCGACGACGCCGATCTGCCGACGTCGGCGATCGCGTTGCTCGGCGATGCCGCTGCCGCCGAACTCACGCCTGTCCGCGGGGCCTCCGCACCGGCACCGCGGATGCCGGCCGAGGTCTTCGCCGAGGTCGCCGCCGAACACGGCGACACCGTGGCCGTCACCGACGGCACAGGCGCGTCGCTCACCTACGCCGAACTCGACGAGCACTCGAACCGCCTGGCGCGGTGGATGATCGGTCGAGGCATCGGCGTGGACTCCGTGGTCGGGCTCGCGGTGGGTCGCACTGTGGACCGCCTCGTGGCCCAGTGGGCGCTGGCCAAACTCGGCGCGGCGTACCTGTCCATCGACCCGACGCTTCCCGCCGAGCGGATCGCCCACATGGTGTCCGATTCGGACGTGCGGCTGATCATCGGTGCCGGACCGCAGACCCTAGACGGGGGAGCCGAGTGGATCGACACCCTCGCACTCGCCGATGCCGTGCGCGATGTCGACGGCGGGCCGGTGCGTGCCGACGAGACCGCGGGAACACCGCATCTCGACGCACTCGCCTATGTCATCTACACGTCCGGGTCCACCGGCGTCCCCAAGGGCGTCGCGGTGACCCATCGGGGAGCACACGCCTTCGCGACCGCCGAGGTGCAGCGGTTCGGCATCACCCCCGGGTCGCGGGTACTCGGCTACGCCTCACCGAGTTTCGACGCCTCGGTGCTCGAATGGCTGCTCGCCTCGACATCGGGGTCGACGCTGGTCTACCGGCCCGACGACGTCGTCGGCGGTGAGGTCCTCACCCGGTTCCTGCTGGAGCACGAGCTGACGCATGTGTTCCTCACGCCGAGCGTGCTGGCGACCGTGGAGCCGGGTGGACTGCCCGAGTTGCGGGTCCTGGCCTCGGGTGGTGAGGCGGTCTCCGCCGCGCTGGTCCGCAGGTGGGCGGGGGCGGTGCGGTTCCACAACGCCTACGGTCCGACCGAGGCGTCGGTGGCGATCACGATCAGCGGGCCGCTCGAGCCGGATGAGCCCGTGCACATCGGCGGCCCCGTCCCGGGGACCGGTCTCCTGGTGCTCGACCAGCGTCTGCGCCCGGTTCCGGTCGGAATGGCCGGCGAGCTCTACGCCACCGGCGCCTCGCTGGCGCGCGGGTACCTCGGCCGTGGCCGGTTGAGTGCCGAACGGTTCGTCGCGTCGCCGTACGGCGAATCCGGCGAACGCATGTACCGCACCGGCGATCGCGTGCGGTGGGTGCGCACGGCGCACGGCGAGCTCGTCCTGGAGTACCTGGGTCGCGCCGACGACCAGGTCAAGCTGCGGGGTCTGCGCATCGAGCTGGGCGAGATCGAGAACGCCCTGTCGTCGCACCCCGGCGTCGCCACCGCAGTGGTCATCGGGGTCGGAGGGTCGGTGGCCACCGCCCTGGCCGCCTATGTGGTGCCCGCCGACGGTGCGATCGACGGGGCGATCGACGGGGCCGTGGCAGGCGCCGCGATCCCCGGGCTCCGCGAGCATCTCGCGGACCGGCTGCCGGCGTACATGGTCCCGTCGACC
Source organism: Gordonia sp. NPDC058843 (assembly GCF_042743165.1). Lineage (NCBI taxonomy): Bacteria > Bacillati > Actinomycetota > Actinomycetes > Mycobacteriales > Gordoniaceae > Gordonia > Gordonia sp. NPDC058843. Next base: position 121,073 of record NZ_JBHYNC010000014.1, read on the forward strand.
ATCACGGTCCTCGGCAGCCTGCCGCTCACCCCGACCGGCAAGCTGGACAAGCGGGCGCTGCCCGCGCCCGAGGTGCGGGCCGACGAGCTCGTGGCGCCCGAGACACCCGCCGAGGCCCGTGTGGTCGCGATCTTCGCCGACCTGCTCGGCGTCGACGCCGTCTCGGTCACCGGCGACTTCTTCGCCCTCGGCGGCAACTCGCTGTCGGCGACCCGTCTGGCCGCCCGCGTCGGCGATGCGCTCAGCGCCGACATCGGTGTGCGCGACGTGTTCGAGTCGCCGACGCCACGGCAGCTCGCCGCACTCGGCGAACATCGTGGCGGCCTGCGTGCGCCGGTCATCAGGGTCGAACCGCGGCCGGACACCATCCCGCTGTCGTTCGCCCAGCAGCGCATCTGGTTCATCAACCGGCTCGATCCGGCATCGGCGGCCTACAACCTGCCGATCGGTGTCGAACTCACCGGTGACCTCGACGTCGCGGCCCTGACCGCGGCGATCGGAGATGTCGTTGCGCGGCACGAGATCTTGCGGACCACCTTCCCGGCTGTCGACGGGCGTCCGACCCAGGTCGTCCACGACACGGATTCGTCGGCCGACCTGCCGGCCCTCGTCGAATGTGCCGCGGAGAGTGACCTGTTCGAGGCGCTGTCCACCGGTTTCGACGTGACCGCCGAGATCCCGGCCCGTATTCGCCTGTGGCGGCGCGGCGAGGGCACCTGGGTGCTGCTCGCGGTGCTGCATCACATCGTGGGCGACGGCGAGTCGATGGTCCCGCTGATGAGCGATGTCGCCGAGGCCTATCGGGCGCGTGCGGCGGGCGCGGCACCCGACCTGCCGCCGCTGCCGGTGCAGTTCGCCGACTACGCGCTGTGGCAGCAGCGGGAGCTGGGTGCGGTCGACGACCCGACCTCCGTGGTCGGACGACAGCTCGCGTACTGGATGCGCAAGCTGACCGGGGCACCGGACGTGCTGGAACTGCCGGCCGACCGTCCCCGGCCGACCGTGGCCTCGCTCCGTGGCGCACGCGTGGACTTCGAGATCCCGCTCGACGTGGCGACCCGGATATCGACGCTCGCACGCGAACGCGGCATGACCCCGTTCATGGTCGTGCATGCGGGACTCGCGGTGCTGCTGGCGCGGGTGACGGCGACCGACGACATCGCCGTGGCCACCCCGATCGCCGGACGTGGCCGCGCCGAGATCGATCAGCTGATCGGTATGTTCGTCAACACGCTGGTCCTGCGGGCCGAGGTGGACCCGGCGATGAGCTTCGACGAGTTGCTCGAGGAGACGCGGGTCGTCGACCTGGACGCGTTCACCAACGCCGACGTGCCGTTCGAGACGCTGGTCGACCGGCTGAACCCGACCCGGTCGAGGGCGTTCTCGCCGCTCGCACAGGTCATGCTCACGCTCACGAACGCCGGAGCCGGTTCACCGGTGATCGAGACCGACGGCCTGCGCGTCGCGGCACTCGAGTCGCCGGTCACCTCGGCACAGCTGGATCTGACGGTCGCGGTAACCGCCCGCCCGGGCCGCTCGTGGTCGGCGTCCATGGTCTACGCGACCGACCTCTTCGACGAGGGGACCATCGAGCTGCTCGCACAGCGCTTGGTTACGCTCCTCGACGGGCTCACGGCACAGCCGGCGGCCCCGGTGGGTGCGTGTCCGATCGTGACACCCGCCGAACGGGATCGCGTGCTCGCGTGGTCGTCGGGTAACTCGTCCCGACCGGTTGATGGCAGGGTGGACGACACCTTGCCGGGTATCATCGGCCGCCGTCGTCGCGGCACCGGTGAGACGAGGCAGGAGCAGGAAGGCGACGACGGTCTCGGCGGGGATGGCTGAGAGAACAGAACACACGGGGGGAATGGGGAACAGAGCACGAGACGGCATGCGACGAAGCGAGATGGAGGCCCTGCGGTGACCGATGTGGTTCATGTGGCGACGATGTCCGATGTGCCGGCCATCGTGTTCGGGCCCCGTCGGGTCGGCTACGCAGAGTTCGGCGCGCGCGTCAATTCCCTCGCCCGATACCTGATATCGGTCGGTGTCGGTCCGGACGTCGCCGTCGCCGTGGCGCTTCCGCGGTCGGTGGAGCTGTTGGTCGGCATCCACGGCATCGTCGCCGCCGGCGGTCACTACGTACCGCTCGACCTCGAGGCGCCGCTGGACCGCACCCGGTACATGCTGGAGACCGCGGGCGCCCGGATCGTTCTCGTCGCAGCCGGGTCCGAGGTCCGCCTGCCCGACGATGTCACCGTCGTCACCATCGACACCGAGGCCGAGATCGACCTGGCGACCCCGGCCGTCTCCGACGCCGAACGACTCGCGCCACTGCATCCCGACGATGCCGCCTACACCCTGTTCACCTCCGGCTCGACGGGACGGCCCAAGGGCGTGACGGTCTCGCACCGGGCGATCGTGAACCGCCTGGAGTGGATGCGGGACTGGTATGCGATCAAGGATTCGGATGTCTTCGTGCAGAAGACGCCGATCACCTTCGACGTGTCCGTGTGGGAGTTGTTCCTGCCGTTCGCGGTGGGGGCCACGCTCGTCGTCGCCGAACCCGATCGGCACGGCGACCCGCGCTACCTCGCGGATCTGGTGGCGGCCGAACAGGTGACGGTCATCCACTTCGTGCCGTCGATGCTGTCGGTGTTCCTGGATGTCCTGGGCGATCGGGTCGGGGCGCTGTCGTCGTTGCGGTTGACGTTCACCTCCGGCGAGGCGCTCACGGCCGCGGTGGCACAGGCGCTGGTGACGGCGTTGCCCGCCGCCGAACTACACAACCTGTACGGGCCGACCGAGGCGGCGGTCGACGTGACCGCGCATCAGGTGCGGGCGGGGGAGTCGTCGGTTCCGATCGGCGTCCCGGTCCCCGGCACCACCACCTTCGTCCTCGACTCGCGTCTGCAGCTCGTGCCATCCGGTGTGCCCGGTGAGCTCTATCTCGGCGGAGTGCAGCTCGCGCGCGGCTACGCCTCGCGCGCCGCTCTCAGCGCCGAACGCTTCGTCGCCAGCCCGTTCGCGGCCGGGACCGAGGGCGCGGGGACCCGCGACACCGGCTTCGGTGAACCCGGGGAACGGCTCTACCGGACCGGCGACCTGGTGCGCTGGAACGCCAAGGGGCAGCTGGAGTACCTGGGCCGCACCGACTTCCAGGTCAAGCTGCGCGGCCAGCGACTCGAACTCGGCGAGGTCGAGTCCGTGCTCATGTCCGCGCCCGGGGTGCTACACGCCGCCGCCGCGGTGACGGAGGTCTCCGGGCAGTCCCATCTGGTCGCGTACGTCTCACCCGACACCGTCGATCTCGACGTCGTGAAATCGGTGGTGGCGCAGGCGCTGCCCGCCTACATGCGACCGAGCGTGTGGATGACCCTGGATCGCCTGCCACTCAACACCGCGGGCAAGGTGGCCCGCCGCCGGCTGCCCGTACCCGAACTCACGGTCGAGGAATTCGCGGCACCCGAATCCGATGTCGAGGTGTCGATCTCGGCAGTCGTGGCCGACGTGCTCGGCGCCGACCGGGTCAGCGTCACCCAGTCGTTCTTCGATCTCGGTGGCAACTCGCTGTCGGCGGCCCGGGTGGCCGCACGCGTCGCGGATCTGCTCGACGTCGACGTGTCCGTCGGCGACCTGTTCGATGCACCCTCGGTGCGCGACCTCGCGGCCCTCGTGTCCGGGCGCGGGCGCAGCATCCCTCGTGTCACCGCGATGCCGCGACCCGACCGGTTGCCCCTGTCGACGGCGCAGAGCCGGATGTGGTTCATCAACCAGTTCGACACCGCCTCACCGGCGTACAACATCCCGATGGCGCTGCGGCTGACCGGCGCGCTCGACCTCGAGGCCCTCGAAGGCGCGGTCGGGGATGTCGTCGCCCGGCACGAGATCCTGCGCACCACCTACCCCGGCGGCGAGCACGGACCCATCCAGCTCATCACCGACCCGGATGCCGCGCGCGCCCGGCTCGACTGGCGGGCCGCCGAGACCGAGAACGACCTCGTCGTCGCGGCCACCACCGGCTTCGACGTGTCGGCCGAGTTCCCACTGCGCGTCCGGGTGCTGCGCCGTGACGAGAACGTGGTGGACGCGGTCGTCACCGTGCACCACATCGCCTTCGACGGCGAGTCGACCCCGGTGTTCGTCCGCGACCTGCTCGCGGCATACCTGCACCGCACCGCCGGTGGCCCAGCCCTCGTCGCGCCACCGGTCCAATACGCGGATTTTGCGCTCTGGCAACGGGAGTACCTCGGCGCCGCCGACGATCCGGGCGCACCGATGGGCCGCCAGCTCGAGCACTGGCGCAGCGTGCTCGCCGATCTCCCGGCCGTCACCGACCTGCCGATGGACCGGCCGCGGCCCGCCGTCCTCGACACCGCCGCCGCCGTCGAGTCGCTGACCGTGGACGACGCGCTGGCCACCGCTCTCGAGCGCCTCGCGCGGGACCGCGACGTCACGCTCTTCATGGTGCTGCACGCCGCGCTCGCGGTCACCGTCGCGCGACTCGCGTCCACCCGGGATGTCGTGATCGGGACACCGGTCGCGGGCCGTCCCGACGCCTCGCTGCACGACCTCGTCGGCATGTTCGTCAACACCCTCGTGTTGCGCACCGCGGTCGATCCGGCGGCGTCGACCGTCGATCTCGTCGCCGCCGTGCGGGCGGCCGACCTCGACGCCTTCGCCCACGGCGACGTTCAGTTCGACGACCTGATCGAGGAACTGGCACCGGAACGGTCCACGGCCTACCCACCGCTGGTGCAGATCGCCTACACGCTGGTGTCCGCGTCGGGCCGTCCGGAGGAGATCGACCGTGTCGAGGTGTCGGGGCTGAGCGCCGAACCGCTGGGCGTCGCCGACCCGATCGCCAAGTTCGACCTCACCGTGTCGGTGACCGAACGCACCGCGTCGTCGCCGATGCGCGCCGACTTCCTCTACGCCACCTCGCTGTTCGACGCCGCGACCATCCGCCGGTTCACCGGCGTGTGGCTGCAGGTGATCGCGGCGATGGTCACCGACCCCGCGGCGCCCGTCGGCGACATCGACATCGTCGGCATCGACGCGGCCACCCTCAGCGCGCCCAGCCGCAACTCCGTCGGCGCGACCGGCCTTGCCGCCGACGGTGGCGTCACCGAGCCGGCGCCGCTGACGGAACTGCTCGACCGCCGGGTCCTCGACCCCGACCGCGCCGCGCTCGTCAGCGACGGCGTCGAGGTCTCCTACGCCGACTTCGAGGCACGGACCAATCGCGTGGCCCGGCAGCTGATCGCCCGGGGCGTCGGTCCCGGCGACGTGGTCGCGGTCGGTCTCGAGCGGTCGATCGGCTCGGTGG